>NZ_CP033012.1:0-362710 GCF_005080765.1 Buchnera aphidicola (Anoecia oenotherae)
TTTTATTTTTACTTTAAAATCTATATTTTACTTATTCTGTTCAATTAATTATTGAAAATTTTTCTCAATATAATCAATTTATTAAAAATAATTATTATCTTTTTTTAAAATTACAGCATATTATTATTTTAATAATAATAATAGTTAATACTTATAAATTTAAAGAAACTATTCTTTATAAAAGAAATCGTATTTTATACGTTTCCTATTCATAATTATTATATTCTATTTTATCCTGTAAATAGGAGTTGAAAATGTTAGAAATTAATACATTTAAAATAATAGTTGTAGGTGGTGGTCATGCTGGAATTGAAGCGTCATTAGCATCTAGTAGAATGGGATATTCTACTTTACTTATTACAAAAAATAAAAACACTATAGGCGCTTTATCCTGTAATCCAGCAATTGGAGGAATAGGAAAAAGCCATTTAGTAAAAGAAATAGACGCTTTAGGTGGTATTATGGCTAAAGCTATTGATAATTCTGGAATTCAATTTAAAATATTAAATTCTAGTAAAGGACCAGCGGTAAGATCTACACGAGCTCAAGCTGACAAATTTTTATATAAAAAGTATATTCAAGAAAAATTAGATAAAGAAAAAAACTTAAGTATTATTGAAAGAGAAGTTATAGCATTAATTATAAAAAATAATACTGTATTAGGAATAATAACTGAAAAACAAGAAAAAATTTATTCCGTATCAACAATTTTAACTATGGGTACTTTCTTAAAAGGAGAATTATATACTGGATTTAAAAAAACATGGGGCGGTCGAATAGGAGATCATTCTTCAGTTAAATTAGCAAATTTTTTATCTCAGATACCACTAAAAAACAATAGATTAAAAACTGGAACGCCCCCAAGGATTAAAAAAGATTCTATTAATTTTGAAAAATTAATCGAACAAAAAGGCGATGTTCCTATTCCTCATTTTTCCTTTATAAAACCATCTTCATTTCCTATACTCCCTCAAGTATCTTGTTTTATAACTTATACTAATCAAAAAACTCATGAGATAATACACAAAAACTTACATAACAGTCCTATTTATACAGGCATCTTAAAAGGAAAAGGACCTCGATATTGTCCTTCCATTGAAGATAAAGTTGTTCGTTTTTCTGATAAATTGAGTCATCAAATATTTTTAGAACCAGAAGGATTATATTCTAACGAAATTTACCCTAACGGAATTTCTACTAGTTTACCTATAACCGTTCAAGAAGACTTTGTTCATTCTATCTGCGGACTAGAAAATGCTCAAATAACTCAGTTTGGATATGCTGTAGAATATGATTTTTTTGATCCACGAGATTTAAAGTTAACTTTAGAAAGTAAAGCAATCAAAGGATTATTTTTGGCTGGGCAAATAAATGGAACAACAGGTTATGAAGAAGCTGCTGCTCAAGGAATATTAGCAGGAATAAACGCCGCTCTAAACGTATGTAAAAAAAAATATTGGATCCCAAAAAGACATGAAGCATATTTAGGAGTATTAGTTGACGATTTATGTACACAAGGTGTAAAAGAACCATATAGAATGTTTACTTCACGTGCTGAACATAGATTGATTTTAAGAGAAAATAACGCTGATTTAAGACTAACTGAAAAAGCTTATAAATTAGGATTAATAAAAAAAAATAGATGGATTTCTTATAATAAAAAAAAAGAAATAATAAAAAAAGAAACACAACGAATTAAAAACATAATAATTCCTTGTTCCTATAAAATAGTTAAAAAAAATCTAAAAATAATAATAAATAAAAAAACAAATGGTCTAACCTTATTGAAAAGACCAGATGTAAATTACAAAACACTAATTTCTTTAGATATATTTCAACCTGGAATCAATAATAAAAAAGCTATCGAAGAAATAGAAATAAATGCAAAATATTCAGGATATATTCAAAGACAAAATCAAGAAATAAATAAACAGAAACTTCAAAAAAACTTTTCTTTACCAGCATCTTTTAATTATAAAACAATAGCGGGATTATCTAATGAAGCAAAAACAATCCTAAACAAACATAAACCTACATCTATTAGTCAAGCAGCTAGAACGTTTGGAATTACTCCAGCTACAATTTCAATTTTACTAATTCACATAAAACGTGGAACTTTTAAATAAAGGATTTTTTTAAACACATTTAAAATAAATTTCACAATTTTTTATAATTAAATTATAATAATAATTATATATTATGTACATTAAAAGCTATTTAATGTTTTTTAAAATAAAAAATATTTATTTTCTTTAATAAAGTATATATTTGAATTTTACTTTTATTGCAAAAATACAATAGTTTTTTACTTATATATAAATGCAAATTGATAAAATTGACAAAAACATATTTTTATTTAAATACATATTATATTTTATATTATTCATTAACTTTACATAAACTATTTATTTAAAATAATTTACTGTATCTTCACGTACTATAAATTATATATATATATATATATATATATATTTCTCATGCATATATACTATATATATTTATAATACTAATAAATTTTTTAAATAGCATTAACAGTTAATATAAATTAAATTTTCATAAAAAATCTATAACTATTTATCATCTACGACTTTTTAAAAATTTATTTCTATTAAAAATACAATCTCTTTAAAAAATTAACTATATTTAATAAATATATTTACATTTCTCTTAAATACATTTTTAATATCTAGATGTTTTTATCTATCCACTATTTTAAAAAATAAATAATTACGATATAAAATACAATATATTTATATATCGTAATTATTTTTTTAAAATAAATTTATTATAGACTCATTAATTTAATTAAATTTATTAATATACAAATTAAAAGATCTATGTAATATACAAAATATTTTAATACAAATATTCCATATAGTTTAAACAAGGATTTATAACTATGGATTTTAACAACATCAACAATTCTAAAGAATATATTCTTCACCATTTACATCATTTACAACTTAATTTAAATACTTTTAAAATAGTTAATTTTCATGACATTAAAAATACTTTTTGGATAATTAATATTGATTCTATAGCTATATCTTTTTTACTTGGATCTATATTTTTAATAATTTTTTATATAGGATCAAAATCATTCGATAACGAAAATCCTAAAAATTTGCAGATCTTTATAGAAATAATTATTACTTTTATTGAATCTAATATTAAAGACATGTTCAAAAAAAAAAATGAGTTAATAGCTCCACTATCTTTAACAGTATTTACTTGGATATTTCTAATGAATTGTATGGATTTAATTCCTGTTGATTTATTTCCATTAATAAGTCAATATGAACTAAAATTACCTTTCTTAAGAATCGTTCCAACTGCTGACATTAATATTACATTATCTATGTCTTTAGGAATATTTTTCTTGGTTTTATTTTACAATATAAAGAATAAAGGACTATTCTATTTTTTAAAAGAATTAACAACAAAACCGTTTTCTCATCCAATTTTTTATATATTTAATCTAATGTTAGAATGTATTAGCTTATTATCACAACCTATTTCACTAGGATTAAGATTGTTTGGAAATATGTATGCAGGAGAAATTATATTCATATTAATTTCTGGTTTAATACCCTGGTGGTTACAATGGACAATTAGTTTACCTTGGGCTATCCTTCATATTCTTGTCATAACTTTACAAGCATTTATATACATGGTTTTAACTATTGTTTATCTATCACAAACATGTAAAAAAAATTAGATAAGTTTTACCTACGTTTAACTAAATAATTAAAGAGGGAAATTATGGAACATGTAAATGTTAATTTTATATATATGGCTGTAGCTATTATGATTGGACTATCAGCAATAGGAGCGGCTATTGGTATTGGTATTCTTGGGGGTAAGTTTTTAGAAGGAACAGCTAGACAACCTGATTTAACCCCATTAATAAGAACTCAGTTTTTTATCGTTATGGGATTATTAGATGCAATTCCTATGATAACCGTTGGTTTAGCTTTATATATGCTATTTTCTGTAGCTTAATCTTATTATAAATATATATTTATATATAAATTATAATATTAAAAATTAATGCAGTAATTTTGCTGTTAATTATTCAAATTTTAAAATATAAAAATCTTTAAAATCATTTTTTATAAGGAATAGTATTTATGAATCTAAATGCAACTATGATTGGACAAACTATTTCTTTTATTTTTTTTGTATTTTTTTGCATGGTATATATCTGGCCACCTATTATTAATTCTATTAACAATCGAAAAAAAAAAATCCGTGCAGGTTTAATTTTTTCTAATCAAGCTAAACTTGATTTAATCCTTGCTAAAAAAATAGCAAAAAAAAAAATTGAAGAAGCAAAAATTTCAGCTTTCAATATTATTAACGAAGCCAATAAAAATAAAAATATTATTTTAAAACAAGCAGAAAATTTAGCAAAAAAAAAAGAAATAGAATCTATTAAAAAAATAAAAAAACAAATAAAAATACAATATCAGCAAGAAATTGAAAATTTAAAACATAAAATAACTAATTTATCTATATCTATTGCTGAAAAAATTATTCAAAACTCTGTAAATGAAATAAAAAGTAAAAAAATAGTAAAAAAATTTTTTTCTGACTTTACTTAATAGGTTAAAATAATGAATATCGAATATAATATATCTAAAATTTACGCAAAAGCTGCTTTTAAATATGCGAAAGAAAAAAATTGCATACCTAAATGGACATCTATGCTTAATTTATCTTCTTTTATTGTAAAAAAAAAACTATAAATTATCATTTATCTATATTTTTATCTGAAAAATATACTACAAAAATATTTTTACTAATTACTAGACATTATATTACTTTACAATTTAAAAATTTTATAAAAATAATAGCTGAAAATAAGCGATTTTTACTTCTTCCTAATATATTTAAAGAATTCATTAACTATGTAAATAAAGATAAAAAATTAATAACCGCTCATGTTATTTCTTCAAGAACGTTAAATAAAGAAAATATACAAAATATCAAAAATTTTTTAAAAAATCGTTTTTCTAACCAAATAACCTTAAAATTTTTAATTGATCCATCTATAATTGATGGTTTTTTAATAAAAATCAACGATAACGTTATAGATGGAACTATTAAGAATAATTTAAAAAATTTAAAAAATTTTTTATCTTTATAAAAGGATGTCATCTAATGCATTTAAATACTAGTGAAATTACTGACTTAATTAAACAAAGAATAAATAAATTTAAAACTTTCAATGAAACATATAATGAAGGAAAAGTTGTTTCGGTAGGAGATGGAATAGTCCGGATTATTGGATTGTCAGACGTTATGCAAGGAGAAATGTTATCTTTTCCAAATGATATATATGGTATCGCTTTAAACTTAGAAAGAGATTCAGTAGGTGCTGTTATATTAGGAGATTTCACGAACATATATGAAGGTATGACTGTAAAATGTACTCAAAGGATTTTAGAAGTTCCTGTTGGAAATAACTTTTTAGGAAGAGTTGTTAATAGTTTAGGAGAACCAATTGACGGTAAAGGAAAAATAAAACATGAAAATTTTTTTAAAATAGAAACAACTGCACCAGGAGTTATAGATAGGTCTCCTATTATAAAACCATTGCAAACTGGATACAAATCTATTGATACTATGACTCCTATAGGAAAAGGTCAACGCGAACTTATTATAGGAGATAGACAAACAGGAAAAACTACTCTAGCAATAGATACTATTATTAATCAAAAAAAAGAAAACATAAAATGTATTTATGTAGCAATAGGAAAAAAATTATCTACTATACTTAACGTAGTCACAACTTTAGAAAAGTATAACGCTTTAGACTATACTATTATAGTATCCTCATCTTCTTCAGAAGCAGCTGTATTACAATATTTAGCTCCATATTCTGGATGTGCTATGGGTGAATTTTTTAGAAACAAAGGAGAAGATGCACTAATTATATATGATGACTTATCTAAACATGCTATTGCATATCGCCAAATGTCTCTATTACTAAGAAGACCTCCGGGAAGAGAAGCTTTTCCTGGAGATATATTTTACCTTCATTCTAGATTGTTAGAAAGATCTTCTTGTGTTACAAAAGAATATGTAGAAAAAAAAACAGGAGTTAAAAAAATAGGTTCATTAACAGCTCTTCCTATAGTTGAAACTCAAGCTGGAGATATTTCTTCTTTTATTCCTACAAATATTATTTCTATCACAGACGGTCAAATATTTTTAGAATCAAATCTTTTTAATGCAGGAATTAGACCTGCAATTAATCCAGGAATTTCAGTATCTAGAGTTGGTGCAGCTGCTCAAAGTAATATTATAAAAAAATTTGCTAGTAATATTCGAACTTCATTAGCTCAATATAGAGAATTAGCTTCTTTTTCACAATTCTCATCTGATTTAGATATTTCTACTAAAAATCAATTGATTTACGGACAAAAACTTATTGAACTTCTAAAACAAGATCAACATAATCCTTTAAGTGTCCAAGAACAAGCTATTCTTTTAATAGCAGCAGAAAAAAATTTATTAAACGATATAGAAGTAAATAAAATTCGTATATTTGAATCACTAATTCTTACTTATTTTAGAACATATTATAAAGAATTATCAGATATAATTGGATCTAAAGGATTATATAACTCTGAAATCGAATCTAATGTAATTAATTGTATTAAACTATTTAAAAAATCTACTTCTTGGAAATCTATTTAATATTTCTATTTACTTTCTAAATTTTACAAAGAAAGGAATTTATAATGCTTTGTACTAAAGAAATTAAAAATAAAATTTATAGTGTGAAAAATACGCAAAAAATAACAAAAGCTATGGAAACGATATCAAATATAAAATTAAAAAAAAATCAGTTAAAAATTAATTCAATGCGTCCTTACTTAAATGCTATTCAAATAATAATTGATAATTTAAAAAAAGGAAGTCTAGAATTCAAACATTCATTTTTAAAAACTAGAAAAGTGGAGAATGTAGGTATTATAATTATTTCTAGTAATAAAGGACTATGCGGAAGTTTAAATAACAATTTATTAAAAACAGTGATAAATACTATAAAAAAATATGAAGAAAATGGTATCAATGTAAAATTAAACATATTTGGAGAAAAAGCATTTTACAATTTAAATACTCTTTTTAAAGAAAGTGTTTTTAATTTTCAAAAAATAGAAGAAAATTTAACTTTTTCTGAATATAAAACCTACTATAATAACTTTTTACAAGAATATATTGACAAAAAAATTGATCAAATCTTAATCGCATACAATAAATATAAAAATACTGTTTTTTATACTCCTACAATCATACAATTATTACCTGTACAACAAGAAAAAAAAAAAAATGAAACAAATAATTGGGATTATATCTACGAACCACACAATAAAGAAACTTTAAATCAATTATTGCATCACTATGTGGAAATAATGATATACCAAACAATTTTAAATAATCTATCTAGCGAACATTCAGCACGTATGCTAGCTATGAAAACAGCCAATGATAATAGCAACAATATAATAACAAACTTAGAATTAGAATATAATAAAACTCGTCAATCTAGTATTACTCAAGAACTTATTGAAATTATTTCAGGTGCATCTACAATAAATGTAGATTAATCTATATATATAGGTCATATAATATGAAAACTGGTGTAATAATCCAAATAATTGGTGCAGTGATAGATGTAAAGTTTTCATCTAAATTTGTTCCAAAAATATATCATGCTCTGCAAGTAGATACTGCAAAAAGAAAATTAGTTCTAGAAGTACAACAACACTTAGGGAGTGGAATTGTTAGAACTATTGCTATGGGATCTTCTGATGGTTTTAAACGTGGATTAAAAGTAAAAAATTTAAACCATTGTATACAGGTTCCAGTAGGAGAATCTTTACTTGGACGTATTATTAATGTTTTAGGAGAACCTATTGACGAAAAAGGACCTATACAAACAAAAGATAAAAATCTTAATTTAGAAAGATGGGATATTCATAGACCAGCACCAAAATATATTGAACAATCTACATCTCAAGAAATTTTAGAAACAGGCATTAAAGTAATAGATTTAATGTGTCCTTTTTCTAAAGGAGGAAAAGTCGGACTGTTTGGCGGAGCTGGAGTTGGAAAAACTGTTAATATGATGGAATTAATTAGAAATATTGCTACAGAACATCATGGATACTCTGTATTTACAGGAGTTGGAGAAAGAATACGAGAAGGAAGTGATTTTTACAAAGAAATGAAAGATTCTTCTGTATTAGACAAAGTAGCACTTGTATATGGACAAATGAATGAACCTCCTGGCAATAGATTAAGAGTGGCTTTGACAGGATTAACTTTAGCCGAAAAATTTAGACACGATGGGAAAGATGTATTGTTATTTATTGATAATATATACCGTTTTACTCTAGCTGGAACTGAAGTATCTGCTCTTTTAGGAAGAATACCTTCTGCTGTAGGATACCAACCTACTTTATCTGAAGAAATGGGAATTTTACAAGAACGGATTACATCAACAAAAAAAGGTTCTATTACTTCTATACAAGCTGTATACGTTCCAGCTGACGATCTTACTGATCCTTCTCCAGCTACCACTTTTTCACATTTGGACTCTACTATCACTCTTAGCCGTCAAATAGCGTCTCTTGGAATATATCCAGCAGTAGATCCTTTAAGTTCTACTAGTCGTCAGTTAGATCCAGCTATAATAGGAAAAAAACACTACCAAACAGCTAACTCTGTAAGAACAATTTTACAACGATATCAAGAACTAAGAGATATCATAGCAATTCTAGGAATAGACGAACTTTCTGAAAAAGACAAAACTGTTGTCAGTAGAGCTCGAAAAATACAACGTTTTCTTTCTCAACCTTTTTTTGTAGCAGAAATTTTTACTGGATATCCTGGAAAATATGTAAGCTTAAAAAATAGTATTTTGGGTTTTAATAAAATTATTACAGGAGAACTAGATCATTTACCTGAACAATCTTTTTACATGGTTGGATCTATTGAAGAAGCAATAAAAAAATCTAAACTATTGTAATCTCATATATTATACATATTCCTTATATTGTAAAAACTACAATTTATGTACTTAAAAAGTATATATTTCTATATAAAAATTATATAGTTATAAATCAAAATGAGAAATTAGTATGGAATTGCATCTAAACTTAGTGTCTATGACACACAAGAATATTTGTGAAAAAATAAAATCAATTAAAGTACCTGGAATTGAAGGAGGATTAAATATATATCCTCAACACACTCCTCTTCTTACAACTATTAAACCTGGGATTATATCCATTACAAAAAGTAATAATACTATAAAAAATATATATATATCTTCAGGAATATTAGAAGTACAACCATTTTTAATAACTATTTTAGGAAAAACAGTACTACAAAAAAAAGATATAGATGCAGAAAAAACTAAAAAAAATATTTTTATTATAAAAAAATATATAAATAACACTCAATTATTTTCAAAAAAAATAAAAATGTTACATGAATTAGAAAAACAATTAGCTCAATTAAAATTACTAAATATTAGTAATATATAAGAATTATTATTTTTTATAGTTCTTTATTATTTTACGGTAGGAAATTGTTTTAGCCTACCGTTTAATTAGACTAATTCTTTTTATTTAGTATTTATCAAAATTTAAGATTTATATATACAAAATACAAAGCAAATATTGATCTATATTAAAAACATTTTTTTATCTATCTAAATATCAATATTTTTAGCCTTCAATGCGTTTAATTCTATAAAAGCTCTACGCGGTTCAACAACATCCCCCATTAAAACAGTAAATAATTTATCTGCTGATTTTGCATCTTCTACTCTAATTTTTAACATACGTCTAGTTTTAGGATTCATAGTTGTATTCCACAACTGATCTGGATTCATTTCTCCTAATCCCTTATACCTTTGTATGTAAATATTTTTTTGAGATCTTTGAAATAACATAAATAAAACTTTTTCAAAATCTTCGATTAAATATTCTTCTTTATTATCTCGAATAACAAATTTATTTTTAATGAAAAATCTTAATTGTTTGCTAAATAAATAAATATCTTCATATAATTTACTATTAAAAAAAGATTCGTCTAACTCACAATATTTAATTTTTCCATACTCAAAAATTTTTAATATAGGTTTATAATTAGCATTATCTACATTTTTTTTTACTATTCCAGAATAATAAATATTCCCTGTATTTCTTATATTTAAATATTTAGTTAAACTCATAGTCCATTGATATGTTTTTAACTCTTTTTTTCTGTTACAGCACTTTTGATGTAATAATGCATTTAAAACACTATGAGGAGCATTTAAATTAGACATATTTATCAATTTTTGAATTTTTAAATACCTTTTAAAAAATTTTTTTAATTCATGATTCCCATTTTTATCGATCTGTAATACATTTAAATTATTAGATAATACTACATTTTCTAATGCTGTATTAAATTGAAACTCTTGCATTTCTATATCATCTTTAATGTATTTTTCTTTATTCCCTTTTTTTACTTTATACAATGGAGGTTGAGCTATATATATATATCCTTTATCTATTAATTCTGGCATTTGTCGATAAAAAAAAGTCAATAATAAAGTTCTAATATGAGAACCGTCTACATCAGCATCAGTCATAATAATAATTCGGTGATAACGCAATTTTTTTGGATTGTATTCATTTTTTCCGATTCCACATCCTAATGCAGTAATTAACGTAGCTACTTCTTGAGAAGAAAGCATTTTTTCAAACTTTGCTTTTTGTACATTTAAAATTTTGCCTTTTAAAGGAAGAATAGCTTGATTATTACGATTTCTACCTTGCTTTGCTGATCCTCCAGCTGAATCTCCTTCCACTAAATATATTTCAGACAAAGACGGATCTTTTTCTTGACAATCAGATAATTTTCCTGGTAATCCAGTTAAATCTAAAATGTTTTTTCTACGAGTCATTTCTCTCGCACGCTTTGCAGCTTCACGAGCTCTTGCCGCTTCTAATACTTTATTAACTATTATTTTAGCATCATTAGGATTTTCTAATAAAAATTCTAAAAAATATTCATTCATTAACGACTCTACTGCAGATTTTACTTCTGAAGATATTAGTTTATCCTTTGTTTGAGAAGAAAATTTTGGATTTGAAGATTTTATTGAAATCACTGCAACTAATCCTTCTCTCGCATCATCACCAGTTGTATTAACTTTATTTCTTTTTAAATAACCTTCTTTTTCAATGTAACTATTTAAAGTTCTCGTCATAGCTGATCGAAATCCAGCTAAATGAGTTCCACCATTTGGTTGAGGTACATTATTTGTAAAACAATTTATATTTTCTTTAAAAGAATTGTTCCACTGCATAGCTATTTCAACCTTTGTATTATATTTTTTAGATGAAAAATAAAACATCTTTCCATGAATATTTTTTTTTTTTTTATTTAAATATTTTACAAAAGCTTTTATACCACCTTTAGCAAAATAATGCTCATGCATTTTTTTTTTTACATTTTTTAAATATATACTTACTCCTGAATTTAAAAAAGAAAGTTGACGTAATCTATTAGATAATATACTAAATTGAAATTTAAAAATATTTGAAAAAATTTTATTACTAGGCCAAAACCGAATTTTAGTTCCTGTTTTTTTTGTAATTCCTACTTCTAATAAATTATTATTTGGAATACCATTACGGTATGTCTGTTTAAATATTTTCTTATCTCTGTAAATAGTAAGTTCCAATTTCTCTGATAATGCATTAACAACTGAAACTCCAACCCCATGCAATCCTCCTGAAACTTTATAAGAACTATCATCAAATTTTCCTCCTGCATGTAATACTGTCATTATTACTTCTGCAGCGGATACTCCTACTTCTGGATGAATATCTACAGGAATTCCTCTTCCATTATCTTTAACAGATATAGAATTATCAACATGCATTTTTACATTAATTTCTTTACAATATCCAGCTAAAGCTTCATCTATAGAATTATCAACTACTTCAAAAACCATATGATGTAAACCGCTTCCATCATCAGTATTTCCAATGTACATACCAGGACGTTTCTTTACAGCATCTAATCCTTTCAAAATTTTTATATTTGATGAATTATACAAGCTTGTCATAAAAATCCTTATTATTATTTAAGTAACCAAACATCATTGTTTATAAAACTAAAATTAACTTAACAAAATGATACATAAACTAAATATACATACTATTTCTAAATTTCATCTTTTACTAAATTAGTGAAAATTAGAAAAACAGTAAATATATTAATTATTATACTTTTTACTAGAAATAATTTGTTTTTATTTTACTTCATTAATTAATATACAAAACATAATTTATTACAATATTAAAGGCATAATAATATATATTAAATTAGAATCTGCCTTATCTTGAATATGAATATTATTAATAGGATTATTCAAAAAAATTATTATATTCTCTCCCAAAATAACATTTAATACATCCAACATATATTTTACATTAACTCCAAATTCTATAGGATTACCTGAATAATTAATTTCTATAAATTCTTTAGATATTTCATTAAAAGAATTTTTCGCAACTATAATTAATTTATTATCATTAATTGAAATATGTACTCCATTAAACTGTTCATCAGATAAAATCAAAGCTCTAGATAATATTAATTTTAATAACTTTGTGTTAATTTCTATTTTAGAACAAAAATTATTTAACACTAAATTAGTATAATTTGGAAATTTTCCATCAATTAGTTTTGATTTTAAAATTGTATTATTTACTTGTATAAAAATATTTTTATAATCGATATTAAAAACCATTGAACCTTTATTTTCCTTTACGATTTTAATTATTTCTAAAATAGCTTTTCTGGAAATTATAATAGAAAAATTAGATATGTTTAATTCTTTTTCTATACTTACTAGTGCCATTCTATGTCCATCTGTAGCAACCGTTTCTAATTTATTATCTTTATATAAAAAAAGCATTCCATTCAAATAATGCCGTATATCATTATTTCCCATAGAAAAAACTATAGATTCAACTAAATATCGAAACGTTTCTTTAGAAATAGAAAAATGGATGGATTTTTTTATATCTTTAAACAACGGAAAATTTTCTGAAGACATAGTACATAATTTAAAATAACTATTTTTATAATTTATAACAATTCTGTTACTATTTTTTTTAATTCTTATGCACATTTTTGAATCTTTTGGAAAAACTCTACATATTTCTAACAATTTACGTCCGGACGTAATAAATTCGAAGTTTAACGTACTTGAAAATGAATTAATTATAGAAGTTATTTCTATATCTAAATTGGTACTAATTAACACTAGTCTATTATACTGTAATTTTATTAATATATTTTCAATTACCACCATTGTTGGGTTTTTAGCAACAATGGATATGACTTTTTTTACTGAAGATAATAATAAGTCTCTATGTATAGTTAATTTCATATTTATAATAAAAGTAAACTCTTAATAATAATTATTGATAATTTAACATTTTTTTTTAACTAATTATAATTTGTTTTTTATACGAACAATTTTAACTATTACTTATACCTAGGTATTAAATACTTTTATATAAAATCTAAAAATCTACAAAAATATTGTATATGTTATAAACAGTTAATTTAAATCATATAAAATATATTTATTTATATAATGTTATTTATTATTAAAATAATTATAATGGTTATTAATATTTACTCTATTTTAAAATATTAAACATATTTATATAAATATATACATATTTTTTACATAGATAAATTAATAGTCCATATTCTGTATATTTTTTATATTAAACTCATATTTTTATACTTTTATATATATACAATATGCAGTATATTGTATTCCTAATGTATATATTTGAATATTTTAAAAAATAATAATTTTATTCAATTAATTAAATTAATTCATTATTTTTACTTATAAATAAAGTTATTAATTTTGTAAATTTTATATAGAAAATTTATTTTAAACATATGATACATCAGTCTTAATAATTAAAAGTTAATTTAATATATTTAAATTGTTTACATATAATTAATTTTCTAAATTATAGAAATATTTTTTTATTACTATAAATAAAAGTAGTATTAATAATACAACTTAAAGTTTAATAACTATTGTTTAATTCTAAAACTCTATAATTTATAATTAAAAATAACAATTAAATTATTCACTTATTAAATCAATTTTTTCTTAATATATATAATCAGTACATAAAATAATTTATTTTTAAGAAAATAAAAACAACTTTATTATCTCAATACACAACATACTCTAAATATTATTGGTTATATATCCTAAAAATAAATTGTTATAAATATAATTATGTCAATTTTTACAAAAATGTAATAATATTTATGTATAACTATATATTTAAAAAATATTAAACAATAAATATTCTTAATTGATGTAAATATATTCCTAGATATGCATTATATTGAATATTAATCATAATAGAACTAAAACATACATAACTTTTAAAATAACATTACTCAAAAAAAATATTACTTAATTTTCATATAAAAAAAGAGATAAAACTATGAAAAGAACTTTTCAACCTTCTATTTTAAAACGAAACAAAACACATGGATTTAGAAATAGAATGTCTACAAAAAATGGAAGAGCAATTCTGTCTAGAAGAAGATCAAAATCGCGTATTCAACTTACTGTTTCTTCTAAATAAAATTATTTTTTATGATTTTACTTTCCTTATCTAAACAAAAAAGATTATTAAAATCTATTGATTTTAATCGAGTTTTTTCTAATCACTATAGAGTAAGCAATAAAAAATTTAGTATTTTAGGATCTTTAAACAAACTTGGTTATCCTCGTTTAGGGTGTAGTATTAGTCGAAAAAAAATTAAACTATCTAATAAGAGAAATAATATAAAAAGACTAATTAGAGAAAGTTTTAGACTCATACAATATAAATTAATTTCTATGGATTTCGTAGTTGTAATTAATCAAAAAAATATACATAAACAGTCAAACCGTGATTTAATAAAAGCACTAAAAAATCTTTGGTTAAGGTATTGTTAAACATTAAAATTATAAATTAATTTCAATACACCTTACATTTTCTTATATTAATAAATACTATTTAAAAAAATGTATACAATTACATACTAATGTCATACACATTATAATTTATCAACTAAATAAACATATTATATATTTCACAAACTACTATAACAATAGTACTTTATACATATGTTAAGTTATATTATTATCTGTTCATAAAAAAGAGAACGTTTCTAATGCATTTAAAACGTAATATTTTTATTCTAATGTTTTTATGTATAATTTTATATTCTTTTCAAATATACAAAAATTATTTTTCTCAAAATTTTATAAAAAATAAAACAATATTAAACTATGAAAATAACATAACAAAAAAAAATACATGTATTTTAAAAAATTCGGAAAAAAAAAATATTATTTATCTTAAAAATGATGTTATTTGTGCTTCTATAAATACTATAGGAGGAAACATTGAAAAAGTATCTCTACTTAAATATAAAAAAGAACTAAACTCAAATAAACCGTTTGAATTATTAACAAAAAAATCAAATTTTATATACCAAGCAAATAGTAAAATAATAGGAAATGATAGCCCAGATAGTTCTATCAACTGTAAGGACAAACCAGTTTACAAAATAGATAAAAATTTTTTTTATTTAAAAAACTTAGATAAAAACAAAAAATATATACCATTAATTTGGGAAAGTAAAAATCATTCACTATATATTAAAACTTTTATCCTTAATAAAGGAGATTATAGAATAAAAGTAGAATATAACATATATAACTATAATAAAAATATAAATATATCTACACTTAATAAATTACAACAAAATATAAATATTCAAAATACAAATTTTAACTATAACTCTATCTTCTCTAAAAATACATATAGAGGATCAGCCTACTCTAGCGACATGCATAAATTTCAAAAAAAAAGTTTTGAAGATATAAAAACACACAATACTTCAATAATACATACAAAAAATGGTTGGATAGCTATGATTCAACAATATTTTTGTACAGCATGGATTCCTAGTAATAAAGAAAATAATATTTTTTTTAAAAAAACTATAAAAAAAAATCAAGTTTCTATAAATTGTCAGTCAGACTTAGTACCTATAAACAAAAATTTTTGCCATAAAATATCATCTTCATTGTGGGTTGGACCGGAAATTCAAAAAGAAATGAAGCATATAGCTCCATACTTAGACTTTACTGTAGATTATGGATATTTATGGTTTTTTGCCAAACCGTTATTTAAACTATTGAATTTCTTTTTCAAATTAGTTAATAATTGGGGTTGGGCTATTATTTTAACAACATTAACTATTCGAACTATAATGTATCCTTTAACTAAAGTTCAATATATCTCTTCAGAAAAATTCCGTTCATTACAACCAAAAATTGAAGAAATAAAAAAAAAATATAAAAATAATAAAAAAAAACTCAATGAAAAGATTATATCTTTATATAATACAGAACAAATAAATCCTATCAGAAGTTTTATTCCAACATTACTTCAAATGCCGTTATTTCTATCTCTGTATACTATGTTAGTAGCGTCAGTAGAACTAAGACATGCTAATTTTATATTATGGATTAATGATTTATCTTCTAAAGACCCATATTTCGTACTTCCAATCTTTATGGGATTAACTATGTTTTATATTCAGAAAATATCAAATACTAATAATTCAAATTCTATTCAATCAAAATATACTCTACTTATACCTATAATATTAACTTGCTTCTTTTTATGTTTCCCATCTGGTTTAGTTTTATACTATACAGTTAATAACTTAATCACAATTATTCAACAAAAATTTATTTTAAATAAATTAAAAAATTAATAATAAACTTATGTATAAAAATTAAATATTAATCTTATCTAAACAAAATAACTAAAAAATTTTATAAATATAAATTAACTAATTTAGTATTTATGGATACAAAATGACTAACTCAAAAACTATCATAGCTCAAATAACTCCAATAGGAAAGTCTGGCGTAGGAATATTGAGAATATCAGGAAAACAATGCAAGAAAGTAGCAAAACTAGTATTAAAAAAAATTCCCAAGGAAAGATATGCAGAATATTTAGATTTTTTAAATTATAACGGGAAAATCATAGATAAAGGAATCGCTTTATGGTTCCCATCTCCAAATTCTTTTACAGGGGAAGATACTTTAGAATTGCAAGGACATGGAAATCCTATAATATTAGATATGCTTATAAATACTATTCTTACGGTAAAAAATGTTCGAATAGCTCATCCTGGAGAATTTTCTAAAAGAGCATTTTTAAATGGAAAAATAGATTTAATACAAGCTGAAGCTATAGCTGATTTAATTAATTCTAATACTGAAGAAGCTGCTATTTATTCATTACAATCTATGACAGGTAATTTATCTGTTAATATTTCCAATATTACTAAATTAATAATAAAATTAAGAACTAAAATTGAAACCCATATAAATTTTTCTTATGAAGAATCCATTCCTATTGATATTAATAGTATTAATAATACTTTATTAAATATATTAAAGAAACTAAAAATGATTAAACTATCTGAAAATAAAGGAAGTTTGCTTCATGAAGGAATTCAATTAGCCTTAATAGGACCTCCAAACACTGGAAAATCTACGTTATTTAATCGATTATCACTAAACGACTCCGCGATAGTTACTGAAATAAAAGGAACTACTAGAGATATTTTACAAGAAAAAATAAATCTAAATGGTAACCTACTACACATTTTAGACACAGCTGGATTACATAATACAAATGATAAAGTAGAAAAAATAGGAATTAAGCGAACGTGGGAAAAAATTAAACAATGTAACTACATATTATTAATTTTAGACTGTAGTACATCTTACAAAAAAAATATATCTATTTATAATTCTATACTTAAATCTTCTATAAAAGAAAATAAAATTAGTATTATTATGAATAAATGCGACTTAATCAATAAAAAACCTGGAATGCACTATATTTCAAAATTAGGAAAATGTCTCTTTGTATCTGGAAAAAAAAATACAGGAATACACCATTTAAGATCACATTTACAAAAAATTATGACTAATAACATTTGTTCAGAAGGATTATTTATTTCTAAAAGACGACATTCTTATATATTAAATAATATCTTAGAATTTCTATCAGAAACAATTTATGCGTGGAAAAAAAATAAAAATATAGAACTCTTAGCAGAAGATTTAAGACTAATTCAAAAAAAATTAGGCAAAATAACTGGGGAATTTACTACGGAAGACTTGTTAGAATCTATATTCTCTACTTTTTGTATTGGTAAATAAATATATTTAAACAAATTTAAACTATATTTTCATATATCTATCTATAAAATGTACAACTATTTAAATATTTAAAATATTTTTTTAAACGTTTACCTATATAAATCAAAATTTTATCTACGTTTTTAAAATAATTATTTTATATAGTAATATACATATTTATTTTTTACAATGTAAAATTATTTATTAACATAAAACATTATTTACATATTAGTAAAAATAATAATTAATAATAATGTTTTATATTAAAACAAAATTTAAAATATGTTATTAAATAATAACTTTCGTTTCTTTTCGACTATTAATGATAGTTATTATTTTTATTAATTACTTAATAATTCAAATTAAATTTTTATGTAATTATTGATATAATCCATTATATGTAAGTATATGCAGTATACAAATCATTCTTTTATTTTATATAAAAAATAAAATTTATAATTATAAACATAAAAATGTTTCACAAAATTTAAAAAATGCCCGAAGGCGGAATTGAACCACCGACACGGGGATTTTCAGTCCCCTGCTCTACCGACTGAGCTATTCGGGCTATGTAATATATAACCATTAAACATGCTTACATGTCAATTAATAAATTTAAAATTTAACAATTTTTTTTAAATAACTGTTTTTAAGAAAATAATTTTTTTATTTCTGAATTATTCTATCCATGACAATATTATTAAACTTCTTTTTCAAAAAAATATATTTTTTTATATAAAATTTTAAAAACTACTTGAAAGTTTAATTTAGAATCCATATATCTACATTAGACATAAAGTATGTTTTAATAACATTTAATATCATTTAAAAATTTGGTAACACTATAGAATAGGAGAAAAAAAATGAACATTCGTCCATTATATGATCGAATTATAGTGAAACCTCAAGAAATCGAATCAAAATCAGCAGGTGGAATAGTTTTAACAGGATCAGCAGCAGGGAAATCTACTAGAGGAAAAGTTTTAGCTGTAGGAAAAGGTAAAATATTAGATAATGGAAACTTACAAAAACTAGAAGTAAAAGTTGGAGATACTGTTATTTTTAACGAAGGGTACGGATCCAAAACTGAAAAAATTAATAATGAAGATGTATTAATTCTAAATGAAAGTGACATATTAGCAATTGTAGAATAATTAACGTATAAAAATTTATACAATAAAACCAAATTTTTATTTAATTAAAATATTTTTATATTTTACATAACATGTAAAACAAATAAATTATTTATATAAGGAAAAATACTATGGCTGCTAAAGATGTAAAATTTGGAAACGAAGCAAGAATTAAAATGCTTCGAGGAGTAAATGTATTAGCAGATGCTGTAAAAGTAACTCTAGGACCAAAAGGAAGAAACGTAATTTTAGATAAATCATTTGGAGCTCCAAGTATAACAAAAGACGGAGTGTCTGTAGCTAGAGAAATAGAACTAGAAGATAAATTTGAAAATATGGGTGCTCAAATGGTTAAAGAGGTTGCATCGAAAGCAAACGACGCTGCTGGAGATGGAACAACTACTGCTACATTATTAGCACAAGCTATAGTAAATGAAGGTTTAAAAGCAGTAGCAGCAGGAATGAATCCTATGGATTTAAAAAGAGGAATAGATAAAGCTGTTATTAATGCTGTAGATGAATTAAAATCATTGTCTGTTCCTTGTTCTGATTCTAAAGCAATAACACAAGTTGGAACTATATCAGCAAATGCTGATGAAAAAGTTGGATCTTTAATTGCCGAAGCTATGGATAAAGTAGGAAATGATGGAGTTATTACAGTAGAAGAAGGAACAGGATTACAAAACGAATTAGAAGTAGTTAAAGGAATGCAATTTGATAGAGGTTATTTATCTCCATATTTTATCAATAAACCTGAAACAGGAATAGTAGAATTAGATAATCCATATATTTTAATGGCAGATAAAAAAATATCTAATATTAGAGAATTACTACCTATATTAGAAGCTGTAGCAAAATCAAGTAAACCTTTATTAATTATTTCTGAAGACCTAGAAGGAGAAGCTTTAGCTACTTTAGTAGTAAATTCTATGCGAGGAATAGTAAAAATAGCAGCAGTAAAAGCTCCTGGTTTTGGAGACCGTAGAAAATCTATGCTGCAAGATATTTCTATTCTAACTTCTGGATCTGTGATATCTGAAGAATTAGCTATGAATTTAGAAAAAACTACACTAGAAGATTTAGGTCAAGCAAAACGAGTGGTTATAACCAAAGATACTACTACTATTATCGGCGGAATCGGTAAAAAATCCGACATTAAAAATAGAATAGCTCAAATAAAGCAAGAAATTCAAGAAGCAACTTCTGATTATGATAAAGAAAAATTAAATGAAAGACTAGCTAAACTATCTGGTGGAGTAGCAGTATTAAAAGTAGGAGCTGCAACAGAAGTAGAAATGAAAGAAAAAAAAGCAAGAGTTGAAGACGCATTACATGCTACTAGGGCAGCAGTAGAAGAAGGTGTAGTACCTGGTGGTGGAGTTGCTTTAGTTAGAGTTGCACAAAAAATATCTAAAATATCTGGTCAGAATGAAGATCAAAACGTAGGAATAAGAGTGGCTGTAAAAGCAATGGAAGCGCCTTTAAGACAAATTGTCTCTAATTCAGGTGAAGAACCATCTGTCGTAACTAATAACGTAAAAGATGGAAAAGACAATTACGGATATAATGCAGCTACTGATGAATATGGAGATATGATTAAATTTGGAATATTAGACCCTACAAAAGTTACTAGATCGGCATTACAGTATGCTGCTTCTGTAGCTGGACTAATGATTACAACAGAATGTATGGTCACTGATTTACCAAAAGAAGAAAAATCAGATATAAGTTCTCCTGCCGCTGGTGCTGGAATGGGTGGAATGGGCGGTATGATGTAATTATTTCTCGTTCTCAACCAATATTGATATATAAATACTACATATATTGTTGAGAACGAGTTTTTAATCTTTTACATATTTCCACACGATAAAAAATCCTTAGGATTATTAATAAATGTCAGAAAATTATACAGCTAAATTTAAACAAGGCACTAAAATAGTTTTAAATAATGAACCATACATAATAATTAATAGCACATTTGTAAATCCAGGAAAAGGACAAGCATTCGTTAGAATAACACTCAAACAACTTTGTAATGGAAAAAAAATAGAAAAAACTTGTAAAAATACTGATTCATTACCTATTGCTAACATAAAAAACATTATAGTATATTATTTATACAAAAATTATAAATCATTATTTTTTATGGAAAAAACTAATTTTGAAGAATATTCAATAGATAGAAAATTATTAAAAGAAAATGAAAAATGGATTATACCTGAAACAGAATACCAAGCTACCATTTGGAACGAAAAACTTATTACAGTAATTCCGAATAATTTTATAAATTTATATGTTGTTCAAACTAGTCCATACTATAAAAAAAAATCTATTACTTCAGGAAATAAATTAGCAAAATTAAATACAGGAGCAACTATCAAAGTTCCATTATTTATTAAAACAGGAGATAAAATTAAAATAGATACTAGAAGTTCTCAATATGTTTCAAGAATAAAATAATAATTGATATAGAAAAAATAAAAATATGTTTATTTTCTATAACATTTTTTTATTTTATGTAAAATAAAAAAATGAAACTAATATTTTTTCTCATTAACAAACTGTCTATAACTATCCCATTCAAAGTTTAACCATAATCCATTACCTAATCTCATTCTATCTATTACTCTCTCTCCTAAAAGCTGCTGCATTCCTCTATAATCTAAATTAGATAACATACCAGTAGAACGTTTTGAAGAAGATCGTCTATCCACAATTTGATTAATAATTACTTTTTCATATCTTGATTCTATTTGCATTCCTATTTCATCAATCATTAACAGATCTACAGTACTTAAGTTATGTAATAAATTTTCTTCAGTAATCCTACTATATCCATTGAAAGTTCCTTTCATATTTGACATTAAATCCGCTACAGTTACAATAAGAACTGATTTTCCACTTACAATCAAATAATTACCTATAGCAGAAGCTAAATGATTTTTTCCGGTTCCAGGTCTTCCTGAAAATATAAAACTAGCTATGTTTTTATTAAATTCTTCAGCATACCGTTTAGCAGCAACTAAAACTCTTTTATGCCCGTCATGTTCAACTTGATAATTTTCGAAAGAACAATTAATATATAGTTCTCTTATTCCAGATTGAATTAAAGCTTTTTTAAATCTTAACGTATTATTCCTTTCTAAAATTGTATTAGAAGACAAAATTCCTTCTTTTTGATTCCAACAAAATAGTTCCTTATCAGTTTTAAATTTAGGTTTTACATGTTCAGGTACTATCTTTTTTAATCGTGTCAAAAAACTAATATTCTTTTTCATTATTTTTCTCTAAAACCAATTGGAACCTCATTGCTCAAATAAGACTCTTTTTCAAAAATACTTTTTTCTTTTTTTTCTAATATAAAACTCTTATTCCTGCTATAGTCTAAACTTTGTGCTAATTTTTGCTGCCACTGTATATGGTAAAAATAACGTCCTTCTGCTTTCCAATAAGAAACAAAAAAAGATAATTCTGATTCCGTGACAGGAGTAATCAGATTAATTCCCCAAATTAGCGATTTTTTTATAAAATTGTCATCAGGAACCCACTCATCGTACATTTTAAATTTTTTTTCAACTGTAAAAAAAGGCACACTTTTCTTTTTTTCAAAATCTATTAATAATTTTTTACTGTTTCTTACTGACTCTGAAAAATACTCTTTATATGTTATAGATACTAACTTATTTAACAAACTAGCAGAAACTACATACATAATCGGTTTATTTTTTTTTATTTCAACAATACCCGATTCATTTCCCAAACGTAAATATTTTTTAGGATCTTTACAAAAAAGTTCAAATGTTACTATATTTGACACAATCAAATTAATTGACATCTAATATTCCTATATAAAAACTAATCTTTTTAAATTAACAACGAATATATAAGCTATATATTACATTTTTAGATACTTTATTCTTATATAAAATCCAGCAGTTTGGTATAATTAAATTAGTATTAATATTTTCTCGTTCTATATATATATATGACTTTTTTTTTAACCAATTATATTCCTCTAATAAATTTATTATCATTTGAACTAATCCTTGATAAAAAGGAGGATCAACGAAAACAATATCAAACTTTTTTTTTATATTTCTTTTTCTTAACCAAATGGTAGAATTAATACAAATTGTTTTTATATTACTTATTGAAATTAATCGCAAACATTTTTTTATATTATTTACTAAATTTTTATTAATTTCAAGAGATGTAACGCTCTTTGCTCCACGAGATACAGATTCTATACTCAAGGCTCCAGTTCCAGAAAAACAATCTAAACAAACAGAATCTTGAATAACTATATTTAACCAATTAAAAAGAGTTTCTCGCATATTACTAGTCGTCGGTCTTAAATTATACGAAAACGAAGGTAGTTTAATTATTCTAGAACGGAATTTTCCAGAAATAATTCGTATTTTTTTAGGATATTTTTTAAAATTTTTTAAAATTTTTAATTTTTTCATAAAATACTTTAAACATATAAATTATTAAATATAAAATCTTAAATGTATCCCATATAAAATAATAAATCTATACTACATAAGGATATTTATGTCTAAAAAAAACTATAATAATTTTTTTTCTTGGTTATGGTATAAAAAAAAAAAAAATAATAATAAACCAGAAGAAAACCAAAAACAAAATAAACAAGAAGAAACAACAAAAGATGGAATAAAAATTTCAAAAAATACGATTATTATAAAAAAAAGAAACAAAATAACAGAAAATGAAATAAAAAACAAAAATATACAAAATTTAAATAATAATAATCAAAAACAATCAATACAACTTACTCAACCCTCTAATAAAACATTAGATAATCAAAAACAAAAACTATCTACTACATCGCTGAATAATAACATTTATAAAAGTATAAAAAATAAAAAAAATGAACACAGATATAATAACGTATTTCAATCATTACAATTTTCTTTAAAAAAAACAAAAAATTATTTAGAAAAAAAAATAAAAAAAATTTTCTTTTCTAATCAAGAAAACAATCATTTATTCGAATCCATTGAAGAAATGCTATTATTATCCGATTTTGGAGTAAATACTACTGCTAATATTATTAAATCCTTAAAAAAAGAAATACATAAAAATAATACTGCTGATAAATCTGAAATTTTTCTTATTCTAAAAAAAATTCTACTAAATATTTTGAATAAATCTTCAGAAAAAAAAACAAAAATAAACCAAAAAAAACCAAAAATAATATTAATAGTAGGAGTTAATGGAGTAGGGAAAACTACTACTATTGGAAAATTAGCATATAAATTAAAAAAATCAGGAAATTCAATAATGTTAGCTGCAGGAGATACTTTTAGAGCTGCAGCTGTAGATCAATTACAAATTTTTGGAAAAAAAAATAAAGTGCCAGTTATTTATAATAGAATAGGAACTGATCCTTCTGCAGTTATTTATGACTCTATTCAAGCTGCAAAAGCAAAAAAAATAGATGTTTTAATCGCCGATACTGCAGGCAGATTACATAACAAACAACATCTTATGGAAGAATTAAAAAAAATCATTAGAATAATAAAAAAATATAATCTATCATCTAGCCCTGAAATTACTTTAGTAATAGATGCATGTAGTGGACAAAATACACTACAACAAGTGAAATTATTTAATAATACAATTAATGTTAATAATATTATCGTTACTAAGTTAGACGGAACAGCAAAAGGAGGAATTATATTTGCTATATCTGATCAATTCTCTATTCCTATTAATTATCTTGGATTTGGAGAAAAAATTTATGATTTACAAGAATTTAATAAACAAAAATTTATTGAATTTTTATTTGAAAAAAATAAAAATTAACACTGATTTTTTTAAAAATACTTTTATTTTTTCAAAATTTATAAATATAAAAAATTATTTCTTTAATACATCAATTCGCAATGTGCCAAACAAAACTATAAATATAGTGTATTATTATACTTATATAAAAAACTATTAACTATCTAAAAAATACTATATGACAAAAAAATTTACACTATTATCAAATCCGAATCTAGGTAATCTTGATTCTTATATTAGATCTGCTAACTTGTGGCCTATGTTATCATTACAAGAAGAAAAAGAATTATCTAAAAAATTTTTCTATCTTAAAGATTTAGAAGCTGCAAAAATTTTAATTTTATCTCATTTAAGATTTGTTATTCATATTGCTAGAAATTATTCTGGATATGGATTACTTCAAGCAGATCTAATACAAGAAGGAAATATTGGTTTAATGAAATCTGTTCGAAGATTTAATCCAGAAATAGGAGTCAGATTAGTGTCTTTTGCAGTACATTGGATAAAATCTGAAATACATGAATATGTATTACGAAATTGGAGAATAGTAAAAGTAGCTACAACAAAATCTCAAAGAAAACTATTCTTTAATCTTAGAAAAAATAAAAAAAGGCTAGGTTGGTTTAACTCTAAAGAAATAGAAATAGTAGCCAATGAATTAGGTGTAAGCGTGGAAGATGTAAAAGAAATGGAATCAAGAATGTCTGCACAAGATGTAGCGTTCAATACTCTACCTGAAGAAGAATACGGTGATATAAAAACAAAATCTATTCTTCCTCATTTAAAAGATAATAGTTCTAACTTTGCAAATACAGTAGAAAAAGATGATTGGGAAAAACATGCAGTAAACAAATTAAGCAATGCTCTTTTAAAATTAGACGAACGTAGTCGATATATTATTCATGTAAGATGGTTATATGAAAAAAAATTAACATTACAAAAAATAGCTAACGACTATGGTATATCAGCAGAAAGAGTTCGACAACTCGAAAAAAATGCTATTAAAAAGCTAAGAAACGAAATAAAAGACTAAAAGACACCACAATTATAAATTTTAATGTAGAAAAAAATAATAAAACACACATATTCCATTTTATTATTAATAATAAAATAATAAACGATTTATAAATAAAAAGTAAATTAGAGTTAAATTAATAAAACATAATTTATTATGTTTTATATAAATGTGTAAATAACTACATTTATGTATTTATATATTTAATGTAATTATATATATCAATATATGATTAATATGTATTGTATATTTTAGACAAAAATCTATTTATTTTAAATTAAAAAATTTACATTTTTTAAACTAAAATTTATTTAACTTTATAAATATATATATAAGTTAACTAATTTCTTATTTATAATTAATGATACATATATACAAAAATATATAAAAGTTAAAAATAAAAATTTTACATTTCATAAAACAATTAATTAATATGTAAAAATAAAATTACGTTTAAATGTATAATTAAACATTAATTATACAACTATATAATATTTACTTAATTGTTTACATTAATATCCAACATATATGATCAATCAAGTTACTTGTATCTATTCTTTATAAAAAAACGTATTACTACTTTTTACAATGTTTAACTGCTTTATTTTTTTAACTAAACGTAAATAATTTTCTTAAATTAGTTTTTTTTATTAACTAGTATAATTTATACAACTACTAAAACATTTTATTTTTTTTTATTTTTCACTATTAACTTTAAACTATTAACTATTAACATACGTTAATATACATATATTGTAGATGTAAAATGTTTTTTTAATTTCTTCTAAAACACTACATGTATATGTAATAGATTATATCATTTTATTAAAAAAATATTAATTCCTCAATAATTAAAATTAATTAATATTAATTTAATCACTTAAACAAAAAGAATAGAAAATTATATAATCTATAATATAGACTTTTTTAAATTATATCTAATACGGAATACTAAAAATATATTAGTACTAACAATAAATAAACAAATTAAAAATTAATAAAACTATATGTATAATTTTTAATTATTAAAAATTTTTTTTATTATAAAAATCTTTATTATAGAAGAGTAATATCATAAAAAATTAAAAAGGAAAAATATGACTACTATTTTTACTCATACACTAGGATTTCCTAGAATTGGAACTAATAGAGAACTTAAACAAGCTCAAGAAAAATACTGGAGTAAAAAAATTACAAAAGATGAATTATTTTCTACAGGAAAAAAAATTCGAATAAATAACTGGAAAAAACAAGCAGAACTTGGAATTGATCTTATCCCTGTAGGTGATTTCTCATGGTATGACCATGTTTTAAATACAACTATGCTGCTGGGAAATATTCCAGAAAGATTTAAAAATAAAAATAACACTATTGATATTGATACTATATTTAAAATTGCTAAAGGTTATCAATCTAAAGATAAACATATTGTTCCATCAGAAATGAAAAAATGGTTTAATACTAACTATCATTATATAGTTCCTGAATTCACAAAAAATAGCAGTTTTACTTATTCATGGAAACAACTTATAGAAGAAGTAGACGAAGCTATTGAACTAGGTTTTAATGTAAAACCAGTGATATTAGGGCCCATATCCTATTTATGGTTGGGAAAAGAAAAAGAGGAAAATTTTCATCGTTTAGATTTACTTGCAAAAATTTTACACGTGTATAAAAATATAATTTCTAAATTAGAAAAAAGAAAAATAAATTGGATACAAATAGAAGAACCTATACTTACATTAGACCTTTCAGAAAAATGGTTAAACGCATTTAAATTCTCTTATGAATTTATGAAAAATTCTAAAAAAATATTATTAACTACCTATTTTGGAAGTATATTTCATAATATAGAAACTATTAAAGAACTACCTGTGCAAGGATTACACATTGATATTACTAATAAAAATTATAATATTGATTTGTTATGTAATAATATACCAAAAAAATGGCTTTTATCATTAGGAGTCATTAACGGAAGAAACGTTTGGAAAACAAATTTAAATTCAACTATTAATACAATTAATTTAATCAAGAAAATTAAAAAAAATATTTGTATAGGTACTTCATGTTCATTAATCCATGTTCCAATTGATCTTTCAGTAGAAACTAAAATTAGCAAAATGGAAAAAAGTTGGTTATCTTTTGCTTTAGAAAAATGTCATGAATTATTCTTACTAAAAACAGCTTTGATTACCAATAACTATTCATTGTTAAAAGAATGGAGTAAACCTGTTCTTTCTAGAACACAACTAAACAAAAATATAAAAAAAGAAAAAGAAGAAGTAATATTAAAAATAAAGAAAAATAATAAATACCAAAAATCTCCATATTCTATTAGAAGTTTAGAACAAAAAAAATGCCTAAAATTACCTATTTTACCAATAACAACTATTGGATCTTTCCCTCAAACTGACTCTATTAGACAATTAAGACTTGACTTTAAATTAAAAAATATTAGTAGTAATGATTATGAAACAAAAATCAAAGAAAATATAAAAAAAATAATTTCATTTCAAGAATCTTTAAACATTGATGTATTAGTACACGGAGAAGTAGAAAGAAATGATATGGTTGAGTATTTTGGTGAACAACTGAATGGATTTTTAATTACATCTAATGGTTGGGTTCAAAGTTACGGTTCAAGATGTGTTAAACCTCCAATTATCATAAGTGATATATCACGTCCTAAACCAATGACTGTAAAATGGATGAAATATGCTCAATCTTTAACAAAAAAACCAATAAAAGGAATGCTAACAGGTCCAGTTACTATTTTATGTTGGTCTTTTGTAAGAGATGACATTAAAAAAAGTCAAGTTGCTTATCAACTAGCTTTAGCTCTACAAGATGAAGTTCTAGATTTAGAAAAAATAGGAATAAATATTATTCAAATTGATGAACCTGCTTTAAGAGAAGGATTACCTCTAAGAAAAAAATCGTGGGAAAATTATTTAAATTGGGCTACTGAATCTTTTAGGTTAACTTACTATAAAACTAAAAACAAAACGCAAATTCACACACACATGTGTTACTGTGAATTTAACGACATTATACAAGCTATTATTAAACTAGACGTTGATGTAATTACTCTTGAAACTTCT
Organism: Buchnera aphidicola (Anoecia oenotherae); assembly: GCF_005080765.1. NCBI lineage: Bacteria > Pseudomonadati > Pseudomonadota > Gammaproteobacteria > Enterobacterales > Erwiniaceae > Buchnera > Buchnera aphidicola. The sequence continues at coordinate 29,416 of NZ_CP033012.1, forward strand.
AGATCTGATATAAAATTGCTAAAATTATTTCAACAACATAACTATATCAATGAAATAGGACCTGGATTTTATGATATTCATTCCTCTACCATTCCTACTGTAAAATCAATTCAATCAAACTTAGAAATAGCATTAAAATATATTTCTATAAATAGATTATGGGTTAATCCAGACTGTGGATTAAAAACAAGAAACTGGAAAGAAATAAAACAGTCTTTAGAAAATATAGTAACTGCAACAAAAAATGTACGAAAAAAAAATAAACCAATAAATTAAAAAATTCATTAAAAATAAAAATAATAAAAAGTATACTAATTTTAATTAGTATACTATTTATTATTTTGTACTAAAATAGTTAATAATTATTAAATTCATATTTAATACTCATTAAAACTTACAATCTTAGTTATAAACTAAATTTTTATACAAAAATAAAATATCACCAGTATGTTTATTTTTAATAATAAACAATTTAAATAACTTTAAAAAAAATCCTAATGCCTAAAATTTCTCTCTTGAGTAAAAATCATAGATATATTACTTTCGTTTGCCGAACGAATAACTTCATCATCTCTGATAGAACCTCCAGGTTGAATAATACAAGTTATACTATTTTTAGCAGACAAAGACACACAATCCTTGAATGGAAAAAAAGCATCTGAAGCTAAAACAATATTTTTAAATTTAATATTTGTATTTTTTATTTTATTAATAGCTATTTTTACAGCATCTATTCTACTAGATTGTCCAGAACCAATTCCAATTGTAGAACCATTAAAAATACATACAATACCATTCGATTTTAAAAACTTACAGACTAACCAAGCAAATCTTGCATCTTTCATTTCTTTTTCACTTGGAATTCTTTTTGTAACTATATTCCATTTTTTATTTATATTTACGGTTTTTTTTTCTTGCAACAATAATCCTCCATTTACTGATCTTATTTCAAAAAAAATGTTTTTTTTTAAATTTTTCTTATAAATCAATACCCTAATATTGTTTTTAGATGATAATATTTTTTTTGCAGAAATAGTAATTTCTGGAGCTAATATAACTTCTACAAAAGAATTTTTTATTATTTTCTCAACAACAATTTCGTCTAACAAACAATTAAAAGCAATAACACTTCCAAACGCCGATACTGGATCACATTTATATGCTAAAGAATAAGCATCAACTGCAGACGAACCTATTGATACGCCACATGGAGTACCATGTTTAATAATAGCGCAAACTGGTTCTTCAAAACTAGTAACGCATTCTAATGCTATGTCTCCATCATATATATTATTATATGATAATTTTTTACTACCTATAATCATATTTTTGTTACTTAAACTATAATCAGATGAATTAAAAGAATACAAAGCTGCTTTTTGATCTGGATTTTCTCCATAACGAAGATCATCTACTTTTTTAAGTTTTAAATTAATATCTTCTTTAAAAACACGTTTATCTTTTTTGCTATTTAATACTGCTTTTTTAAAAAAATCCAAAATATTTAATTCGTAATCAGAAGTATACTCAAAAGCTTTAGTAGCTAATTTTATATTAGTTTCTAAAGACAACATATTATTTTTATTGCTATCTAATTCTTTTATTACTTGGTCATAATCATTTGTATCAACTAAAACAGTAACAAACTTATAATTTTTAGCTGCTGATCTAATCATAGCTGGACCACCTATATCTATTTTATCAACAACCATATCTATAGTACATTTACTATTTAAAATTAAACTATCTAAAGGCAAAAAATTAACGATAACCATATCAAATAATATCATTTTGTATTTTTCTATAACATTATTATCTATCCCTCTTCTAGATAAAATTCCTCCATGAATCATAGGATGTAACGTTTTTACACGTCCATTCATAATCTCTGGAAAATGTGTATAATCTGTTAATTCTATTGAATGAACTCCAAATTTTTTTAATTTGTGATACGTTCCTGTAGTTGTATAAATAGTATAATTTCTTTTTTTTAATTCTCGACAAAATGTTCTTATATTTGATTTGTTATATACACTAATTAAAGCATTTCTTTTTTTTTTTAAATCAATCATTATAATTCTAATAAACCTCTGATATTGTAATATTTTATATTTTTTTAAATTAAATATTACATTTAATAATAGTACATATATTTTAATGTTATGTATTGTAAAATATAATTTTTAATTAAAATTTATTTTTTTAAAATAAAACGAAAATTAACTAATTCATTCTTAAAAAGAAAAATTAATACACAAAATCTATTTATATGAATTTATTTTATAGCTATTCTAAAAGCTTTTCCTGAAATAAAAGTAGGTACTTTCGTTGCTGCAATATTTATTTTTTCTCCTGTTTGTGGATTTCTACCTATTCTAGCTGCTCTATTATGTACTTTAAAAGTACCAAAACCTGCTATTTGAACATTTTTTCCATTTTTTAAAGAAAGAACAATAGTTTTTAACATAGATTCTAAAATTTTTTTTACCTGTACTTTAGATACATTTGTCTCTTCTGAAATAGAACTTGTTAATTGAGTTTTATTCATAACCTTCTCCTCAATACTTTATTTTCAATGAATAATTCAAAGTTTAATTAAATCATTTCCTTTCTTTTAAAATAAAAACTAATAAAACTTATTTTTTCTTTTTATTTTATGGTAATTTTTTATAAAAAATATTTTATTTTTTTAATATAAAATATTTTTATACAATCAATTCAATTGTACATGACTAACATACTTAAAAACTTAATAAAAATATCAAATTAAAGAACTATAACACTACTTAAAAAAAATAAATATACTTTTTTAAGCCTAAAAACATGTTATATATATTTTATATTAGTTTTAAACTTGAAAATAATACTTTTTATTTTTTTAAAGTTGCATTTAACATTTCCGATAAATTAGCTGATGCTTCTTCCGCGCTTATATGTAAAGAAACAGGTTTTTTACTATTCTTTTTTAATTTTTTCTTTTTATTTAATCTATCCTTATGATATGCATATCCAGTTCCAGCTGGAATTAATCTTCCAACAATTACATTTTCTTTTAAACCCCTTAATTCATCTTTTTTCCCCGCAACAGCTGATTCAGTTAAAACTCGTGTTGTTTCTTGAAAAGAAGCAGCAGATATAAACGATTCTGTAGCTAATGATGCTTTTGTAATCCCAAGTAAATTTCTAGAAAAAGAAATAAGTTTTTTACACTGTTTCTTTAATTTTCTATTTTCTATTTTTATTCTAGAATATTCAACTTGTTCTCCTTTTAAAAAATCAGATTCTCCATTATCTACAATAGTTGCTTTTCTCAACATTTGACGAACTATAACTTCAATATGTTTATCATTTATTTTAACACCTTGCAATCTATATACTTCTTGCACTTCATTAACTATATATTGAGTTACTGATTGCACTCCTCTTAACCTTAAGATATCATGAGATGATTCCGGACCGTCAGATATAATATCTCCCTTTTTTATTCTTTCTCCTTCAAAAACATTCAACTGTCTCCATTTAGGTATCATTTCTTCATGTTTTTCATCTAAATTCGCCGAAGTTATTATTAGTCTTCTTTTACCTTTTGTTTCTTTTCCAAAAGATATAAAACCACTAATTTCAGCTAAAATCGCTAATTCTTTTGGTTTTCTTGCTTCAAAAAGATCAGCTACTCTAGGTAAACCTCCGGTAATATCCTTTGTTCCCCCTGACTCTTGCGGTATTCTAGCTAACGTATCTCCTGAAGTAACATATGATTTATTATTTAACTGAATAATAGACTTTCCAGGTAAAAAATACTGTGCTGGAATATCTGTTCCAACTATAAATACATCCTGATTATTTATATCTAAAATTTTTAAAGCAGGACGTAAATCTTTTCCTGTTAAAGGACGTTCAGAACTATCTAATACTACTATAGATGTTAATCCTGTTAATTCGTCTGTTTGTCTAGTTACACTTTGACCATCAATAATATCTACAAATTGAACATATCCATTTACTTCAGTTATTACAGGTATAGTATGAGGATCCCATTTAGCAATAATATCTCCAGACATAACTGGTTCTTTATTTCCTTTAAATAAAATTGCACCATAAGGAACTTTATAACTTTCTTTTACACAATTAAACTGATCAATAACATTAAGCTCTGCATTTCTAGATGTAATAATTATTTCATTAAAAGAATTTTTTACAAAACTAGAATAATGTAAATTTACTACTCCACTATGCTTTACTTGTATACTTGATTCAGTTGCTGAACGTGAAGCTGCTCCACCTATATGAAATGTTCTCATTGTCAACTGAGTTCCTGGTTCACCAATAGATTGAGCTGCTATTACTCCTATTGCTTCTCCTTTTTTTACTAAGAATCCTCTAGCTAAATCTCTTCCATAACAATAAGCGCAAATACCAAAATCAGTTTCACAATGCACTACTGATCTAACTTTCACTCTATCTATAGATTTTTTTTCTAATAAATCACATATTTCTTCATTTAAAAGAGTATTTCTATACACCAAAATCTGCAAAGAATTTGACATTAGAATATCTTCAGCAATTACTCTTCCTAAAACTCTTTCTCTCAACGTTTCTTTTATTTCTCCTCCTTCTATGACTGGACTCATTATAATTCCTTCGTAAGTGCCGCAATCATCTTCAGTAACTACTAAATCCTGTGCTACATCTACTAATCTACGTGTTAAATAACCTGAATTCGCTGTTTTTAAAGCAGTATCAGCTAAACCTTTTCTAGCTCCATGAGTAGAAATAAAATATTGTAATACATTTAATCCTTCTCGAAAATTTGCTATAATTGGAGTTTCTATAATAGATCCATCAGGCTTAGCCATTAATCCACGCATTCCTGCTAATTGTCTAATTTGAGCAGCGGAACCTCTAGCTCCAGAATCAGCCATCATAAAAATGCTATTAAAAGATGTTTGGTTTATTACTTGATTGTTTTTATTGCTAACTTTCTCATTTGATAAGTTTTTCATCATAGCAACAGCTACTCTCTCATTTGCTGAAGCCCATATATCAATAACTTTATTATATCTTTCACCAGATGTCACTAATCCTGCTTGAAACTGATCTCTTATTTCTAGTACTTCATTTTCTGCATCTAAAATAATATTCTGTTTTTCTTTAGGAATAACCATATCGTCAATTCCAACAGAAGCTCCAGACCGAGCGGCATAAAAAAACCCAGTATACATTATTTGATCAGCAAACTTTACTGTATCTTTCAATCCTAAAATACGGTAACAACTGTTCAACATTGCAGAAATTAAATTTTTCCCTAATGTTGTATTAACTGTAGAATAAGGTAATCCCTTAGGAACTATCATCCATAATATAGCTCTTCCTATAGTAGAATCATAAATAGTTGTTTTCTTTATAAATTTATCTTTTTTATCTTTTATATGCTCAACAATTCTTACTTTTATAGATGCATGTAATTCGGCTGATCCGGTACTATATGCTATTTCAGCTTCTTCTGGACCTGATAATACCATCCCTTCTCCTTTTCCATTTATTTTTTCTCTAGTCATATAGTATAATCCCAAAACAACATCCTGAGAAGGAACTATAATAGGTTCTCCGTTAGCTGGAGATAAAACATTATTAATAGACATCATTAAAGAACGTGCTTCTGACTGAGAATCTATTGTTAATGGAACATGAACAGCCATTTGATCTCCATCAAAATCTGCATTATATGCAGCACAAACTAAAGGATGTAACTGTATAGCCTTTCCTTCTATTAAAATTGGTTCAAATGCTTGTATCCCAAGTCTATGTAGAGTTGGAGCTCTATTTAATAATACCGGATGTTCTTTTATTACTTCATCTAATATATCCCATACTTCTGGTTCTTCTCTTTCTACCATTTTTTTTGCTGCTTTTATAGTAGCAGCTAAATTTTTCTTTTCTAACTTTCCGTAAATAAAAGGCTTAAACAATTCTAATGCCATTTTCTTCGGTAAACCACATTGGTTCAAATGTAAATAAGGTCCAACAGTAATTACTGATCTTCCTGAATAATCTACTCTTTTACCTAATAGATTTTGACGAAATCTTCCTTGTTTTCCCTTTATCATATCTGCTAAAGATTTTAATGGTCTTTTATTAGATCCTGTTATAGCTCTACCTCTTCTTCCGTTATCTAATAAAGCATCAACTGCTTCTTGAAGCATTCTTTTTTCATTTCTAACAATAATATCTGGAGCTGATAAATCTAATAACCGTTTTAAACGATTATTTCTATTAATAACTCTTCTATACAAATCATTTAAATCAGAAGTAGCAAATCTTCCTCCATCTAATGGAACTAACGGTCTTAAATCAGGAGGAAGTACTGGTAATACAGTTAAAATCATCCATTCTGGCTTATTTTTTGATTTTATAAATGATTCTAATAATTTTATTCGTTTAGTAATTTTTTTTCTTTTAGTTTCCGAATTTGTTTCACTAATTTCATTGCGTAAATCTTTACATACCGCTAATAAATCCATTGTTTTTAATAAAGATTGTATAGCTTCAGCTCCCATATTTGCACAAAATTCATCACCAAATTCTTCTAAAGAATCTAAATATTGCTCTTCACTTAAAATTTGTTTCTTTTTTAAAGAAGTAATACCATTTTCAATTACTACATAAGACTCAAAATATAATACCCTTTCAATGTCCCTTAATGGCATATCTAATAAAAGACCTATACGCGATGGCAGTGATTTTAAAAACCAAATATGTGCAATAGGAGAAGATAATTCAATATGACCCATTCTATCTCGTCTAACTTTACTTTGTGTAACTTCTACTCCACACTTTTCACAAATTACTCCGCGGTGTTTCAAACGTTTGTACTTACCACATAAGCATTCGTAGTCTTTTATTGGTCCAAAAATTCTAGAACAAAAAAGACCATCTCTTTCTGGTTTAAACGTGCGATAATTTATTGTTTCTGGTTTTTTAACTTCTCCAAAAGACCATGATCTAATCATATCTGGCGAAGAAAGTGCTATTTTTATAGAATTGAATTCTTCAACTTTAGTTTTAACCTTGAGAAATTTTAATAATTCTTTCACTAATTAGCTCCTAATGGAGTAAAATATTTAAAGAAAATAAATACAAAATAGCTTGTCTTAATAATTTAGAATCACTATTCATCTTCTAAATCAATATTTATACCTAAAGATCTTATTTCTTTTAATAGAACATTAAAAGATTCAGGCATTCCTGGTTCCATATTATAATTTCCATCTACTATATTTTTATACATTTTAGTTCTACCATTGACATCATCAGATTTTACTGTTAACATCTCCTGTAAAGTATGAGATGCTCCATATGCTTCTAACGCCCAGACTTCCATTTCTCCAAATCTTTGCCCACCGAACTGAGCTTTTCCACCTAACGGTTGTTGAGTTATTAAACTGTAAGAACCAGTAGAACGAGCATGCATTTTATCATCAACTAAATGATTCAACTTTAACATATACATATATCCAACTGTTACTGGCCTTTCAAATTTATCCCCAGTTCTTCCATCAAACAAGTCAATTTGACCAGAAGAAGGTAAATTTGTTAATTTTAACATTTCTTTAATTTCATCTTCTTTTGCCCCATCAAAAACAGGACTAGCAATAGGCATTCCATTTTTTAAATTTTTAGCTAAACAAATTACTTCATCATCAGTAAACTCTTTTAAATTTACTTTTTGTTGTATATTAGAACCTAAATCAAAAGCTTTTTGCATAAATTCACGTAAAAATTTGATTTTTTCTTTATGTTCTAACATTTTTTTTATTACTTCTCCTATTCCTTTAGCTGCTAAACCTAAATGAGTTTCTAATATTTGACCTATATTCATCCGTGACGGTACACCTAAAGGATTTAATACTATATCTACTGGAACTCCATGTTCATCATAAGGCATATCTTCAATAGGATTTATTTTTGAAATAACTCCTTTATTTCCATGTCTTCCAGCCATTTTGTCTCCAGGTTGGATTTGCCTTTTTACTGCTAAGTAAACTTTTACAACTTTTAATATTCCAGGAGCTAAATCATCTCCCTGAATAATTTTACTACATTTTTCTTTTAACTTTTTTTTAAATTTATTTTTTAATTCAATATATTGAACAGATAAAGCCTTGATTTTTTCTTCTTCAGATTTATCTTTTAATTTAAATCGAAACCAACGTTCATATGGAATAGATTCAAGTTTATCTAGAGATATACCTGAATTAATTAATACTTCTTTCACTTGACTAAATAAACTTAACTCAAAAATCTTTTTTTCTTCAGAAATATCTTTTTCAACTTGTTTTAACTGCATTTTTTCTATTGATAAAGCACGTTTATCTTTTGCTATACCATCTCGAGTGAATACTTGAACATCAATAACAGTTCCAGAAACCCCATTAGGTACTCTCAAAGAAGAATCTTTTACGTCAGACGCTTTTTCTCCAAAAATAGCACGTAATAATTTTTCTTCAGGAGTTAATTGTGTTTCTCCTTTTGGTGTTACTTTTCCTATTAATATGTCTCCACCAGTAACTTCAGCTCCTATATACACTATTCCTGAAGAATCTAATTTTGATAAAGCAGATTCTCCTATGTTAGGTATATCAGCTGTAATATCTTCAGGACCTAATTTAGTATCTCTAGAAATACAACTTAATTCTTGAATATGAATAGTGGTAAATCTATCATCTTGTACTATTTTTTCCGAAATTAAAATAGAATCTTCAAAATTATATCCATTCCATGGCATAAATGCTACACGCATATTTTGACCTAATGCTAATTCCCCTAAATCTGTAGCAGGTCCATCAGCTAACACATCACCTTTTTTTACCTCTTCATTTAAATTAATGCATGGAGTTTGATTAATACACGTATTTTGATTAGACCTAGTATATTTAGTTAAATTATAAATATCTATTCCTGATTCTCCTAACAGCATTCCTTCTTTTTTTACCCTAACAACTATTCTAGATGCATCAACATACTGAATTTTTCCACCTCTCTTCGCTACAACTGTAACTCCAGAATCAACTGCCACCGCACGTTCCATACCTGTTCCAATAAGTGGTTTTTCTGTTACTAAAGTTGGAACAGCTTGACGTTGCATGTTAGCTCCCATTAATGCACGATTTGCATCATCATGCTCTAAAAAAGGAATTAATGATGCTCCAACAGATACAATTTGCTGTGTAGAAACATCCATATACTCTACTTTTTTATAAAAAAATAAACCAGATTCCCCACGATAACGACAAGTAACTAATTCATCTATCAATTGTCCATCTTTATTTAAATTTGTATTAGCTTGAGCTATTATAAAATTACCTTCTTCAATAGCAGATAAATAAGTGATATCGTTTGTCACTACTCCACTGATGACTTTTCTATACGGTGTTTCTAAAAAACCATATTTATTAGTTCTAGCATATACAGATAAGGAATTTATCAAACCTATATTTGGACCTTCTGGGGTTTCTATAGGACACACTCTTCCATAATGAGTTGGATGAACATCTCGAACTTCAAAACCTGCTCTTTCTCTAGTCAAACCTCCAATTCCAAGAGCTGAAATTCTTCTTTTATGTGTTATCTCAGATAGAGGATTATTCTGATCCATAAATTGAGATAATTGACTAGTTCCAAAAAATTCTTTAATTGCAGCTGAAATAGGTTTTGCATTAATCATATCTTGAGGCATTAATGTATCTAAATCTCCTAAAGATAACCTCTCTTTTACAGCTCGTTCTACACGAACTAATCCTATTCTAAATTGATTTTCTGCCATTTCTCCAACAGAACGAATTCTTCTATTCCCTAAATGGTCAATATCATCTACGACTCCTTTTCCATTTCTAATACTAATTATTTTTAATATAACATCAACAATATCTGTTTTAGTTAAAACACTTTTTCCATCTATATCAACTCTTGATAAAGATCTATTAAACTTCATTCTACCAACTGGTGATAGATCATATCTTTCTTCACAAAAAAACAAATTATTAAATAAAACCTCAGCTGCTTCTCTTGTAGGTGGCTCTCCCGGACGCATCATTCTATAAATTTCTGTAAGAGCAGTATCTCTATTAATAGTATTATCAATTCGAAGAGTTTCTGATATATACGATCCATAATCTAAATCATTTGTAAATATGGTTTCAATTTCACTATATCCACTATTTTTAATTTTTTCTATAATTTCCAAAGAAAGAATAGTATTTGCTTCAAAAATAACATTATCGGAATTTTGATCTAAATATTCTTTGGCGAGAACTCGTCCTACTAAATACTCAACTGGTACTTCTATATAATTAATCTTATCTTGAACTAACATATTAATATGTCTGGTGGTAACTCGACTTCCTTTTTTTACATATATTCTATTTTTTGACTTAATATCAAACGACGCTGTTTCTCCGCGAAGTCTATTCGGTGATAAAATTAAAAAAAATTTATTTTCACGAAACTGATAAATATTTTTTTTAAAAAATATTTCTAATATTTGTTCTATATTATAATCTAAAGCTCGTAATAAAATAGTAACTGGAAATTTTCTTCTTCTATCAATTCTAACAAATAAATTATCTTTAGCATCAAATTCAAAATCTAACCAAGATCCTCGATAAGGAATTATACGAGCATTATATAATACTTTCCCAGAAGAATGAGTTTTTCCTTTATCACTATCAAAAAAAACACCAGGACTACGGTGCAATTGCGATACTACAACACGTTCAGTTCCATTAATAATAAATGTTCCATTATTTGTCATTAATGGAATTTCTCCCATATATACTTCTTGTTCTTTTATATCTTTAACTGTTGTTTGAGATGCTTCTTTTTCATAAATTATTAATCGCAGTTTAACTCGAAGAGGAGAAGAATATGTCATTCCTCTTGTTTGACATTCTTGTACATCAAAACTTGTATTATCTAAACGGTATTTAACATACTGTAATTCTGCATTACCACTATAACTTCTAATTGGAAATAAAGAACGAAAAGCAGATTCTAATCCGCATTCCCCATCAACATTTTGATTAATAAATTTTTTAAAAGAGTCCAACTGAATCGATAAAAGATAAGGAATGTCTAAAACTTTTGGTCTTTTTCCAAAATCTTTACGAATTCGTTTTTTTTCAGTATAGGAGTAAATCATGAATTCCTCATCTAAATAATAACAGTATTATATTTTTTCTATACTTAGTTATTAAAATAATTAGATTGTTATAAATAAAATTATTATTGAAATAATAAAAATATTATTTAACTAAATTATACTATTTCTCTTGAGCATATAGATATTCAAAAAAATCTAAAATAATACTATTTTGTTTAAATCAAACTAATATAAAAAAGCTGGTGACTTATAAATCACCAGCTGCTAATAGAAACAAATTTAGCAAAAATACCTGTTTCATAATCTTAAACATTTATTTAATTTCTACTTCAGCTCCAGCTGATTCTAAACTTATTTTTAAAGAATTAGCATCTTCTTTATTAATATTTTCTTTAACTATAGTAGGAGCTGACTCTACTAAATCTTTAGCTTCCTTTAATCCTAATCCACTGTTACTTCTTACAGCTTTAATAACAGATACTTTATTAGGACCTATCGATTTCAAAAAAACAGTAAATTCTGTTTTTTCTTCAATTACAGCTGTATTTGAATTTCCAGATACACTGTTTGAAATAGAAGAAGCGGAAACTCCAAATTTTTTTTCCATATCAGAAATTAAATCAATTACATTTTCAACCGACATATTTGATATAGCTTCTACAATTTTTTCTTTAGTTACAGACATATTAAATTATCCTAATTTTCATTCTAACTATCTATTTGTTTTAGGAATATATAAAAAATATTTTTTATTTTTTTATACTATCTTTTTTCTTATTATATATAGCCATTACTGTTTTAAATAATTTACCAATTGATATTTCTTGTAAAATTAACATTATTTTACCAATTGCTTCATTATAAGTAGGCATTGCAATTAAACTTTTTATTTCATCAGGCAATAACATTCTATTCTTAAAAACAGCACCTTTAATCTTTAGATTAATCTTTTTATTCTGAAAATCATCTAATAGTCTTGCTGCACTACCTGGATGCTCTAAAGAATATGCTATCAAAGTTGGTCCACTCAATTGATCTTTCAAACATTGAAACATTGTTCCATTAACCGATCTCTTAAGCAATGAATTACGTACTGAATAAACTACTACACCTACCTCTTTAGCCGCTTTTCTTAGTTTAGTAATATTATTTACTGAAACCCCAGTAATATCAGATATAACAGCAGATACAGCTAAACTATTTACTTTAGTTATTCTAGAAATGATAGTTTTTTTTTTTTTTTTATTTATCGCCATTCTACATTTTTACTCCTATATACCTTAATAATATTAAACAGTACTATGTATATTTAGCAAATTTTTATTTTTATTGATAATTTAAATGAATATTCCTATAAATACATTAATGGCATTTAATAGAAAAAAAAACCAGGTTATATGAATATATACGTTAAATATAACTCTTTACTTTTTTTAAAGTAGTCAATTTTGTATAAAACTACACATAAATTTTCAACAATTAAAACTATTTAATTAAGTAAATACAAAAAATTAGTTTTATATTAAAGATATATTTAAACTTGATTTATCAACTACAATTGAAATACCCATAGTAGTAGATAACGAAATTTTTTGTATAAATTGACCTTTTGAATGAACAGGTTTTGACTTTCTTAAAGCAAGTAACAAAGTTAATAAATTTTCCTGTAAATTATTTTCTGTAAAAGAAACATTTCCTATAGCAGCATGAATGATACCATTTTTATCATTTTTATAATAAAATTGACCTTTTTTTGCATTAATAATTGCATTTTTTATATTATCAGTAACTGTTCCTAATTTTGGATTAGGCATTAATCCTCTAGGTCCTAAAAATGGACCTAACTTCCCTACTATGTTCATTGCATCTGGAGATGCGATGACTACATCAGGTTTAATTTTTTTATTTTTTATTTTTTCAGCTAGACCCTCCATACCTACAAAATCAGCACCAGATTCTTTAGCTATTTGTGAATTAAGTTCTTGTGTAAAAACTACGACAATCCTAGATTTTCCTAATCCGAAAGGATACGTTACTGTTCCTTTAACATTTTGATTAGATTGTTTAGAATCTATTCCTAAATGAATTGATACATCAACACTTTCAACAAACTTAGAATAAGATGTTTTTTTTAATAAAGAAAGTCCTGTTGCTATATTGTAATGATTCTTAATATCTATATTTTCATAAATACGCTTCATTCTCTTTGACATTCTTTTCACTTCTACTTCTCCACAGTTACACCCATTGATTTTGCTGTTCCTTCAATACATCTAATAATGTTTTCTAAACTAGAACCTGTCATATCTTTTTCTTTTATTTTTGCAATACTCTCTAATTGTTGTTGAGTAATTACCCCTACTTTTTCTTGATTAGCTTTACTAGATCCAGATTTAATTCCTATTATTTTTTTTATTAATACAGAAGCAGGTGTTGTTTTTATAACAAAAGTGAATGTTTTATCAGAAAAAACTTTAACAACAACAGGAACAGGTAATCCTTTTTCTAAATCTTTCGTTCTAGAATTAAATAATTTACAAAATTCCATTATATTAACTCCTCTTTGTCCTAACGCTGGACCTACTGGCGGACTAGGATTAGCCATTCCTGCTAAAACTTGTAACTTTACAAAAGAATGAACTTTTTTTGCCATATTTATTTCCTTATGTCTCTAGCAAATTTTTCGTTTTATCAAAAATAAAATATTTTTATGTGTACTACATGCTATAAAATTAATTTTTTTCTACTTGTAAAAAATCTAATTCTACAGGAGTAGCTCGTCCAAAAATAGATACTGATACCGTTAATCTATTTTTATCATAATCAATTTCTTCTACTACACCGTTAAAATCTGAAAAAGGACCATCTTTTATTCTCACTGTTTCACCTGGTTCGAATAACGTTTTAGGCCTTGGTTTATTTCCTATCTTTTCTAATCTACTTATAATTGCATCAACTTCTTTATCGCTTATAGGTAAAGGTCGTTCTGTAGTTCCTCCTATAAATCCTAAAACACGAGGTACACTACGTATTAAATGCCAACTATCATTATTCATTACCATATGAATTAAAACATATCCAGGAAAGAATTTATATTCACTTTTTTTTTTTTGTCCTCTACGAATTTCTACAACTTCTTCTGTAGGAACCATAATTTTTCCGAACATATTTTCCATACTATGTAATTTTATTTGTTCATTAATAGAATTTACTACTTTTGTCTCAAAACCAGAAAAAGCCTGTAACACATACCAACGTTTTTTTACTTTAGAATCCATAATTAACATCCTAATTTAATTATACACGATATTAAATAAAAAAATGTTTTATCTATTCCATATATAACTAATGATATTAAAACTGTAATAATTATAATTATTAGAGAAGTATAAAAAGTATCTTTAATACTAGGACGAATAATATTTTTTATTTCTTTTTTTGATTCTATTAATAAATAAATTAAATATCTTGCAATTTTCGTATAAAATATTGTTGTTACTATACAAATAAGAAATGTACTTATTATTAATATATAAAAAAAAATCCATAATTTTTCTTTATAAAAATTACTTATTTCTATAATGCAATAAGATAAAAAAATAAATAACCATTTATACCATTCTTTCAAATTAAAAAACGTTTTTAACTGGCAATTATATCCCATAAACTATCCTTAAACAAAAAAATCATATATTATTGAAAATAACTAATACACTGATTAATCATTTTAAATAATCAAATTTCAATAGTTATACAAATTTTTTTTGATGAGTGAAAAGGATAATAGTAATTAGTCGCACATACATATTTATTTTCTATAAATACTATTTTAATTAAAGATATTTACGTAGATGGTGCTGATACCCAGACTTGAACTGGGGACCTCACCCTTACCAAGGGTGTGCTCTACCGCTGAGCCATACCAGCATAATTTTTGGAGCGGATAGCGGGAATTGAACCCGCATTATCAGCTTGGAAGGCTGAAGTAATAGCCTTTATACGATATCCGCATATATTTTGATATTTAATTGTTCGACGATAACATTAAATTTATTATAATTTTAATATATATAATTTATTATTTACTACACAACTGCATAACAGATAATGCTAATAATAAATAATAAATTCTAGTTTGGTGGGAGAAGGATTCGAACCTTCGAAGTCTAATGACGGCAGATTTACAGTCTGATCCCTTTAACCACTCGGGAATCCCACCATATACAACAAAATACTTTATATTTATAAAAAATATAAACCGTATGCCGGCTACCGGAATTGAACTGGTGACCTACTGATTACAAGTCAGTTGCTCTACCTACTGAGCTAAGCCGGCTATAATATATTTATAATATTTGCATTTTATAAATATAAAAAAATAATATTTTATATTATATCATGTATATTCATTGAAGTAATTAAATTATATATGATAAAATCATTTTTGTATATAATATATATCTAATTTTAAAAATTAAATAAATTGATTTTTATATTTTTTTTAAAAGTTAAAAATAAATTCTATTATTATTAATTGTATTACTATTTATCGTTAATAATACAAAAAATTAATAAAATAGCATTGTTCTCTATCTATACTACTATAAATATCTTTTATAAAAAAAATAAACAAATTTATTATTAAATAAATTTATACATTAAATTCTTTAAGTTTAAAAAAAATTAATTATACATCTCTATATTTTATTTTTTTATTTAATTCTTTAGTTATTTTAACTTATATTAAGAATTAATTTACTAGCTCAAAACTAAGAATTAAATATAAATTTAATAATTAAATTTTAATAAAAAGTACTAAAAAAGGTTAATACTATGTTATCTTCTCAAACTAATTATAATTTAGAAAAACAAAAGGGAAATTTAATTAATTCAATCTCTATATCTTTTGAATTTTTTCCTCCTAAAAATGAAGAATCAATTACACGACTTCTATCAGATATAAATGAATTTACAACCCTTAATCCATCTTTTATTTCTATAACTTGCAGTCCGCATAAAAAAACAACAAACCATACTTATAAATTAATAAAAAAAATAAAAGAACAAAACCGAATTCATACAGTTCCACACGTAACTTGTATTAATCATAAAAAAAAAGAACTTAAAACTATTGCTAAAAAATACTGGAAAAATGGAGTTAAATCTATTCTTGCATTACGTGGAGATAAAATAAAAAATTCTAATTCTAATACAATGTATGCAATAGACTTAATTAACATATTAAAAACAACAGGAAATTTTAACGTCTATGTTGCAGCTTATCCAGAAGTGCATCCAGAAGCTAAAAATCCTACTTTTGATTTATTAAATTTAAAAAATAAATTTTTAGCTGGAGCTAATAGCGCTATTACACAATTTTTTTTTAATGCAGAAACATATTTAAGATTTAGAGATAAATGTTCTAAAATTGGAATATATAATGATATAATTCCAGGAATATTACCAATAGTTGACATACAACAATTAAAACGATTTTCTTCGATGACTAATGTAAATATTCCAATTAAAATATTTAAACTATTAGATAATTTAACACCTAATTCTATACAATTTAATATCATATCTTCATATATTACTAACTCTATAATAGATGTGCTGTACAGAGAAGGAGTTAGAAAATTTCACTTTTATACATTAAATAAATTATACTTAGCACATTCGATTGCCTATATATTAAAAATGAAAAATTTTTCAGAAAAATAAAATAAAAATAATTACTACAATAATTATTGTCTATTAATAAAAATATTAATTGTAGCTAATTAAATATTAAATTTATTCATTTTTCCATTAATTTGAAATCGATTAAAAAATCTTTATAAGAAAAACAATAATTTATAACTATATGATATTCAAATAATCATAGTTGTAATTAATTGTTTTTAATTTCAATTCTATTAAAAACAAATATCATAATGATTATCAGTTAGAACTTATTATATATATATTGAAATAATGATCTATATTAACTAAATACAATTAAATATAAATATATCTATAGAATAAAAATACCTCTTTTTAATTTTTTGAAATAAAAAATTTCAAATAAATCTATAGGGAAAATAAAATTTTTCTACCTTTAGAATGAATTTCTGCATATAAAATATATCTAAATGTTAAAATAATATAAATGATAGACAAAGTAGATGCTCAAAATTAATTATTTATCACAGTAAAAATTACGCATCAATAAAACTACTATTTAAAAAATAGTTCTATTATAAATGATTACACTTAAATATAACATTAATATGTTTATTTTTTTAGTTAAAACTTAAATTTAATATTATATTATATTAATAATCTAATTATACTTAAAAAGTATAATACATATATTCTTTGTTATTCTTAATAAATACTAACTATTGATGGTAAAAATTGATTTTAATTAAGAATTAAATTTTTTTTATAATTAAAAATTACATGAATTAATTTAAACAAAAATCATTTTCAAACCTATGTATTAATATTTGAAAAAATTATATATATATATTTATTTACATAATTATTAATTATAAACTAATTTATAATATATAATAAATACTATTATATAAATAATAAATTTTTAGTTTTTTCACAAGAAATTAAATTCTCACATTAATATATTTAATGTTATAAATATTTTTTTATATAATATGTAAAAAATTATTTAATTCAAAAAAATTTAAATTCATTAATTTTATATATAAAAAATTTAAATTATTTAACTATTAATTATTTATATAAAGTAAAAAATATATAATATTCAAAATAGATTAAAAATATTTTATATTTATATCATAAATATATATGTAAATAAAAAATAAAATTAAATCTTTTACATACATTCATATTAAAATAAAGATTTAATATATAATATATAAATATATGTAGTATAAAATTTTTTTTTAAATGAATTATTCAAAACAATATATATATATATATTCTTTTGTTTTCTTTAAAACAACTAGGTAGAAAAATATATTTATATATATAAATATATGTATATATATATATATATTATGCATTATTTTATTTTCAATATTTATATCATTTGAATTATAATTTAAAAACTAAATTGCTATATTAAATACGCTAGAACAACATAATCTAACAAAATTACTACATATATTCTTTTTATCTATACAAAATTTTATAAAAATAAAAATAAAATATATATGTATTTATTACATTTAATTAAAACTATTTATTTTTAAATCTATTTCAAAAATAAATCATATTATTTGTATTTAAAACAATAATTTTTTTAACTGTAATTAAAAAATCAAAGACAGTTTTTTGTTGATCAATATCAATTGTTACTTTTTACTTTAATTAAATATTCAAAAATGTTTTTTATTTTTTTTAATCACTATTTCATACTTAACAAATAAGTATTAACCTACTATGTAATTTTACTAACAAGGGAATTTATGACAACAACTAAAAAAAATACAGTTGTATTAGCATACTCAGGAGGATTAGATACTTCAGCTATTATTCCTTGGATTAAAGAAAATTATTCTTATGAAGTAATAGCATTTGTTGCTAATATTGGACAATCTGAAAAAGATTTAATTGATATTAAAAAAAAAGCTATTTATTCTGGAGCTAAAAAATGCTATATATACGATTTGCGCTATGATTTTGTAACTAAATATATATATCCTATGCTTAAAACTGGAGCTTTATATGAAAAACAGTATTTACTAGGAACTGCATTAGCTAGACCAGTAATAGCTAAAGCACAAGTTGAATTAGCTTTAAAAACTAATTCCATAGCACTATGCCATGGATCAACAGGCAAAGGTAACGACCAAATACGATTTGAAATGGCTTATACAGCTTTAGCTCCTAATCTAAAAATTATTGCTCCATGGCGTGAATGGAACATATCTTCCAGAGAAGAGTTGATAACTTACTTAAAAAATAGAAATATTCCTACAACTACTACTGTAGAAAAAATTTATAGTAAAGATGAAAATTGTTGGCATATTTCAACAGAAGGAGGGAGATTAGAAGATCCCTGGAAATCACCTAAAAATGAATGTTGGAGTTGGACTGAAGATCCAAAAAAAACTTCTAATAATCCAGAAAAAATCTTAATCTCTATAAAAAATGGAGAAATTATAAAAATAAACAACAAACAATTAAACCCATTAGAATGTTTAAATTTATTAAATTCTATTGGATCACGTCATGGTATAGGAAGAATAGATATAGTAGAAAATAGACTAATTGGAATAAAATCTCGAGGTTGTTACGAAACACCTGGTGGAACTATTATGAATATTGCAATTAGAGCAATAGAACAACTAGTTTTAGATAGAGAAAGTTTTAAGTGGAGAGAACAAATTGGTCTAGAAATGTCTTACGCAATATATGATGGTCGTTGGTTTACACCATTACGAAAATCATTACAATGTGCTGCAGATTCTCT
Source organism: Buchnera aphidicola (Anoecia oenotherae) (assembly GCF_005080765.1). NCBI lineage: Bacteria > Pseudomonadati > Pseudomonadota > Gammaproteobacteria > Enterobacterales > Erwiniaceae > Buchnera > Buchnera aphidicola. The sequence continues at coordinate 49,014 of NZ_CP033012.1, forward strand.
TTCTTATTTTATTAACGGAGAAGTAGTACTAGAACTTTATAAAGGAAATGTAATTCCTATTCAAAAAAAATCACATAATTCATTATATTTAAAAGAATATGCTACTTTTGGTCAAGATTCTATATATAATCAAAAAGATGCACAAGGGTTCATCAACTTATATTCCCTTTCATCTAGAATCCGATCATTAAATAAAAATAAATTAAAGGATGAATAATTATAACTATTTACTAATATATATAAATAAAATTTAAAATAGGAGAAATACTGTAATGGCACTATGGGGAGGTAGATTTTCTAAAAAACCAAATGATTTTTTCTGTACATTTAACAACTCTTTAAATATTGATTTTAAATTAGCAAAATACGATATTTTAAGTTCTATTGCTTGGTCAAGAACTTTAACTTCAATTAACATTTTAACAAAATTAGAACAAAAAAAAATTGAAGAAGCTTTATTAATACTACTTAATAAAGTAAAAAAAAATCCAAAAATCATGTTAAATAGTAAAGCAGAAGACATTCACACATGGATAGAACAACAGCTCATTACTATGGTTGGTTCTTTAGGAAAAAAACTACATACAGGAAGAAGTAGAAATGACCAAGTAACAACTGATTTAAAATTATGGTGTAAATATAAAGTAAATAAATTAATACAAGAAATAAAAAATTTAAAAAAAACATTAATTATTACTGCAGAATCAAACATTGATATTATTCTTCCTGGATATACACATTTACAAAGAGCTCAACCTATAGTATTTTCACACTGGTGTTTAGCTTATTTAGAAATGTTTACACGAGATAATATTCGTCTGAAAGATTCTTTTAAAAGAATGAACTTTAATCCTTTAGGATCCGGCGCTTTATCTGGAACAGCATGGAAAATTGACCGAAAAAGTTTATCTACAGATATGGGTTTTAGTTCAGAAACTAAAAATAGTTTAGATAGTGTTTCAGATAGAGACTACGTACTCGATCTTCTTTCTGCTTCCGCAATTAGTATGATGCATTTATCTCGATTTTCTGAAGACTTAATTTTTTTTAATTCAGGAGAAGCTAATTTTATTCAATTATCCGATGATATTACATCTGGTTCTTCTTTAATGCCTCAAAAAAAAAATCCAGACTGTTTAGAACTTATTAGGGCTAAATCAGGACGAGTATACGGATCTTTAATAAATACTTTAGTAGTTTTTAAAGGATTACCTCTTTCTTATAATAAAGACATGCAAGAAGATAAAGAAGGACTTTTTGATTCTTTAAAAACATGGAGTAACTGTTTAAAAATGGCTTCTTTAGTTTTAAAAAATATGAAAATAAACAAAAAAATTTGCCGTCAAGCAGCAGAACAAGGATACTCAAATGCTACAGAATTAGCTGATTACTTGGTAAAAAAAGGAGTAGAATTTCGTTCTGCACATAATATTGTTGGAAATATAGTACTAGAAGCAATAAAAAAAAATAAAAACTTAGATCAATTAAACTTGTTAACTTTAAAAAAATATTCTAATGTTATTGATCAAGATGTTTATCATCATTTAAAGTTAGAAAATATTTTAGAAAAAAGAAGTTCTAAAGGAGGCATATGTAAAAAACAAATACTATTTGCTATAAAAGAAGCTAAAAAAAAAATTTTTGATACGAAGTAAAAATAATAAATTTATTAAAAAAAACCATGGTATATAGTATTAGATCATTTTTTATATACAATATTATTAACACGATATGTAATCTTATTATATCTTTGATAGATAACATATCGCATAAACACTATTGTAAATATATATTTTATTCTTTAATAATTAATTAATAACTATTAATTTTAAATATAAAATAATTAAGTTCATTAAATTTTAAATAAGTCCCACTTACTTGTATATTCATTATTTTTATGTTTTATTCTTTTTAAAATAAACCATTATTTCTAATCTATAGTATTTTTATATTTCATATAACAATTTAAAAAAATAAATTTACTTTTAATTTTATTAAATTAAATCTTAATATATTTAATTCAAAAAACTCAACATTGTTACATACAATATAATAGTATTATTTTATTTTTAATTTAAATATCAACTACATATATATACAAAATAAATTTATTTACAAAAAATTAATATATTCATATATTATAAATAATATAAACTCGAATTATATTTTATACTTCAATATTTTTTTTAAATTAAAATTTAAATACTTGTATATATAAAATATAATACATTCATATAATAATTAAAAATATTTAATATTCAAAAATATACAATTTAGTACAACTAAGTAATATTTACGATATGTATTAAATTTTTTGTATAAAAAACTATCTATTAATAAAAAATTATACATAACTTATTTCATTAATATAAATAACATGATATTCGCAAAAATAATGTATACAATTACATGTAAAAACTATTATTTTATATTTTCACCTTATAAAAATATAATTATAAAATAATATTTTTAACATTTTTATAAAAAATGATACTAATCATCTAAAAAACTACGTAATAACTCAGATCTACTAGGATGTCTTAATTTACGTAATGCTTTAGCTTCTATTTGTCTAATTCTCTCTCGTGTTACATCAAATTGTTTACCTACTTCTTCTAAAGTGTGATCGGTATTCATATCTATTCCAAACCTCATTCGTAATACTTTAGCTTCTCTTTCTGTTAATCCAGACAATATATGATTAGTTGCCGATTTTAAACTCTCAGATGTTGCTGAATCTAAAGGTAATTCTGAAGATGTATCTTCTAAAAAATCACCAAGATGTGAATCGTCATCATCTCCTATAGGTGTCTCCATAGAAATTGGTTCTTTAGCTATTTTTAATACTTTTCTTATTTTTTCTTCTGGAATAAACATTTTTTTTGATAATTCTTCTGGAGTTGGTTCTCTTCCAAATTCCTGTAAAATCTGTCTAGAAATTCTATTAAGTTTGTTAATTGTTTCTATCATATGAACTGGAATTCTAATAGTACGAGCTTGGTCAGCAATAGATCTAGTTATTGCTTGCCTAATCCACCAAGTAGCATATGTTGAAAATTTGTATCCTCTTCTATATTCAAATTTATCAACTGCTTTCATTAAACCTATATTACCTTCTTGTATTAAATCTAAAAATTGTAAACCTCTGTTCGTATATTTTTTTGCTATAGAAATTACTAATCTCAAATTGGCTTCTACCATTTCTTTTTTTGCCCTTTTTGCTTTTACTTCTCCTATAGACATTCTTTTATTTATACTCTTTATTTCTTTTATAGACAAACCTACTTTTTTTTCAATATCTATTAATTTTTTTATAAAAACATTTATTTTTTTCTCTACTAAAATTAATTTTTCAGACCAAGGTTTGTTCATTAATATAATATTTTTCAACCAATCAGCATTATTTTTTCGATTTAGATAATATTTAACAAATATTTTTCTTGGTATTTTACATGTTTCAATACATAAATTGATAATATTACGTTCATAATTTCTAATTAGTGAAACAATTTTTCGAATTCTTTCTACTAGATATTCAAATTGTTTTGGAGCTAATCTAAATTGCTTAAAAATATCTGATAAATTGCATAATTCTTTAGTAGAAAAATGATGTTTTCTACTCATTTTTTTTATAATTTTATCTGTAATAATATTTTGTTGTTTTAAATGGAAAAATTTTTCTTTAGCTAATACTGGATCAACAATATGATATTCTTCTCCATTACTTTCTTCTATATTACTAACATTATTTAAACAACTATTATTATTTTTTAAAACAGATTTACTATCTAAATGTAACTGTATAGAACTAGATTGTTCTTCTATATTAGAATCTATAAACCCAACAATCACATCCGATAAACGAATTTCACTAGAAATTACTCTTTCATACTGTTTTAATATATAATCAACTGATTTTGGATATTTAGCTATAGCTGATTGAACTTCATTAATTCCATCTTCTATTCTTTTAGCAATGTCAATTTCTCCTTCTCTAGTTAATAAATCTACTGTACCCATTTCTCTCATGTACATTCTAACTGGATCCGTAGTTCGTCCAACCTCAGATTCAACACTAGATAAAACTTGGGTTACTACTTCAATTGCATCTTCATCAGAATTAGAACTATCATTATTTAAAATAATTAGATCATCAGAATCCGGAGCTTCTTCTAATACTTGAATTCCTAAATCATTAATCATTTGTATAATATCTTCAATTTGTTCAGAATTAACGATATCATCTGGTAGATGGTCGTTTACTTCAGTATAAGTAAGATATCCTTGTTCTTTGCCATGAGTCACTAATAATTGAAATTGTGATTGTGGATTCGACTCCATAAAAGTTTTCCATGCTACTATTATTAATTAATATTCATTGACAATTATTTGTCAATAATGAGTATGTTTATTTTTTGAACAAAGTTGTATATATAAATAAAATCTATTTTTTTAATGTAAAATTTCATTTTTATAAAATATAGAATTGACATTGAACTATTAAAATATATTCATTTAATGAAAATAAGATACTTTTAATATTCTACTAATTTCCTGATAAAACCTTACTAATATCCCATAACATATTTTTTTCTATCCAACATAATCCAATTGTTTTTTCTTTTAAAACTAATTTAAAATACTGTTTTTCTAATGCTTTATTATATACATTAACTAGTAAATCTAAAAAAACTTCAGATATTTTTTTTTTTTCTATCATAAAATCTATATGAGACAATTTACTTAATACTTTAAATTTATATGTTCCTCTATATAATTCTATTAATTGAGCAGTATTTATATTTTTATACAGTAAACATACATCTATTATTTCTAAAAAAAATATTATTTTTTGAATTTTTGCTATTTTCAAATTTTGAATATCAGGAATTATACTAGCTAAATAAGGATTTTGTACTAATAATCCTATTAATATACGTATATTAGATTGTTTTACATCTAAATAAAAAATGTTATTCTTAATATAATTTTCTTCTTTAAAAAAAATAAGTTCTTCTTTAATTCTAGAAAATCCTAAAATTGTAAATAATTGATTTTTTACTAAAAATCGTGTTATCTTTCCTGGAATCTTATTTATCAATGGAATAACTTTCTTTATAAAATCGATTTTTTGATCTATAGTATTTAAATTTTTTTTACTTAATGTTTGATACAATAAAAAATCAGATATACTTATAGATTTTTTCATTCTTTTTAAAAATTTAATTTTACCTTCTTTTCTTACTAAAGAATCAGGATCATAATCTTTTGGAATAAATACAAATTTAATACTTCTATTATCACTTAAAAAAGATAAAGAACAGATTAAAGATCTCCACGAAGCTGTTCGTCCAGCTCTATCTCCATCAAAACAATAAATAATATTATTCGTTTTTTTAAATAATAATTGAAGATGATCATTTGAAATAGAAGTCCCTAATAATGCTACTGAATGAAAAATACCATACTGAGTTAATGTAATTACATCTATATATCCTTCTACTACTATTAAGTAAGGAATATTAGAAGTCATACAAATTGATTCATATAACCCATATAAAAATTTTCTTTTTTTAAAAATTATAGTTTCTGGAGAATTCAGGTATTTAGGAAAAGCAGAACTGATATTTCTACTTCCTAAACCTATTACTTGTCCACTTTCGTCTCGTAAAGGAAAAATAATACGGTTAATAAATCGATCAAGAAAAATTTTTTGATTGTTTTCAAAAAAAACCCCACAATCTAATAATATTTCATTATTTTTCATTTTTTTAAAAAAATTATATGAGTTATTACTAGAACAACCTAAAGTAAATAAATTAATTATTTTTTTTTTAATTCCTCTATCAATCAAATAATTTAAAAATTTTTTGTTGCAAGATAAAAATATATTTTTTTGGTATATTTTTGTTATAAAATTCATAATTCGATAATATTTGACATATTTAAAACTGCTAATCTTCCTTGAAAATTTTATTTTTAATTCAGGAACATCTATATTGTTAATACTAGCTAACTCAAAAATAGCTTCTATAAAAGTTTTTCTGTCATAAGAAATTAAAAAATCAATTACATTCCCATGAACATGACAACCAAAACAATAATAAAATTGTTTTTCATAACTCACTGTAAAAGAAGGATACTTTTCAATATGAAAAGGACATCTAGCACTATAATTTTTCCCTCTCTTTATTAATTTTATACGATTTTCTATTATACTAACAATGTTTGTTTTCTGTAACAACGAGTTTATAAACTCTTTTGATATCTTTCTTTTCATATATTATATCTATTTTATCAAAGAAAACGTGACCGTACTTTAAAAAAGAACGGTCAAAATAAATTTACTAAAAAAAATTTAATAAAAAATTAATACATCCTTAACCTCTTAATATTTTCTCTATTAAGTTTTTTAGATAAACGTTTAATAGCTGAAGCTTTAGCTCTTTTTCTTTGTGTAGTTGGTTTTTCATAATATTCTCTTCTTCTTATTTCTGCTAAAATACCAGCTTTTTCACATAATCTTTTAAATCTTCTTAGAGCTATATCAAACGGTTCATTTTCACGAACTTTAATTATTGGCATATATCAAAAAACCTCTTTAAAAACTAAATATCTTTTATTTTTATATATATAAAAAATAAAAAAATAAAAATATTTGTGAAATTAACTATTCAAAATAATATAATCTATTTATATAAATTAAAAAATAAAATATTTTATAATTTAATAATTATGTATAATATATATTATTCTTTAAAAAAAAATAAATGATTTGATAAATATTAAATATGCGAATCTTAGGAATTGAAACGTCATGCGACGATACAGGAATTGCTATTTTTGATGAAAAAAATGGATTAATCACTAATCAATTAAATAGTCAATCTCAATTAAATATAAAATATGGAGGGATTATACCTGAATTAGCAGCTAGAAAACATTTAAATAATATTATACCATTAATTCGTTTAGCATTATACGATATAAACAACGAAATTTCTACTATTAGTGCTATAGCCTATACAGCTGGACCTGGACTTATTGGTTCTCTGTTAGTCGGAGCTACAATAGGAAGTTCTCTAGCCTATTCTTGGAATATTCCTGTTATACCTATCAACCATATGGAAGCTCATTTGCTTACTTTTATGATGAAAAAATTTTTTAATTCTATTGAATTTCCGTTTATCGGACTATTAGTTTCAGGGAAACACACTCAAATAATAAATGCTATTAGTATGACGAATTATAAAATAATAGGTACTTCTATGGATGATGCAGCAGGAGAAGCATTAGATAAAACTGCTCTGTTACTTGGAATCAATCCTCCAGGAGGAGCTCAACTATCAAAATTAGCAGAAAAAAGTACAAATACTAAATTCGTTTTTCCTCGACCAATGATACATCATCCTAACTTAAATTTTAGTTTTTCTGGATTAAAAACACATGCAAAAAAAATTATTCAAAATAATAAACTTAACTCTAAAATAAAGTCAGATATTGCTAGATCATTTGAAGACGCTATAATAGACGTATTAGTATTTAAATGTAAAAAAGCACTTATTCAAACAGGATACAAAAGATTAGTTATAGCTGGAGGTGTTAGTTCTAATCTTAAATTAAGAAGAGAATTAAAAAAAATGTTAAAAACTTGTGACTTACATGGAAAATTATACTATGCAGATCCTAAATTCTGCACAGATAATGGTGCTATGATTTCATATTTAGGTTTTTTAAAATTCAAAAAAGGAATTTTTACGTCACCAAAAATACAAGTTAATTCTACTTGGTCAATTTCAAAATCCCATATAATTGAATGATAATAATCAACTTACAAAAACAAATATATAAAATAAATAAAAATTATATTTTTTAAAATGTTATTAAAAATTTAAATCATATTATTTATTTTATAAAAGTATATAATACTATATGTTTAGTATATTAAAAAAACTACATAACAATAATAAACATTTACTATAACTAGTTATACAGTCATATTTATTTATTAACTTAGATCTAATTTATTAAAATAATACTCAAAACTAGTTTCACTGATATATATATACAACTATATAAAAAATATCTTCTATTTGATAATTTAATTTAATAATAAAAAATAACTATATCAATCAAATATTGATACTAACTTATTTATTTACATAAAATTTTCAAACTATAAGCTATTAACTGGAAATTATTAATCATATTTAATGTAAAACATTTAAACATAAAATACCGTTTATATTTTATTATTCTGAATATAAAAAAAAATAGATTATATTTAGCATATAATTAATATTTTCAATTTTTTAAATAAAATAAATTTAATTTATTAATTTATCTTATATATCCAATATACTTTATATATATATCTAATTTTAACGGTTTATAACTTGTTCCTATAGAAAATTAAAATTTAAACAAAAATTTATTAAAAAATTTCTCGAACAGAATTAAATAATAATAATTATTAACTCTTTTATACAAAGTAAAATTTTTTATATACAATTTTACTTTGCACAATAAAATGTTACTAATCATTCATAAATTATTATTTTTTTTATTTTAAATATTTAGATTGGACTTATGTAATAAGTTAATACTCTAAATATTTTATTTTAATACTAATTAATTGTAATTTTTTATTATTTTTTATATTTCATACAGAATTAAGTTACTTAATAAGTATAAATACTTTATTATATTACATTTTACATGTAAAATATTTATCTTTTATACAATGCTTATTTTTTACTTCAATAACTAATTTAATTTGTTCAAAAAAATGAAAAACTATTAGACTATTTAAATAATATATAAAATATTTAACAATTTATAATTACATAGCATTTTTCAATTCTTCTAAAGTTAAAGAAGCTGTTCCTGGCTTTTGAACTACTATTCCAGCTGCTACATTTGCTTGGTAACACGATTGTTCTAATGTAAACCCTGATGATAATCCTAAAGCTATTAACGCAATTACTGTATCTCCAGCACCAGTTACATCAACTACTGTATTTGCTCGAGTTAAAAAATGCACCGGTTTTTTATTTATTTGTAATAAAGTCATACCTTCTTTTGACTGAGTTATTAATAAAGCACTAAGTTTTAGATACATTAATAAATCCATTCCTTTATTAATTAAATCATTTCTGTTTGAACATTTTCCCACAATAGACTCAAATTCAAATAAATTTGGAGTTAATAAAGTAGATCCTACATATTTTGAATAATTATTTCCTTTCGGATCTACTAAAACCAGTACTTTTTCTTTTTTAGCTTGTTCAATAATAGAAGAAGTAGAACATAAAGTTCCCTTGTTATAATCTGACAAAATGACTACAGAAACTTTCTTTAATATAGGATTAATTATATTATTGAATTTTAATAAAAAATCTTCTTTTATATTTTTTTCGCAATCTAATCTTACTATTTGCTTTTTTTTTGACATAATTCTTAACTTCGTGGTAGTAATGCACTTGTTAATTATGCAAGGATGATATTCAACTGTAGTTTTTTTTAGTATATTTTTAATGCTTTTAGCTGATTCATCCTGTCCTACAACTCCAACAAGAATGGATTTCCCTCCAACAGTTACAATATTATTCGCAACATTTGCAGCACCGCCAACGTACTCATAACACTGAGATATTTTTAAAATTGGAGCAGAAAATTCATCTAAAATACAATCATTCTTTGTTATCCAGTATTTATCTAACATAATATCACCAATTACTAAAACTGGAAAATTAGCAAAATTAAGTAATTTTTTTTTCATGTATTAAATCCTACTATTATATATAGTGCTAATTGTAGTTATCTTATATAGATAATATAATAAACATTATTTTCGTTTTATTAGTCATTAAAATATGTTAAATCATTTTTTAACCATAAAAATAAATCTTGTACACGTTAGGAACATTCCTATGAAAATATATTTAGTGGGAGGTGCTATTCGTAACTCTTTTCTTAATTTGCCTGTTACAGACAAAGACTGGGTAATAGTAGGAAGTACTCCTGAAGTTCTAATTAAAAAAAAATTTAAACAAGTAGGAAAAGACTTCCCTGTATTCTTACATCCAATAACTCGTGAAGAATACTGCTTAGCTAGAACAGAAAGAAAATCAGGACATGGATACAAAGATTTCAATATTGACTATTCTCAGCATGTAACTTTAAAAGAAGATTTGATGAGAAGAGATTTAACTATTAATGCTATAGCTCAAGATGAATATGGAAAATACATCGATCCATTCAATGGATTTAAAGATCTTAAAAATCGAGTATTAAAACATATTTCTTCTTCTTTTCAAGAAGATCCTCTAAGAGTTTTACGTGTTGCTAGATTTGCAGCATCTCTATCTCATTTAGGATTTTATATTGATAAAAATACTATGAAATTTATGCAAAAAATAGTTTTAAGTAAAGAAATACTATTTCTTACTAAAGATAGAATTTGGAAAGAAACTGAAAAAGCTATGAAAACACATAATCCTCATGTATATTTTAAAATCTTACAAAATTGCTTAGCTTTTCCAATTTTGTTTCCTGAATTAAATAAAATAATAAATACTAATTTTTTAAAATTTTATTCTTATTCTTTTCTACCATTTTCATTAGAAGAAAATTTGTACACTTCGTTAGCTTATATTGCTAAAAAAAATAATAGTGTACAGCTTCGATTAGCTTATATGTTTTTAACTACTAGTTATTATTTTCCTCTTGATTTGATAGAAATTAAACATCATATGAATAAAAGTTTATATATTCATTTAGTAAAAAATTTTTGTATTAGATTAAATTTACCTATAAAAATAAAAAAACTAATTCTTATAATCATTAAAAATAACATTTTTTTATTAAATATAGAAAAAAAATCTTCTTCATCAATTATAAATTTTTTAAATACCATTGATGCATGGAGAAAACCTAAGCAAATAAATCAAATAACTTTATTAATTAAAACTTATATACGGTTTATTTATAAAAATAATAATATAAAATTTATCAAAATAAAAAAAAACTATCTACAAAAAATTTATTCCATTGTTTGTTCTCCTCCTATTGAACTTATATTGAAACAAGGATACAAAGGAAAAGAAATAAAAATGTCTATTAATAAATGGAGAATTAACACATTAGACAATTGGAAAAAAAACAAAAATATAAATTATTAAAAAAACAAAAGTGCTATTTAATTATTTAATTCTAAATAATGTTAAATGATTAATATATAAACACGCTAAAATATTTAGAAAATACGTACAATTAATAAAGTAATAATTTTTATTATAAAAATAAATTTCAAAAAAACAACAATACAATTAATGTTTTTATGTATTAATAATTCTTATATATAGATATACATATAATTTCGTATTTTATATAATAAAAAATTAAATAACATATTTTTTGTAACTATTTTATTAATAATATATTATTAATAATTAACAATATGTAACTTTTTTATTAAAATTAAAAAAACTTTATATATATTTTATATTATCTATTGTATGAATAATAAATTCCATTTAATGTAATATTATAAGTAAAAATACAATAACAATAAAAATAATTTTCTATTTTTAAAATATAAAAATAGTGCTATTAAAACATATGTATAAATATACATAACATTTGGTACTACATATGTAGTTTAATTTTTAAAAAATAACGTCAATTATTTCTGTAAATAACAAAAATTATTAAAAAAAACTACTATACCTAGAAATATAGCATATAAAGTATACATAGTTCTTTATATGCTAAATACCTCTATAGATAACAAATATTATTAAATAAAAGTTATAATTCAACAGTCATAATAATTGTTTTCCCTCTTACAACCTTTCCATAAATTTTATTTAATTTTTTAATGTCATCCATATTAGAAATAACTACTGGGGTTAATACAGATTTAGCAATTTTTTTTAGTAAAACTAAATCAAACTGAAGAATAGGATCACCTATTTTTACTGATTGTTTTTCTTTTGCTAATTGTTTAAAACCCCTTCCCCTCAATTGTACTGTATCTATTCCAAAATGAACAAACATTTCAATTCCATCATTGGATTCCACTGAAAAAGCATGCATACTTTCAAATATTTTTCCAATTATACCATTTACTGGTGACACTATAAGATTTTCAATCGGTTGAATAGCTATACCATCCCCAACTATTTTATCGGAAAAAACAGTATCTGGTACTTCTTCAATACCTACTACATTACCAGAAATGGGAGCAATGATATCAATTAATTTTACACTATCGACTTTTTTACTAAAAAATCTAGAAAATAAACCCATATCGTTTTCCTAAATAGAAAATCTCTCTAGTTATAATAAATAAAATGAAAAATTTACTGTATCAAATCTAACAAATCTTTTAAAGTAGGAATTGACAAAGCTGTAATAGCCATTTTTTTTAAATCTTTAAATGAACTATTTAAGATCATTTTTTTTATTTTAGGAATAAACGGAGAACTCATACTCAACTCATCAACCCCCATACCTATAAGAAGCTTAGCAGCTTTTACATCTCCTGCTAATTCTCCACAAACACTAATCCATTTACCCTCTGCATGAGCTGAATCTACTACTTTTTTAATTAATTTTAAAACCGACAAACTAAGCGGATTATACAAATGAGAAATTAACTCGTTTCCTCTATCAACAGCTAAAGTATATTGCGTTAAATCATTTGTGCCAATACTAAAAAAATCTACTTCTTTAGCTAAAAACCTAGATATTAAAGCAGCAGCAGGAGTTTCTATCATTATTCCTAATTGTATTGCAGGATCAAAGGCTTTTTTTTCATCAGCAAGTTGTAACTTTATATATTCTACTTCGGATTTTAATATCATTACTTCTTCTAACGAAATAATCATTGGAAACATAATACGTACTTTTCCAAAATTAGAAGCACGAAAAATAGCCCTCAATTGAGTGCGCAAAATATCTTTTCTATCAATGCCTATACGAATAGCTCTCCATCCTAAAAAAGGATTTTCTTCTTTAGGAAGATTCATATATGGAATATCTTTATCTCCACCTATATCCATGGTTCGTATTATTATAGATTTTCCATTCATTTTTTCTATTGCTAATTTATATGCTAGCATCTGTTCTTCTTCAGAAGGCAAAGAACTTCTACCCATAAACAAAAATTCAGTTCTATATAATCCTATACACTCTGCTCCATTTTTTTTTACTAAATCAATATCATCTATGTTATTAATATTTGCACCAATTTTTATTCTTTTTCCATCTCTAGTTATAGATTTAATATTTTTAAATTTATTTAATAATTTTTTTTTATTTAAATAACTTTTTTTTATCTTTTTTTTATCTTCAATAATTATATTAGATGGATTTATTAAAACTTCATTATTTATACAATCTAATATTATAAAATCACCCGATTTAACTTTTTTTGTTATGTTCACAGTTCCTACAATAGCTGGAATTTCTAGAGCTCTAGCGAGGATAGAACTATGCGAATTAGCTCCACCTAAATCTGTAATAAATCCCAACACTTTTTTTAAATCTATTTGTGCTGTTTCTGAAGGCGTTATTTCTTTAGAAATTAAAATAACTTCTTTATCAACACTATGTAGATCAACATATTCTATCTCTAATAAATTTTTAATCAGTCTATTACCAATATCTTTGACATCAATGGCTCTATTTCTTAAATAATTATCTTTTATAATTTTTAATCTTTTTATTTGTTCTTCTATAACAAAAAAAACAGCAGCATCTGACGAATAGAGTTTTTCTTTAATTAAAAATATAATATCTTTTTCTAACTCTGGATCTTCTAATAACATTAAATGACTTTCAAAAATATCTTCTTTTTCTTTTCCTATATTTTTAACTATTTTATTTTTTATTTTTTTTAGCTGAATAGATGTTTTTTTACGAGCATTAAAAAACTTATTAATTTCTAATAAAATATTTTCAGAAGCAATTTTTTCTTTATTTATAAAAAATTTATCTTCATTAATTAATAATGCTTCTCCAAAAGCAATACCTGGTGAAGCTAAGATACCTGAAATCATAATATTTCCTGTAATTTAGCAAAATTTTTTATCTTTTCTAAGATTATTAATTTTAAATCATATTAAATATTTAACTTATGATCAATTAAAACTATACATATAGTATATTTATTACTCTATATATTAGAAATTAATATTTCTATTATCTATAACTCTTCTATTAATTTTTTAATTTTTTTTACAGCTTCTTTACTATCTTTTCCTTTTGCAGTAATAGTTATAACACTACCATATGTCAAAGATAAAGTTTGCAATCTAAATAAACTCTTAGCATTAACGCTCTTTCCATCTAAACTAATAAAAATGTCTGAAATAAATGCATTAGCACATTTTACAAGTCTAGCTGCTGGTCTAACATGCAATCCATTTACATTCATAATTTTCACTTCTTCTTTAAACATATATGTTCCTTAATATCATACATATATACTCTTTTATTTTTATAAAAATAATTAATTTTAAGCACTTCTAACTTTATTTATATATACCACGTATTTTATTATGAAAATTTAAAAAAATATTTAAATAATTATTAAATTAAAAATCTAATACAATTAAATTAATAAAATTTTTAAATTACAATAATTATTATTTTTTATAAACAAAAAATTTAATATATATATATTTTGTTAATAAACAATACAAATTTATTGTTTTTAAGATAATATAAAACATTTTATTTTATTAGAAAAATACTTACAGCATATAAATATATGCATAACTAAAAATTAAAAACTATTTATATTAATATAAATTAAAAATTATTCCTAATAAACATTAGTCATTAGAAATTACTGTTTAAAAAAATTTTATAAAATTAACATTTTAATGTTAATATTATCTATTATGTTCATCTTATTATTATATAAATAATATAACTTTAGTCTAATAAAAAGTAAAATTCTTTATATTTAAAGAACTAATGATAAGTATATTTACTTATATTTAAGATTATGTTCATGATGACTCAATACATACTATTTTAACTATTTATAATAAAAAAAAATTAAATGTATATATTAAAAATAAGAATTTACATTACTTGTAATATTAATTTTAATATTGATTTTAATCATGACTTGTTTACTAACATAATTTCTATAACGTATATAATATAATTAACAATACTCTTAAATTCTATTAAATTGATATCTAAATGTAGATTATATTTGCTTAAACTAAATACTAATATAAATATAAAAAATATTAACAAACTTATCCAAATAAAATATATTTATCTTCTTCACTTATTTTTGTTGATAGTATCTATTTATTTATATACATCAATAAATTCAGACAAAATATTTTTTTTGAATTTATTTAATTTATTTAAATAGAATTAAATATATTACAATATATAAAACAATATAATAATATATATATATATAAAATTATTTTATAAATCAAAACATCAAAATAAAATATAACCTATCATTTTATATATTTTAACATATTTAACTATATTTATACGGTATTAAAATATATAGTTTTCTTATGTAGTATAATATTTACAAATCAGTTTAATTAAATATAAAAAACCATGAAAATTAAAAAAAAATTCAAAATCTTCAAAAAAAATTAAATTATTACTCCTATAAATACTATACCCTACAAAATCCAATTATTAGTGATCAAAAATTTGACTATTTAATGTTAATTTTAAAGAAATTAGAAAAAAAACATAAATACTTAATACACTCTAATTCTCCAACGCAAAAAGTAGGATCTAATTTACTTCAATCGTTAAAATCAATACCTCATATCACACCAATGTTATCTATCAAGAACATATTTAAATTAAAAGATTTATTAAATTTTGAAAAAAAAATAAAACATAAACTTTCCCTCAAAAAAAATATTAATTTTTGCTGTGAATTAAAAATGGATGGACTTGCTGTTAGCATTTTATACAAAAAAGGTATCTTTATTCAAGCAACTACAAGAGGTGATGGTGTAAATGGAGAAAACGTAACTAAAAATGCACGTACTATCTGTAACCTACCTATAAAATTGAATAACAATAATATCCCAGATAAACTAGAAGTACGAGGAGAAGTGGTAATTTTAAAAAAAGATTTTGATATATTAAATAATAATTTATACGATCAGAAAAAAAAACCATTTTCTAATGCAAGAAATGCTGCTTCTGGTTCTCTTAGAATAAAAAATTATTCTAAGACTAATAAAAGAAAACTTATGTTTTTTGCATATTATTGTAATCTTTTTAATTTTGAAAAAAAATATAACAGCCAATTTCAACGATTAAAACAACTTAAAAATTGGGGTTTTAGTATAAATGAAAACTATATTTTACTTAATAAAGTAAATAAAATTTATAAATTTTACAATGCTATTTTTAGTAAAAAAAATAATTTAAACGTAGAAATTGATGGAATAGTAGTTAAAGTAGACAATATTAAATATCAAAAAAAAATAGGAAATACTATAACATATCCCCGTTGGGCAATTGCTTTTAAATTTTGCTCTCAAAAATATATCACTAAAATTATATCTATTTCTTTTCAAGTCGGAAGAACTGGAATTATCACACCAGTCGCTCATTTTACTCCAGTAAAAATAACAGGAACTGTTGTAACTAAAGCTTCTTTATACAACAAGAATACATTGCTAAAACTAAATATTTCTAGAGGAGACCTTGTAGAAATAAAAAAAGCAGGAGAAGTAATACCTAAAATAGTAAATATAATACATCAATCTCATAAAACAACTAAAAAAATATGTTTTCCAAAAGTTTGCCCATCATGTTCTTCTGATATTATAGAAAATAAAAGCAATAAAATATCCAAATGCACAGGAACATTAATTTGTTCTTCTCAAAAACAAAAAACATTAGAATATTTCGTTTCTAAATCCGGACTAAATATTCTTGGATTAGGACCTTCTATCATAAAAAAACTTATTGATAATAATTTAATTAACAATATAAGTGATTTTTTTTCTTTAACGCAAGAAAGTCTTCTTAAAATATCTGGAATAGAAAAAAAATCTGCAAAAAATATAATTAATAACATTGCAAAATCAAAACAAATATCACTATATACGTTTATTTGTTCTTTAGGAATACTAAAAATAGGTAGGTCTTCTGCTTTAAAAATATCTTCTTTTTTTTCGTCACTGCATAAAATAAAACATGCTTCAATGCAAGAATTTCTTCAAATAAAAAACATTGGAAAAAAAACAGCAAAACATATATTTTATTTTTTTAAAAATAATAAAAACTTAATTTCTAAATTAGAAAAAATTTTACAAATAAAAAATAATGTGCTTAAACTTAAAAAATTTAAAATCAATTTTTTTAAAAATAAACATATAGTTTTTACTGGATCTTTAAAAACAATGAACCGTCAAATAGCTATTAAAAATGTTATATCTTTTGGATGTAAAAAAGTAAACAACTACATTTCAAAAAAAACAAATTTATTAATATGTGGAGAAAAAGGTGGAAGAAAGATAAAAAAAGCAGAATTATTAAAAATAAAAATTTTAAAAGAAATAAAATTTCTATCAATTTGTAAAAAATATTCTAAAACAAAACAATAAATTTCTTATAAGAACTATTCTTTTTTTTTATATATTATTTTTTATGGGTCGTGCAGGATTTGAACCTGCGACCAATTGATTAAAAGTCAACTGCTCTACCAACTGAGCTAACGACCCTATAAATAAGATAACATTCTTTTATATTTACTATTTACATATAAAATGTTTATGGGTAATGACGGATTTGAACCGCCGACATCCTCCGTGTAAAGGAGGCGCTCTACCAACTGAGCTAATCACCCTTCTTTAAAAAATGTTTATATATTTAAATGTTTACAAAAATAATAAATATTCTTTTATTTATAAAATATTTATTTGTACTCAACAAAATAGAAAAATAAAAAATTTATAATATCGTATTTATACCATATAATAACATAAATTCCTATTATTATTTTTAAAATACAAATGAGATCGTAAATTTATGATAATAAAAACTCGATTTGCTCCAAGTCCAACAGGATTTCTACATTTTGGAAATATTAGAACAGCTTTATTTTCTTGGCTTTTTTCGCAACATCATAAAGGACTTTTCGTTCTGAGAATCGAAGATACTGATTACTCTAGATCTTCTATAACATATTCTAAAGAAATTGAAAAAATCTTAAAATGGTTAAATATCACATGGGATGAAGGACCTTATTACCAAAGCAATAAAATAAAATATTACCAGTCTATAATTAAAAATATGATAAATAAAAAACTTGCATATAAATGTTATTGTTCAAAAGAGCTATTGATGCATAAAAAAAAACAAAAAATATTAAAAAAAGAAACACCTCATTACGATAGAACCTGTCGTTATATAGACTCTAACGTCGTTATAAACAAACCATATACAGTACGTTTTCGAAATCCATTAACAGGATCAGTATCTTTTTATGATGAAATTCGTGGAAAAATAGAATTTCAAAACAACGTTTTAGATGATGTAATTATACAGCGTAGCGATGGAATTCCTACATATAATTTTTGTGTTGTTATAGATGATAAAGACACACATATTACACATGTAATAAGAGGAGAAGAACATCTAAACAATACTCCTTATCAAATTAATATTCTTAAATCTATGAAACTAAATATTCCAAAATACGCACATCTATCTATGATAATAGATGAAAATGGAAAGAAAATTTCCAAAAGGAATAATAATTTCAGCATTTTACATTATTATAAACAAGGATTTCTTCCAGAAGCTATATTGAACTATGTAATTAGATTGGGATGGTCTCATGGAGATAAAGAAATTTTTTCTATACAAGAAATGAAAGATTTATTTTCTTTAAATAAAATAAACAAATCTTCTAGTATATTCCAATTAGATAAACTGTTATGGATGAATAAATACTATATTAATAATACATCTCAACAAATAATAAAAACACAATTTCAACTTTATTTAAAACAAGAAAGTGTGAAAATATATAATGAAACTGTATTAGACAATATAATTGAATTACTAAAACCTAGATGTAACACCATTCAACAAATGGTGAAATTATCTTCCTATTTTTTTCAAGATATAAAATTTAATACCATTAAGCATTGTCAAGAAATAAAAAATAAAAAAATAATAAATATATTAAAAATAATTATAAAAAATTTATGTTCTTTAAATGCATGGTCCTGTAAGAATATTATGATTTCAATTAAAACATCTTCTATACAAACAAACTACTCTATAAAAAATATATATATATTACTTAGAATTATACTTACTGGAAAAAATCATTCTCCTAACATTAGTTCTATAATAAAAATTTTTGGAAAAAAATTAACTATTTTAAAAATATTAAAAACAATTAATAATGTTAAAAAACAATAATAATTAAACAGGTGTTAATTCTTTATTGAAAAAATATATTCAATTTTTATTTTACCTCTATACAAATTTATAATAATATATTTTATATAAAAATTAATCATATTTAACATAAATACTAAAAAGGGGTTGTAGCTCAGTTGGCAGAGCACTTACATGGCATGTAAGATGTCAGCGGTTCAATTCCGCTCAACTCCAATTTATATATATATTAATATAATATATATATATATATAGAGATAATTATCGACAAGATAAAATCTTAATCTGGTATTAATATTAAATATAAATAAATAAACTTATTTTATTTTTTTAATAAAATTTAAATTTATATTTAATAAAAATAAATAACGATAATGTTCTGAATATATATATTTTAATTTAAACAGAAGTATTCTACATTTGCATACCCATTATTTCTTTATAAGCAGAAATAATTTTATTTTTTATAGAAACTAAAGTTTTTAATCCTAGAGAATATTTTTCTAAATCTAATAATTCGTTAGTAAAACTATTGTTTTTTATATTTGTTTTATTTTCTTTATTTGTAACATTATCAATTTTTTTATCATCACATTCATCTAAAAAATTTGATGTATAATTTTTTAGATAATTTTTAAATACTTCATTTGTTGGAACAATATTTTTATTTTTTATTTTGTGTTGAAAATTACTTTTATTAATGTTTTTAATTTTTGTTATATCCATACTTTCTCCATATATTTCACGAAATATAAATATTTTTATTTTCAATATAAAATAATATTATAAAACTAATTTATAATTAATTACTACACATGATGTAATCCAATAAAGAGCACATTGACAGAGAAAACTACAAAAAAGTATAATTAACACTTATTTTTTTAAACTATATATTATTTACTATTGTCATATATACTTAATTATTATATAGAAAAAAAATCAAAATTGCTATATCAGGATAATTACATGAATGTAAATAAAGACAATAAAAAAAATGCTGAAACTAAAAAAAAACCAAATACTTTTTTTTCATTTTTTAAAATAAATAGCTGGAAGATAAGTATATTATTTATAATGTTTATATCTATGTTTATATTTAACAATACTTGGAAAAAAAATTATAAATTTTATCCTTTATATCATTTTTTACCTGTTTCAGAAGAAAATAAAGTTATTAAAGAACTCGATAATCTTAAAATACCGTATAAAATTGATGAAAAGTCTAATGAAAAAATCTTAGTTCCAGAAGATAAATTATATACAACAAGAGCATTACTTTCTTCTCATGGATTACCTGGAAAAAATCAAAGTGGATATGAAATTCTAGACAATAATCAGTTTTATAATAGTCCTTTTAGAGAAAACATTAACTATTCTCGATCTATAGAAGGAGAACTATCTACTACTATTAGTTACTTCAAAGGAATAAATTATTCTCGAGTTCATGTAATTATACCTCAAAATTCTTTTTTAATCCAAGATAATCAAAAACCTTCTGTTTCTGTTTTTTTATTTTTAGACTCTAAAAATGCTATTAATAAAAACGATGTTCTATCTATTGTTAATTTATTGCTAACTAGTATAAAAAATCTAGACCAACACCATATCACAATAGTTGACCAATGGAAAAGATCTTTATATCATTTAGATACCATGAATAATCATGACTTTAATTCAAAAATTACTGTTTCTGACTATATAAAATCTACCGAAGAAATATTGAAAAAAAAAATTAAAAATATTTTATCTCCCATATATGGCAGTGACAACATACAAGCAGAAGTAACAGCGAATATAAATATAAATCAAAAAAAAATATCTAAAAATACACTTTGTCAATCTCAACTAAACAATAAAACAAAAAATGACAATAATTTATTTTTAAAAAAAACCTCCGTTAAAAATTCTATAAATAAACTAGTATCTATTAATTTAAAAAATAACTGCCATAATAAAAACTATACTCTTAAAAATAAACAAAAAAAAAACAAACAACAATCCAAAAATAACAAAATATATACTTCTTCTGAAAAAAAATTAAAACAAAATAATAATAGTGCTCTAAATAATTTATCTTCTTTAAAATATATAAAATCATTATCTAAAAATAATATAGGTAACATATCTAAATATTCTGTTTCTGTAATTATTAATTATAAAAAAAATGAAAAAGGAATTTTTTCTCCATTAAATAAACTAGAAATAAAAAAAATAAAAAATATTGTACGCGGAATAATAGGATATTCAAAAAATAGAGGAGATACTGTTAACATTGAAAACATATTATTTTCTAAAAAAAATGAGTTAAAGTTTGTTCCAAAAATAACTTCAGATAATGAACATATATATTTTTTAAACTTAAATTATAAAATAGTTTCATTTATTTTAACATTTTGTTTTATCTTATCTGTAATTGTTATTATTCTTCAAATAAGAAAAATTAAAAATTTGATAAAAAAAAATTTATACTATAAAAATAATGTTTATAATTCTTCTGTAAAAAATAATCATGAAAGAAACGAAAAATATGAAAAAAAAGAAACAATAACTCAATCTTATCAAAATAAAAATTCTAATGCTGAAGATAAAATAAAAATTATTTCTTCTCATAATCCTAGTACTATAGCTAAAATTATAAAAAAATGGATAAAAGAAAATTATGATAAATCTTAACGGAAAACAAAAAAGTGCATATTTATTATTACAATTAGATATTAATACTAGTTCAAAAGTATTAAAGTACTTTAATAAACAAGAAATAGAAGAAATTGTTTTCCATATGTCTCATATAAAAAAAGTTGATACAATCCATTTAAATAATATCATTAACGAATATTTTACTATATTTAATAAAATTCACTCTAAACAAAAAAATGTTAACATTAAAGTATTTAACATATTAAAAGAAACAATAGGTATAGATGATACTAATCTATTATTAGACAAACTAAAATTAAAAAAAAAGTATTTTAATTCTCGAGAAAATACGATAAATGAATTAACACCTAAAAATATTTTTCTAATTTTAAAAAAAGAAAATATTGAAATTATTGCGATAATATTAATCAATTTAAAAACAAAATTAGCTTCTGAGGTGTTATCTATAATAAAAGATGAAGCACAACAAGCTGATATCATTTTATATATAGCATCATATAATAGTATACCTGAATTATCAAAACCTATATTTTCTCAATTAATTCGTGAATTGTTTAACGACAAAAATTTAAACCTAGATAAAATAGGAGGAATTAAAAGAGCAGCTAATATTTTACAAATAATAAAATCTGAAAAAAAAGAAAATATCACAAAAAACATGATAAAAAAAAATGCCATCCTAACTCATAATATTATAAATCAAATGTTTTTATTTGAAGATATTATTAATGTAAAAGATGAATATATTAATAAATTATTAAAACTAATTTCTATTAAAACCTTATCTATTGCTTTATATAATTCTGAAATTTCTATCAAAAAAAAATTCTTAAAAAATTTATCTAAAGATGAAACTAAAGAAATAAAAAATTATTTTAGCAAAAAAAAATCTTTATCATTAACGCAAATAAAACAAGCACAAAAAAAAATATTATATTATCTAGTAAAAATTATTTAAAAAATCATAATGGAGAAAAATAAGATTGAAACAATCTAAATCAAAACAATGGAAAATATGGAAACCTAAAAAAATAGAACAAAATAACGATTTTTATATAAATAAAAAAACTCAAAATCTATCTTCATTAAATCTACTTAAAAATTCTAAAATAAACTCAACAAAAATTGAATATTCGAAAAATAAAAAAATACAACTCAATGAAAATAATGAAATATATAAGTTAGGTTTTGAAAATGGAAAAAAAAAAGGATTTAAAATAGCTTATGAAACTGAAAAAAAATTATTTAAAAAAAAACAAAAAATTAATGAAGAAAAAATAAATTCATTACTTAATAATCTAAAATTATCTTTTAAAATGCTAGACAATCAGGTTACTTCTAAATTATTAAATATAATAATAAATATTTCAGTTAAAATACTTGGAAAAAAACCTGTATTAGATACATCATACTTATTTAAAAAAATTCAAAAACTTGTTAATCAAGAATTACAAGAATATAAAAATCTTCAATTTTATGTACATGAAAACGATTTTAAATTCATTAAAGAAAAATTTGAAAATACTATAAATAAAAATGGATGGAAAATTTTAAAAAATAAACATCTTTCTCCTGGAGAATGTCAAATTACTTCTAATACTGGAGATTTTTATATTTCCGCTAATAAATCGTGGAAAACTTTATATCAGAAGATATTAACTGAGGATCAAGAATGAATTTACTTTTAAATAAATGGGTTAAAAATTTTTCTAATCTTAATTCTTCAATTAATTCATTACCTGATTTTTTTGTATATGGTAAACTTGTTGGATCCATAGGACTAGTTTTAGAAGCTACTGGTTTATCTTTACCTGTAGGATCCGTCTGTTCTATTTCAAATACAATACATTCTAAAACTATTTTAGCAGAAGGAGAAATAATCGGATTTAAAAAAAACGTCACTTTTATTATGTTATATAAAGAAACAGAAGGTTTAACCCCTGGTTCTAAAATATTTTTAAAAAACGTATTTAATAATACTCAAAAAAAATTACCTATTAGTTTTGAACTATTAGGAAGAGTATTGGATGGATCCGGTAATCCGTTAGATAACAAACCAAAATTAAATACTAAATATTCTACATCACTAATGACAGAACCTATCAATCCATTAGAACGATATCCTATTAAAAAAATTTTAGATGTAGGAGTTCGATCTATTAATACATTACTTACAATTGGAAGAGGTCAAAGAATTGGATTGTTTTCTAGTTCTGGATTAGGAAAAAGTATGCTCATTGGAATGATAGCTAAACATGCAAAAGCTGATATAGTAATTGTAAGTTTAATTGGAGAAAGAGGAAGAGAAATCAAAGAATTTATAAATAAAATATTAGGAAAAAATTATTTATCTCGTTCAGTAGTCATTGCATCTCCCTCAGACACGTCTCCTTTACTACGTATTCAAGGTGCTGTATATGCAACAAGAATTGCAGAATATTTTAGAGATAAGAATAAACATGTTCTACTTATTATGGATTCCTTAACCCGATATGCTATGGCTTATCGAGAAGTAGCCTTATCTATAGGTGAATTACCTACAACGAAAGGATATCCTTCTTCTACTTATTCGAAAATTTCGACTTTAATCGAAAAAGCAGGAAATAATAAAATGAAAAATGGTTCTATTACAGCTTTTTATACTTTATTAACAGAAATAGAAGAATCGTCAGATCCAATAGCAGATTTAGTAAAATCTATACTAGATGGACACATTATACTTTCTCAAAAATATGCAGAATCAGGATGTTATCCAGCTATTGATATAGAACGGTCTATCAGTCGAGTTATGCCAGACTTAGTGGACGAAGAAACTTACCGATTATCTTGTTATTTTAAACAAATAGTAGCTGCTTATTATAAAAACAAAGATTTAATTAATATAGGTGCTTATGTTAAAGGAAATGATCATATATTAGATATGTCAATAAAATTATGGCCAAAAATAGAAAGCTTTTTACGACAAAACATTCATGTTAACGAAAATTACAATGATTCATTAAAATTACTACGAAATATATTAAAATAAAACATTTATATACTATAAATATATTTTTAAATATTGAAAATAATTATGTTAAATTCTTGCAATTATATCAAAATAATAAAAAAAAAACTAAAAAATAATTTATTAAAAAAAATATATATTTTAAAAAAACTACAAAAAGAAAAAAAGATTTTTTTTAAACGACTTTTTGTTTTAAAAAATTATCACTCTACTTATAATAAAAATTTTTTATTAGTTGGAAAAAATGGAATTAGTGGAAAAAAATGGGAAAACTTCAATACATTTATATTAATTTTAGAAAAAAGTATTAAATCAGAAAAAAATAAGATTTTTTTACAAAATCAAAAAATAAATGACATAAAATTTACGTATGTAAAATTAAAACAAAAAATTAAAGCATGGGATATTTTAGAAAAAAATAAAAAAAATTATTACATATCTAAAAAAAATCAATTATTATCAGCTAATAATGATTTTCTTTTACAACTTATACAAATAAAAAAGAAATTAAATCTATGATAATAAATACTATTAATACTAAAAATTATTTATCCATAAAAAATAAGATAAAATTATTAAAAAATCAGAAAACAATAGATATATTACAATTTAAAAAAATATATAATAAAAAAAAAGAAAAAAAAAACATAAAAATTTTCAGAAAACTATATTGTTTAACACACATTACAATTTAAACTATTTACCAATAGTGAACAAAGAAAAATTTTTAGATACACAAAAAAATATACATTCTACTGTAAAAAATAAAAAAAATATATCATATAAAAAAAATTATTTATTAAACATAATACAAAATACTACTAACAAAAAAAAATCTAAAACTACTGAAACTAAAAAGTATATTACTATATTAAACAATCAATCACATTCTAATAATTATTTTCATTTAATAAAAAAATTTATAAAAAATAAATTAAAAATACCTATTAATGCAACAAAAATAAAAAATATGTACTTTCATGTTAAACAAAAATTTTTTAGTGAACAAAAAAAATTTTTTTCTTTTATAAAAAATAATACACAATGTAAATATAATTACTCTCAATATGAAAAAAAACAAAACGTGCTTTATTATAAAATTAAAAATATAATGTTACAAACAGCATCACATACTTTCAATAATATATTTTTTAAACATTTATATAAAAAAACTATCAAATCTAAAATAAATCTTGTTTTAAATAAAATAATATCTTCTTTATATAATTTTTATTATAGAAAAATTTCTACGAATATAAATAATTTATATGAAATAGAAAAAATCAAAAATATATATATAAAATATAAATTTGAAATTAATAATTTATGGAAACAATCTTTAAAAAAAAAGTTATTAATTTCACAACTACAAAAAGAAAATGAAAGTAATTTTTTTTTTCACGATAAAAATATAGGATCAATACATATAAAAATAAAATTAAAAAATAAAGACGCTATACTAATCTATACTCCTTATAATCTAGAAAATAAAAAAATATTTTTTTTAGAATTTAAAAAATTACAAAATATATTTAATAACTACGGTCTATCATTGCGATTATTAAATACAAAAAACATAAAATATGTTCAAAAAAAACCAATTAACACCCATATAAGTTGTAAACAAAAAAATTTAAACTTAACTAAATGCGTTAATAACAATAAAATTATATCCATAGATACACTAACTTATAATAAAAAAAAAAAATCCAACATTGTTGTACATTTTTATGCATAAAATATAACATATTAATAGCATAAAATATTTTTAACTAGTTTAAATTAAAATATATATTGAACTAATTCTTTACATTGTTTTATTTGAGAAAAAAATGAAAAAAAACAAAAAAAAAACTATAGAAATATTATATTATCCTAAAAATAAAAATTTTGAATACTATAATCAATCAATTAACTGTTATATGATAAAAAATACTATTATTTTATTAGATGAAATTCACTTATTTTTTTTAAAAAAACTGCAGCAAAATTTAAAAAAAATATTTAATTTTGAAATAAATATACAACTAAAAAAAGTAGAAGTTCATACTAATGATAGATTAATTTCTAATCTGAATACAAAATATTCTGTAAACAAAATACATCTAAAAAACAATTTAGGAACAGCTTTTCTATCATTTCCTTTAAAAATTGCTACTTTAATGGTAAACTCTTTACTTAAAAATAATTATGAATATTCTGAAAGTTATAATGAAAAAAGAAAATCAACAAAAACTGATACTTTTATGCATAAAAAATTTTTGCACCTTGTAAAAGAAGCCTATGAAAATTCATGGAAAAATTTTTGCTGTACTATAGAACAGCATTTTTTTTTAAAAAATAAAAATCAAATTTCACATTGCTCATTATGTAATGAAAAAAAAACAATAACAATAAATATTATCTTTGATGTAACCTTAAACTATATACAAACAAAACTAAATATTATTATTCCATACTACACATTTAAAAATATAAAGGATTATTTATCTCTTAAAAAGCAAAAAAAATTAATTAATTCCAACATTTCAAATATAAATATACTTTCTACCATCGAAAATGTAAATCTGAATATAAGTATTAGATCTATCGAAAATTCCATTCCTTTAAGTACTATTAAAAAAATAAATATAGGAGATATAATTCCTATAAACAATCCTGAAAAAGTAATTATTTACGCAGAAACATCTCCAATTTTTAGCGGAAAGTATGGAATAAAAAATGAAAAAACAGTAATACAAATCAATAATTTTATTAAGTAATAAAAACATAAAAATTAAAACAGGTTAAATATATATGAATTTAAAACCAAAAGAAATACAAGAAAAACCTAATAATGTAGTTGTCAATCAACTAAAAAATAATACACAAAAACAAAAAGAAAATGATCTTACGAAAATTAAAACTAACTCTATCTCTGAAAAAATAAAAAAAAACACACACATAATTGATAACATATTAGTGAATGTTACTGTAGAATTAGGAACAAAAAAGATAAAAATAAAAGATATTTTAAATATAAAAAAAGACTCTATAATTTCTTTAGATAAATCTGTTGATAATTTATTAAATATATTCGTCAATAATTGCTTAATAGGACAAGGAGAAATTGTAGTAGTTAATAATACATATGGAATAAAAATTTCTACCATTTACGATTCTTTAAAAACAAAACAAGATCTTGAAAAAAATGAAAATTAAAATCATATAAATAGAATTAAAATGTTAAAAATATATTTACTACTATAATATTTCATTAAAATAAATTAATTATATATAAATTACATATTTTTGCAATGTTAAGTTCTTTAATATAAACATTCTACAAAAAGA
This sequence comes from Buchnera aphidicola (Anoecia oenotherae), assembly GCF_005080765.1. Lineage (NCBI taxonomy): Bacteria > Pseudomonadati > Pseudomonadota > Gammaproteobacteria > Enterobacterales > Erwiniaceae > Buchnera > Buchnera aphidicola. The sequence continues at coordinate 77,449 of NZ_CP033012.1, forward strand.
AAATTTAAAACTACTAAATTTTTAGTACTAAACATTAAAAATTTAATTTTACAATTTTACATTTACAAAATTTAGGAAAAAAAAATGATTTCAAAAATTATTCTTTTTCTTCTCTTACTCTTTTTTCCTACTCTTACTCATTCATATAACTCTATTTTAAATACAAAAATACTAAATAATGGTGATCAAATCTTATCAGTTCCTATAGAAACATTAATTCTGATAACTACACTGACTTTTCTTCCTTCTATTTTATTAACCATGACTAGTTTTACTAGAATTATTATTGTATTTAGCTTGTTAAGAAGTGCTTTAGGAACTCCTTATTCTCCTCCTAACCAAATACTATTAGGATTAGGATTAATTTTAACGTTTTTTATTATGCAACCTACATTTAAATCAATATATTTAAACGCTTATAAACCATTCAGCGAAAACAAAATAAACGTCATTACTGCATTATCAAGAAGCGAAAAACCATTAAAAAATTTTATGATAAAGCAAACAAATTCACTGGACTTAGCTTTATTCTCTAATTTATCCAATAATAATTTTCATTTTATTAATAAAAAACAAAACATTCCTATGTATATTGTTATACCAGCTTTTATTATAAGTGAACTACAAACTGCATTTAAAATAGGATTTTTAATTTTTATTCCTTTTTTAATTGTAGACTTAGTTGTTTCTAGTGTCTTAATGTCTCTAGGTATGATGATGGTTCCTCCTTCTACTATATCTTTACCATTTAAGTTAATGTTATTCGTATTAGTAAATGGATGGCAACTTTTAATAGGTTCTTTAGCACATAGTTTTTATTAACTATGTTTTAATCAAATAAAAATGTATTCATGGATAATTTATGACGCCAGAAAAAGTTATGATAGTTTTTCAAGAAGCGATAAAAATTACATGTATGTTATCTGCTCCATTACTGCTATCTGTATTATGTATTGGACTTATTATTAGCTTCTTTCAAGCTGCTACCCAAATAAACGAACAAACTCTATCTTTTATACCTAAATTGATTTGTATATTGATTATTTTTATTTTTTTTGGACCATGGATGCTTAGAATTATGCTGAACTATATAGAATTTATTTTTACTAACATTGCTGAAAAAAATTTATAACAATGATCAATATTAACTTAACTATAATCTTTACTCTAATACATAAATATATTTTTCCTATAACTCGAATCACAACTTTTTTTGTTTCTAGTCCCATTTTTGGAAATAATGTTGTAACAAAACCACAAAAATTATATTTTTCTTTGTTATTTAGCATTATTTTGACACCATTTATCCCAAAAATGCATGTTTCGTCAAATACTTATACATTTGTTGGAATGCTAATTCAAGAAATGTTTATAGGATTAATATTAGGATTTATTATACAAATATTTTTTTTTATCCCGATGATAGCAGGAGATTTTATTAGTTCACAAATAGGATTATCTTTTTCAACTATTGTCGATATCAACAATAAGTTAAATTTATCTATTATATCTAATTTTTTTAGAATTATATATTTTCTACTATTTTTTTCACTACATGGACATATGCTTATTATATCAATAATAATTAAAAGTTTTTTTATATATCCTATAAAATACCCATACTATAATTTAAATTGTATAAAAAATATAATTTATTTTTTTATTTCTTCTTTTATACATGGAATTATATTAGTTTTACCTATAATAATATTAGTATTATTAGTTAATATAATTTTAGCATTTTTGAACAGAATATCGCCTCAAATATCTATCTTTTCTATATCTTTTCCATTCACTATACTTGTAGGAATTTTTTCTTTATACTTTTTTATACCTACATTTTATATAATGTTTAATCAATATTATTGGAATTTTTTTGATATTATTGGTAATTTGTTTAATAATAATTACAAAATTGTATTATAGTAATTAAATTAGTTATTAAATATATTTTCATCTGCATAAATAGTAACTAGATTTTTAGTTATCTAGCTATCACTTACGTAAAATTTTATATATATGCAAATATATAAATACTATTATTTAATATTAAAAATAATTTTTCATCCATATTTACTTAACAAATAAATAATATAACTATAATAAAAAAAAAATATTTATAAAATAAATAAATTTTTACCCTCAAAAATTCAACTATTTATATACCTATGTAAAAATAATAGATTGTTTTTTTTAAGTTATTTTTTTAACAGAAATTATTTTATTAAAAATTACTAATATGATTAATAAATTAACTTCTAAATTATCATAGAGTTGCTTTTTATCACAAACAACTCTATTATTTCATTAAATATTTATTTTTGATATGAAATAAATAAACTTATTATTATAAGTAATAGTATATTACTTTATTTTTTCTTCTTTATATATAACATGTTTTCGTATAACAGGATCATATTTTTTAAACTCTAGTTTTTCTGCATTGTTTCTTTTATTTTTAGTTGTTGTATAAAAATGACCCGTTCCAGCAGAAGATACTAACTTTATTATTTCTCTAATACGTTTTCCCATGTAATAACCTATATTTAAATGTAAATGAACTTATTTTTTTTTACGAATCGTATTCATAAAATGCATTATACCTTTCTTTTCTATTTCTCTAATTCCTTTAGTACTAATTTTTAACTTTATAAATCTTTTTTCAGATGGGATCCAAAACTTATGCACTTTTAAATTTAAAAAAAATTTTCTTTTAGTAGCATTCATAGCATGCGATCTATTATGTCCGGTCATTGATTTTCTTTTAGTAATTTGACAAATTTTAGACATTTTTGTTATTCCTAAAACAAGATTATCATTAATAATGATTTTATTATTATAAAGAATTAATATTTTTATTATTTAATAATAATAGTTATTATTTAAAAATAAATATGTTAATGATCATAAACTAATTTATTTAATATTGATTCATTTTTAACTAATTTACTTTAATAAAACTTTTACATCTAATCTTTCAAATAATTTGACTTAATAAATTTTTTTTTATTTTAGCAATTCTCTCAAAAAAAACGATATAATAAAATTATTATTTTAATTTAAATTCAAAACAATAAAATACTACATACTATCCATGAAAAAATTATTTTTTTTTTTAATTTTTACAATTATTTTTTTTCTATTAATGTCTACTAACTTTGGATTAAATTGCTTTTTTAAAATTGCTCTTTATTACTTTCCTCAATTACATATACAAAAAGTAAATGGAAACATACAAAACATAATATTCAAAAACATAGTCTATAAGACTAAACAATTAGAATTTTCTATAAAAAAAATAAATGTAAATTTTACAAAGAAATTTTTTCATCATAAATATATATATATAGATCTAATTAGTATAAAAGATATATTTATATACTCAAAAAAACACAATCTTAATATAAATAACAAAAATATTATTTTAAATTTGATATATAAATGTTTATTTAAACAGTTTGATTTTTTATGCCCAAATGTAAAACTATATCAAATCCACTATAAAGACAATAATCAACATATTTTTATTGATAAATGTTTTTCTGGAATAAAAAGCACAAAAAAAAGTATTACTGTTTATACATTAAAAACTAACAAAATTCAGCTAAAAATAAAAAATAAAAATTCATTTAATACAAATTTAAAACATGTAAATTTTTTTTCAAGTAATATTTTTAATTATGCTAAAAAAATTTTTGATTTAAAACTTTTTTATATAAAAAATTTTATATTTTCTCAATACAAAAACATATTTATTAATAATTTTAAAGAAAATTTTTTTTCTGTAATAGAAAATAAAAAACCTTTTATTTTTAGTACTAAAATAGATTTTATAAAAAAAAAAAATATATATATTTTACAAAACATAAATTTAAAATTTTGTAATCTTTTACTGCATGGAAACGGATTTTTTTTCTTAAATAAAAAAAAGTTTATAGACATTGTTTTTAAAATTAACTTATATACAAAAAAAATTTTAAAAGAAAAAATTATGTCTATTATGACTGGTAACATTTCAAAAAAAATATTTTTTTGCCTTAAAACGAAAGGATATAAAAATATTATTTTTTATATAAATGTAAAAAAAAAACAAAATTTTCCTTATTATATGTATAAAGTTGTTTATCTTTCAAAACAAAACCCAGAAAACAAAAATGAGATAAAAAAAAGATTCAACTATTTTACTTATTTTGATTTAGAAAATAATTTATCTATCTTTAACCTATATATCAAAAATAAAAAAAACATAGATAAAAAACCACATAATTCTAATCATAATCTAAAATTATACATTTATTCTATCATTAAAAACATCTCACTAATTTTTCCAACGTTTGACTTACACTGCAAAAAGTTAAAAATTCCTGATAAAGTCATAAACTCTTTTAAATGTTTTTTGTATAAAAAATTATTATTAAAACAAAAACATCTACTAGTTTTTTTTAATACTCATTTATTTTTAAATAAAATTAATAATTTTTTAATTAAATTTAACTACTCATTAAAAAAAAATAACCTAACTTCACTAGGAACTATTTTTGTTTTTCATAAAAAAAATCATTTATTTATTCCTGGAATAAATTATTTTTTTAAAAAAAACAACTTATTTATTAAAGCAAATATAAATAATAAATATTACATTAATATACAAATTAATATTAAAAACATTAATTATTTTTTTCCAGATATTTTTGGATCTTTTTCTAGTTTTCATAAAATATTATTTAAAAAAAATAACTCTTGTATAAAATTATTATCTAGTTTAAATTTCTCAAATTTTATTAGTAAACTGTGTAAAATTAAAAAAATACATTTTAGTTCTAATTTTTCTATACAAAAAAATATAGAGTTTAATGTATTAATAAATTTATATAATATTTCTATAGATAAAAAATCTCATTTTTCAATATTAACAGAATTCAATGAAAACGTTAATTCTTACCATGTAATTTTTCAATTTATACAAAAAAAAACAATTAGTGAAATTAATATTGTAAAATACTATAAAAACTCAAAATTAAAAAATAATGTTTTTTACATAAATTTTTATTTAAAAAATAAAAAAAAACCATTTAAATGTATATAAATAATAGTTTTTTTATAAAAATTTAAAAATATGTATATTCCACATAAAAAAATAAAATAAAATGTATTTATTTTTAGTAATTTACTTATATATAATTATTCATATATAATTAAATTACTTTTTTTTACTATCACCATATCTAATAATAGAAGAAATAATTTCTTTCTCTGCTTCAATACAATCACTCCATCCAACTATTTTAGTCCATTTTTCTTCTTCTAAATCTTTATAATGTAAAAAAAAATGTTCTATTTGTTTTATTAACAAATCAGGAAAATCTTTTATTCCTTGAACACCATTATATTCTGCTGATACAGTATTATGCGGAACAGCTATAATTTTTTTATCAATTCCTGATTCATCTCGCATATTCAACATACCTACAGTTCTTGCTCTAATAATAGATTTAGAAATTAAAGGATAAGGAGTCGGAATTAAAACATCTAAAGGATCACCATCTAATGATAGAGACTTATTAATATAACCATAATTACAAGGATAAAACATAGTAGTGGGTATTAATCTATCAACATATAAACAATTTGATTTCTTATCAATTTCATATTTTACTGGAAAAGAACGTAAAGGAATTTCAATAATCACATATATATCTTGTGGAATATTTTTTCCTGAAGCAACATTTTTAATACTCATAAACTTCCTTTAACTAATTAAATGTCAACAAATAGTAATTTATTTATTTTTTTTAAAATCATCTTATTTTTAAAATAAAATTATATGATATAATAAAATGTTTAGTTTAAAAAACCAAACTATTCTAATAATTTAAAATTATAACCGTTTTATTTGTAATAATATAATATTAATAAATCTAAAATTATAAAAAAAAGAATATAAAATGTATAGTCTTGATAAAATATTAAAAAAAGAAAAAAACCTAAAATTAAAAATAAAAAAAATAATAGAACATACTAGTAAAAAACCGTTGTTAATTGAATCATCTATTAACCATACTTTTGGTTACAACGTTTTAGTCAGAAATCAAAAAACAGAAATAATAGAATTTAATCAAGATTCTATTTTTAGTATTAACGTATATTACAATCAAAAAAAAGGTTCTTCATCTTCTTCTAATCTATCTTATCTTTCTATGAAAAATACTTTTAAATCTGCATATAACATTGCAAAGAACAGTTATGTAGATAAATATAATCAATTACCTGAAAAAAATTTATTAATAACTAATCCAAAAAATTTATCTCTACTATATACAAACGATACAACAATAAGTCAAGCTATTAATTTAGTAATGAATACTGAGAAAATATCTCTAGACTACGATAAAAGAATAATAAATAGCGAAGGAGCAAATTTCTTTTATGCAATAAATATTATAGTAATAGGTAATAGTTTAGGTTTATTATCATCATACTGTTCTTCTTTATATTCTTTATCTAATGGAATTATATCTAAAAATAGTGATGGTATGCAAAGAGATTATTCTTATTCTATAAACAGAAATTTTAAAAAACTTAAAAGTCCAAATTGGATAGGAACAAATTCAGCAAAATATGCTATACGTCGACTATCTCCTAAAAAATTCAAAACTACTTCTTTACCAATCATATTATCTTCAAAGATTTCCAAAAGTTTATTTTTTCATTTAGCTGAATCGATTTCAGGTATTAATATATATAATAAATCTTCTTTCCTACTTACTGCATTAAATAGAAAAATTCTTCCTAATTGGTTTTCAATATTAGAAGATCCTAATATATTAGGAGGTCTTGGATCAAAACCTTTCGATTCCGAAGGTGTAAAAACAAAAAAAAGATTTATTGTAGAAAAAGGAATATTAAAAACATGGATATTAAATAGCTACTCTTCTAATAGATTAAATTTAGAAAATACAGGAAATTCTGGAGGAATACATAATTGGATTATCATTAATAATGATAAATCATATTCTTTTAAAAATTTATTAAAAATTATGAATACTGGTTTACTAATAACAGAATTATTAGGCAATGGAATAGATTTAATTACTGGAAACTATTCTAGAGGAGCTGTTGGTTTTTATGTAAAAAATGGAAAAATTCAATTTCCTGTAGATGGAATTACTATATCTGGAAATTTAAAAAAAATATTTAATAACATTGAATCTATGTCTACCGATATAAATACTAATTCTAAAATACAATGTGGTTCATTGTTAATAAAAAAAATGCACATTTCAGGAATATAAATAAATAAATCACAATACTACTACATAACAAAAACAATATATGTATATCAATTTTATTAATTATTTTTTATTATAAAAAGATATATTTAATTTTTAGTCATAAGTTAATCTATAAGCCGGGTTCTGTATTAGACAATCATTTATCTAGACTAATAATCACTTATTAGTTCAAGCAGTTTACCCAAGTTTAGCACGGATCCATGCATTAAAAAAACTATTATTTAACTTTGCTCCAAGTAGAGTTTACATTGTCTATTATTGTTACCAATAATACGGTATGCTCTTACCACACCTTTTCACCCTTACTTAATATTTTTATATATAAAATATAAGTTTTAAAAATTAAGCGGTTTTTTTTCTGTTGCACTAGTCGTAAGTTTACACTTCCCAGGCGTTATCTGGTACTTTGATCCAAAGGAGCCCGGACTTTCCTCTCCTAATTATTGATGTTTTTATAATTAGCAGCGATTGTCTGATTAACTTATGTATTTAAATTATACATTTATTTTTTTTTTTGTCATCTTTTTTTTTAAAATATATTCATATAGCTCGTTTTTACTTATTTTGTAAAGTTTAGAAATTATTTCTATAGATTTTTTAGACGACAATTCTTTACTTATCATAGAATAAGCTATTTTTATTTTTTCAGATATTTTTTTATCGATTATATTCTTATATCCTTCTACAATAAGAACCCATTCTCCTTTATATCTTAAAGGCTCTTTTTTTAACCATATTAAAACATTTTTAGCAGAAGAAATATAAATATCCTCCCATATTTTTGTTAATTCCTTTGCAATGCTTATTTTTCTATCTTCCCCAAAAATAATTATCATATTTTTTAAACTTTCTTCAATTCTATGAGAAGATTCATAAAAAATAATAGTTCTTTCTTCTTTTTTTAACTCTTTCAATCTTTTTAATCTTTTAGTATTTTTTGAAGGTAAAAAACCTTCATAACAAAATTTTAAAGATGACAAACCAGATGCACTTAAAGCTGTTATAGCAGCACATGGACCAGGTAAAGGAATAACTTGAATTTTTTTTTCATAACATTTTTGTATTAAATATAATCCTGGATCACTGATTAAAGGAGTACCTCCATCAGAAACAATGGCTATATTTTTTTTTTTTTTATTAAAGAAATAATTTTTTTTGTTTGCACTTTTTCATTATACTTGTTCATTGAAATAAACTTTCCACTAATATTCATTTTTTTAAAAAAGAAATTAGTACGTTTTATGTTTTCAGCTAGTATAAAATCTACACTATTTAAAACTTCTACCCCTCTTTTTGTAAAATCACCTAAATTACCGATAGGAGTGGGTACTATATAAATGATTCCTAACTCTTTTTGTACAATCTTAATTTGTATCATTAAATATCTCAACTATATTATTAATTTTTTTGTTAATAACTATTATTTATATAAAAATTGTTTAGTTTCAAAAATCATAATAATGTTAAATATTAAATTGTTATTAATCAATATTGAAACTGATAACTTAAAATAAAATATAACTTACGTAAGTTACATATTCAGTTTTATAAAATTTAAGTTGCTAATTTAATATTTTTCGATAATAATTGATTTGTTTTAAATATATATATATGGAAATATAAAAACATTTTTCATAAATAAACTATTTTTATTTATATCAGCAAAATTAACATTTTCTATATTATAAGTTATATATATATATTATAGATTTTGTTATAAAAACTATTTCTTATCTATAAATTATTCACATATATATTATCATAAAAACATAAAGAGGATGATTTTCATATGAAAAGAGTAGTTATAACAGGCATAGGAATACTATCTAGTATCGGAAATAATGAAAAAAATATCATTAATTGCCTATATAATGGAATATCAGGAGTTACTTTTTCAAAAGAAATGAAAAAACATAAAATACGAAGTCATATCTGGGGAAATATTAAATTAAAAGATTATAACTTTATAGACAAAAAAAAATTAAAATTTATGAACATTGCCTCTATTTATAGTTATTTAGCTATAAAAAAAGCTATTTTAGATAGCTCCTTATCGAAAAAAATATATCAAAAAAATCCTGAAACAGGAATGATTATTGGATCTGGATTAGGATCTCCAACACATTTAAATACTATTTTTAATAAAAAAAAAACTTTTAATTGACCCTTATACTATCAGTAAAATACAATCATCTAGTTTATCTTCTTGTTTATCTACTTTTTTTAAAATCCAAGGAACAAGCTATTCTATTAGTTCTGCTTGTACTACTTCTGCTCATTGTATTGGTCATGCTTTTGAATTAATTCAATTAGGAAAACAAAAAATAATTTTTGCTGGTGGAGGAGAAGAAATAACATTAGAATCTTCATTATTATTCAATTCTTTGAGAATACTATCTACTAAATTTAATAATTTTCCAGAAAAAGCTTCTAGACCTTATGATGTAAATCGAGACGGATTTGTAATATCAGGAGGTTCTGGAATTATTATTCTAGAAGAATTAGAACATGCTATTAATAGAAAGGCTAAAATATACGCTGAAATTGTTGGATATGGAACAACAGCTGATGGATTTAATATGTTTCTTCCATCAGGAAAAGGTTCTATAAAATCTATGGCTTTAGCTATGAAAAATATCCAAAAATCAGACATTGATTATATAAATACACATGGAACTTCTACAAAATTAGGTGATCTAAAAGAACTAGAATCTATTCGTAAAATATTTAAAAATAAAAACCATTCTCCTTTTATTTCTTCTACGAAATCTATTACTGGTCATTCTCTAGGCGTTTCTGGAGTTCACGAAATAATATATAGTATATTAATGTTAAAATATAACTTTATCGCTCCTAGTATTAATATTGAAAATCTAGATCCTTTAGCTAAAAGCTTAAATATTACCAAAAAAACTATTGAAAAAAAAATGAATATGATAATGTCTAACACATTAGGATTTGGCGGTACTAACGTATCTTTGATTATTAAAAAATATAAATAAATTTGTGTACAATACCCGTTATACTTAAATAAGTATTTAATGAATAGTTAAATTTATTATTTTTATGCAAATACACCACAATATTATGATGAATTTTATACATTATTATTTAAACTGCAGAAACTATTTATACTTGATAAACATTTCATTTTTAAATTACTATTTGAATAAATAATTAAATTGTTCCTATTAACAATTAAAAAATAAAATTTACTAATTCATTTTTTTATTATTACTTATTTTATACATAAAATATTAACTTTACTAATACTAATAATATTTAATCAAAAATTTTACATCTAATTTAGATAGATCAAATATTTAATAAAAACAACTTTATTTATTCTTTTAAATTTATATACTATACAAATAAAATTTATAAAATTTATTTAATTTTACTTGAATTTATTTAATAAAAAAATTTTACGTAAATTCTAATTAAATTTAAATATAAAAACTTAATAAAAATTTTTCAAAGAGAAATACACAATGAATCAACTAAATTTATTAAAAAAAATGAGTACAATTGTTGCTGATACAAGTGATATAGAATCTATAAAAAAATATAAACCTCAAGATGCTACTACAAATCCATCTATTATACTTAAATCAGTCAATTCTAATAGTTATAACCATCTTATAGAAAAAGCTATAAAATATGCTAAAAAAAAGTCTACTATTAAACAAACTATCGCTCAATTAGCTAGTGATAAAGTAGCTATTAATTTTGGAAAAGAAATTTTAAAATATATACCAGGTCGTATTTCTACCGAAATAGATGCTCGATATTCATTTAACTATCATCTTTCAGTAAAAAAAGCAAAAGAAATAATAAACATGTATGAAGAAGAAGGTATTGAAAAATCAAAAATATTAATTAAATTAGCAGCAACATGGGAAGGTATAAAAGCAACAGAAATTCTAGAAAAACAAGGAATTAATTGTAATTTAACTCTAATTTTTTCACTATCACAGGCTAGAATAGCTGCTGATGTAGGAGCTTTTCTAATATCTCCTTTTGTAGGAAGAATTTATGATTGGTATATACAAAAAAATAATATTAATCTATATAATGTAGAAATAGATCCTGGAGTATTATCTGTTCGAAACATCTATCAATACTATAAAGAAAGATCTTACAAAACTATTATTATGGCTGCAAGTTTTCGAAAAATAGAACAAATACTAGCCTTATCTGGTTGCGATTATCTCACTATATCTCCAGATCTTTTAAAATTATTAAAAAACACTCAACAAAACACATTAGAACAAAGATTAAAACCTATTTTTAAGAAAAAATCTAAAAAATGCATATTATCTCACTCAGAATTTCTATTTAAACATAATGAAAACCCTATGGCTGTAGAAAAATTATCAGAAGGAATTAGATGTTTTTCAAATGACAGAATAGAATTAGAGAAAATTATTTATAAAAAATTAAAAAATTTATAAAAAACTACTTTTATAAAAAAAATATTAAACAGTTTGTAAATAACTTATATATTTATTACGGGTCAATTATGAAATTTAGAAAAGATTTAGCAAACGCAATTAGATTTTTAAGTATAGATGCTGTTGAAAAAGCAAAATCAGGTCACCCTGGAATGCCTATGGGTATGGCTGATATTGCTGAAGTATTATGGAGAAATTTTATAAAACATAATCCTGAAAATCCTCAATGGGATAATCGAGATCGATTTATTTTATCTAATGGACATGGATCTATGTTGTTATATAGTTTACTACATCTTTCTGGATACAAATTATCTATAAATGATTTAAAGAATTTTAGACAACTACATTCCAAAACTCCAGGACATCCTGAAATAGGATATACACCTGGAATAGATACTACTACTGGACCATTAGGACAAGGATTAGCCGCAGCTGTAGGTATGGCTATAGCAGAAAAAACTTTATCTGCTTCCTTTAATAAAATAAACTACGATATAGTAGACCATTATACTTGGGTTTTTGTAGGAGATGGTTGTTTAATGGAAGGAATTTCCCATGAATCTTGTTCATTAGCAGGAACTCTAAAACTAAATAAATTAATTGTATTTTATGACAATAATGGAATTTCTATTGATGGCAATGTAAAAAAATGGTTTTCCGATGATACAGAAAAACGTTTTGAATCTTATAATTGGAATGTTATTTCAGAAATAGATGGACACGATTCTAACCAAATATTCAACGCTATACAAAAAGCTAAAAATGAGAAAAATAAACCATCTTTAATTATCTGCAATACTATTATTGGTTATGGATCTCCAAATAAATCAGGAACAGCCGAAGTTCATGGATCCCCCTTAGGAACTGAAGAAATATTGTTAACTAGAAAACAATTAAAATGGAATCATCCTCCTTTCTATATTCCTAAAGATATATATTCTCAATGGAATTTTAAAGAAAAAGGACAACAGTTAGAGTCTAACTGGAATAAACTATTTCAAAAATATCAAAAAAACTATCCTAATCTAGCTCAAGAATACAAACGTAGAATAGATCAAACTTTACCTAATAATTGGAATAATGAAATGAACAAAACTATTCATTTTTTTAATTCTAATAAAAAAAACTTATCTACAAGACAATCTTCTCAAAATATTTTAGAAAAATGCGGAAAACTATTACCTGAGTTATTAGGAGGATCAGCTGATTTAGCTCCAAGTAATCTTACTAAATGGTCTAAATCTATATCTATAACAGATAAACCAAATGGAAATTATATACATTACGGAGTACGCGAATTTTCAATGACTGCTATATCCAATGGAATATCGCAACATAAAGGTTTTATACCTTATTCTGCAACCTTTTTAATATTTATGGAATATGCAAGAAATGCTGTTCGCATGGCTTCTTTAATGAATGTAAGACACATATTAGTATATACTCATGATTCAATTGGATTAGGAGAAGATGGGCCTACTCATCAACCAATAGAACAAATTTCTAACTTACGATCCATACCTAATATGCATGTATGGAGACCTAGCGATCAAGTAGAAACTGCTGTTGCTTGGAAATTAGCTATTGAAAGAAAAAATGGACCTTCAGCTTTAATACTATCTCGTCAAAATTTAATTCAATCTTCTCGTACAATAGAACAAATAGACAATATTTCACGAGGAGGATACATTATTTATGATTGTATTCAAACACCAGAAATTATACTAATTTCTACTGGATCTGAACTTAATATAACTTTACAGGCATCTAAAAAATTAACTAATCTAGGATATTTTGTTCGAGTAGTTTCTATGCCTTGCACTAATATTTTTGACAAACAAGATAAAAAATATAAAAATTATGTTTTTCCTAAACAAATAACTTCTAGAATAGCTATTGAAGCTGGGATTTCTGACTTTTGGTACAAATATGTCGGATTACAAGGATTTGTTATCGGAATGAATTCATTTGGAGAATCAGCACCATGCGAAAAATTGTTTCAATATTTTAATATTACCGTAGAACAAATAGTTAAAAAAGCTGAAGATTTATTATTAAAAATTAAAAAATCTATTTAATGATAACAATTAAGGGAGTAATAATTACTTGTACTCCCTATTTTAAATTTTATAACACTTTCAAACTTTTTATTTTCAATCAACATGTAATAAATTAAACATAAAAAAATGTTTTTTACACTATTAACTTTAATTATTTTTTATATAAAATAAAATAATAGTTCAAATTTTTAATAATTAAAAATTTATAAATAAATATCAAAAATATAAGTTTATATCTATTTGCTTTATTAATTATTAATTATTATTTATATACAAACTATATTCAAATGTTAAATTGAGAAAATTATATATGATATGTCCAATAGTAAAATTAGCAAGCAAACTCATCTCTATTCCTTCTATTAGTCCAAATGATAATGGATGTCAAAATATTCTTATACATAAATTAAAAAAAATTGGTTTTACCATAGAAAAAATAAATAAAAATACTACAAATAATTTCTGGGCTTACCGTGGAACAGGAAAAACCTTAACTTTTTTAGGTCATACTGATGTTGTTCCACCGGGAGAAATTCTCCAATGGAACACCGATCCTTTTAATCCTACAATAAAAAATAATAGACTGTATGGAAGAGGATCAGCAGATATGAAAGGATCTATAGCTGCTATGATAATAGCAGTTGAAAGATTTATTTCAAAAAATTCAAATTATAATGGTAGAATCTCTTTTATAATAACTTCTGATGAAGAATCTAAAGCAACCCATGGAACTATCAAAGTAGTAAAAAAACTTATTTTAAGAAATGAAAAAATAGACTATTGTATTATTGGAGAACCAACTAGTAATACTGTTTTAGGAGATACATTAAAAAATGGAAGAAGAGGATCTCTAACTGGTGAAATTAGAATATTCGGAAAGCAAGGACATGTTGCCTATCCTGATTTAGCTGAAAATCCTATTCATAAATCATTACTATTTTTGCATGAATTAACATGTATAAAATGGGATAATGGAAACCAATATTTTGATAAAACTAATTTAGAAATTGTAACTATTACATCCGGAAATAAAATTAACAATATGATTCCAGGAGAAATACTAATCATATGTAATATAAGGTTTAACACCGAAACAACAGTTAAATCAATAAAGTTAAAAATTTTAAATTTATTAAATAAATTTAATTTAAAAAACACTATTATATGGACTCTGTCAGGATTACCTTTTTTAACAAAAAATGGTATATTAATAAATATTGTTCGAAAATCTATTAAAAAATACTCTTGCAAAAATCCAAAAACATCTACTTCAGGAGGAACTTCAGATGGACGATTTATTGCATTAATGAAACCAGAAATAGTAGAACTTGGATTAATAAATAAAACTATTCATAAAATTAACGAATATACCGAAATATCAGACTTAAAATTACTTACTCTAATATATGAAAATATAATAGAACAAGTACTTTTATAAAGTAATACGTAACTGCATTTTTATAAAAAATTGTTATTAGAAAATAAAAAATGCAAAATTTAATTTTTAATCACTTTTTTTAAAAAATATTATTATTTATATATAGTTATACATCGTATTGATAATAGATTTACAATAAAAGTCAATTACTATATTTGTTAATGTTCTAGATAAGTTAGTTACCTTTATAATATAAGAAATTAACTTGTTAAAAGTTTTGTATATTTATTTTATGAAAACGTTGTATATATAAAATATAGTTATTTACTATAATCTATTAGTTTTTTAATAAATTAGCCTTTTTTATTGCTTTTTTTACTATAATCTTTGTTTTTGATTTAATCGAAGTCATAGGTAAACGTAACACACTCGTTTTTATGAGATTTAGTTGTTTAGCTGCCCATTTTATAGGTATAGGATTCGGCTCACAGAATAACGATTCGTGCAATAACATTAATTCATTATTAATTATTCTAGCTTCTATAAATTTTCCTGATAAAGCTAATCTGCACATTTCAGACATTTTTTTAGCAGCAATATTAGCAGTTACAGAAATTACTCCTTCTCCTCCTAATTGCATAAAATCTAATGCTGTAGAATCATCTCCACTAACTATAAAAAATTTATTATGTTCAGCTAATTTTTTTATTTTTTGTACTCTAGATAAATCTCCTGATGCTTCTTTTACTCCTATAATATTTTTGATTTTAGATAATTTTCCAATAGTATCAGGTAATAAATCACAACCTGTTCTTAATGGAACATTATAAAGAATTTGTAATAAATTAGTACTCTCAGAAATATTCTTAAAATGCTGATATAGTCCTTCTTGAGTTGGTCTATTATAATAAGGAGTTACTGTTAAACAAGCTGATACTCCTGAATTTTCAAACTTTTTTGTAAGAGAGATAGCTTCTGTAGTAGAATTAGATCCTGTCCCCGCAATTATCGGTATCTTTCCTTTAGATAACTCTAAAGTTAAAAAAATTAAACGTATATGTTCTTTTTGACTTAAAGTAGAAGATTCTCCTGTCGTTCCTACCGAAACTATAGCTGAAGTATTGTTGTAAATATGATAATTTACTAATTTTTTTAAACTATCACGACAAATAGATCCTTTGTCGTCCATAGGAGTAATTAAAGCTACCATACTTCCTTTGAACATAATATTAAACTCCTCTTAAATATATTTTAAATTAAAACATTAAGAATAACATTTAGTACTTTTTAAATTTATAATTCAAAAATATTTTTTAACTTTAAATATTGTTAGCTATATATAACATTTAACAATTTATCTTCATAGTTAATATTTTTTATTACACATAATTAATATTACTTAATTTTTTTAAATAAATCTTTATAATGATTTCATCTCCTTAAGAATCAGACTTATAAATTTAAGAATAGTAATAAAATTATTATAAATAATTATATTATTAATATAATATTTACACTCTACATCCTATAGATATATTTGTAAGATGCAAGTAAACATATAATGTAAATATGTAATATTAAAAACTAAATTAAATTACATTAACATATATTTATGTATATTATTTTTCTATATTTCGTGTTTAACTTAAATCTTTTATAAATTTATTTATATAAAAAAGTTGCTTAATAATACATATAAACATATATCAATTATTAATATTTATTTTTGTATCAGCTTTTTGAGCTTTATATCTCAAAATATGATCCATAATAACTATTGCTATCATCGATTCTACAATAGGAACTGCTCTAATACCAACGCAAGGATCATGTCTTCCTGATACACTAATACTTGTTTCTTCTTTTTTATAATTAATTGTTCTTCCTAATATTTTTATACTAGAAGTAGGTTTTATAGCAGCTGTTACTACAATATTCTCTCCATTGCTAATACCACCTAATATACCACCGCTTCTATTACTTAAAAAACCATCTCGTGACATTTCATCTCTATGTTCATTTCCTTTCTGTTTTACTACTTTAAATCCATCTCCTATTTCTACTCCTTTTACAGCATTTATTCCCATAACCGCATGAGATAAATCAGCATCTAGTTTATCAAAAACAGGTTCTCCTAACCCGATAGGAACATTTTTTACTATCACTCTTACTTTTGCACCAATTGAATTACCTTCTTTTTTTATACACCTTATAAAGCAATCAAGATTTTTTAAATCTTCTTCGTTTGGACAAAAAAAAGAATTTTTATCTACATAATCCCAAGAAACAAATTTACATTTAATTGGACCTAATTGACTTAAATAACCCTGTACAGTTATTCCATAATTTACAAAAAGATATTTTTTAGCAATAGCTCCAGCTGCAACTCGCATAACAGTTTCTCTTGCAGACGAACGACCTCCTCCTCTAAAATCTCTATTTCCATATTTCATAGAATATGTAAAATCTGCATGTCCAGGTCTATAAATATCTTGAAACTTAAAATAATCTTTAGAACGTTGATCAGTGTTTTTTACTATTAAACCTATACTAGTACCTGTAGTCATTCCATTAAATACCCCAGAAAGAATTTCTACTACATCCATTTCTCTACGCTGAGTAGTATATTTTGATTGACCAGGACGTCTTCTATCAAGCTCTTTTTGTAAATCTAAATTATTTAATTCTAATCCAGAAGGAACACCATCTACAATACAACCTAATGCTGTTCCATGAGATTCTCCAAATGTAGTTACACAAAAATTTTTTCCAATACTATTTCCAGACATAAAAATCCTTATTCTATATTTAATTATTATTAATATTATTAATTCATTATTATAATAATGATCTTTTTTATTTATATATATAAATATATATACATATATGAGATTTATATTAAAATTCTATAAATATTTTTATTTTCATGATAAAATTATGTTTTTAATTGTTTTAAAATATAAATATATAGATATCGCTCAACACTATGTACAATAACAAAAAAATTTTAAAAAAATATTTACATGGAACAAAAAAAATAGTTCAAGATACTGTTTTTAAACCTAAAAAAATTTTAAAAAAAAGAAATTTTTTCTTTAAAAAAAAACTTCAAGAAGAAGAAATACATAGTTATCTATTTTCTTATACTACTCCATTAAAACTATATAATGAAAATACAGTAAGTTATGTTCGAGATAAAAAAAACATAAAAAAACTAAAAAAATTAAGTCAAGGATACTATGTACCTGAAATTTTCATAGATGTACATGGATTAAATCAGTATCAAGCTAAAAAAGAACTAGGAAAATTGTTTTTTATATGCCATAAAGAAAATTTATCTTGTGCAGGAATAATTCATGGTCATGGAAAAAACATTTTAAAAAAACAAATTCCTTTATGGTTAGTTCAACACCCAGACACTATTGCTTTTCATAGAGCACCGTGTAAATTAAATAAAAACCAAACTACTCTTTTTCTTTTAATAGATATTTCTATTTAAAATTATTTAAAAATTAATCTTTACTAATCTTAAATAATTATCAAATATAAAAATTTACAACAATCAGTTAATAACGTTAACTATTATAGTTTATTATATAACAAAAAAATTTATCATTAAATATTATTTAATTTCTGTATTTAAAATACTGCCATACTAAAAAAGTAAAAATGTATCTACATTTATTTAAACATTCTTTTATTTCTTCTAACGTTAAGCATATAGATATAAAAATTTTTATTTTATTCAAATAAATTCTGTTATATATATATATTTTATATATATATATTTAACTAATTACAAAAACATTGACAATAACTATGTATAAATGTATGAAAAAACTTTTTTTCATACATGAATACTAAACTTAAAATATCAAAAAATTTAAAGTAATATTATTTATATATAAATAAATAACAATACTGTATTTATATATTTTTTTTTTTCTTAAAATATCATATATACTATTAGATTAAATAAAACATAAATTTATTTCTCTATATGTAATAGTAAAAATTTTATATATCATTCTTTATAAAGTTTATATTATTAATCACAATGCACGTATTTATTAATTTCTAAA
Organism: Buchnera aphidicola (Anoecia oenotherae); assembly: GCF_005080765.1. NCBI lineage: Bacteria > Pseudomonadati > Pseudomonadota > Gammaproteobacteria > Enterobacterales > Erwiniaceae > Buchnera > Buchnera aphidicola. Next base: position 96,718 of record NZ_CP033012.1, read on the forward strand.
ATTAAAATTATTTGTTTTAATTATAAAATATTCTATATTTTTTTTTATGAGGAATAAATATGCTAGAAAAAAATAGACTACGTATTGCTTTGCAAAAATCAGGAAGATTAAGTAGCGAATCATATAATCTACTTATAAAATGTGGAATTAAAATTAATTTCCAACATAATCAATTAATTGCTTTTGCTGAAAATATGCCAATAGACATACTATGTGTTCGAGATGATGATATACCTGGGTTAATTGTTGATAAAGTAGTAGATTTAGGTATTGTTGGAGAAAACGTATTAGAAGAAAAACTATTTATAAAAGACAATGTAAAGAAAAAAAAATTCTATAATTTATTAATACGACTTGACTTTGGAATATGCAGATTATCATTAGCTATACCTAAAAATTCTGCTTACTACGGACTAGATAGTTTAAAAAATAAGAGAATAGCTTCTTCTTATCCTAACTTAGTTACACAATTCTTTTATAAAAAATCTATTCCATTTAAATTATGTATTTTAAATGGATCAGTAGAAGTAGCTCCTCGTGCTGGTTTAGCAGATGTCATTTGCGACCTCGTATCTACAGGAACTACTTTAGAAGCCAACGATTTGAAAGAAGTTCAAACTGTATTTAACTCTCAAGCTTGTGTTATTTGCAGATTAGGACATATCGAAAATAGTAAGCAAATTATTATTAATAAACTTATGAATAGAATAAATGGCGTTATAAAAGCTAGAGAATCTAAATATATTATGTTGCACGCGCCTATTTCAAAATTAAACGAAATTATTTCACTATTACACGGTGCCGAAAATCCTACTATTTTAAAATTAGCTGGAGAAAAAAACCGAGTAGCAATGCATATGGTTAGTAGTGAAACAGTATTTTGGGAAACAATGGAAAAATTAAAATCATTAGGAGCTAGCTCTATTTTAGTTTTACCTATAGAAAAAATGCTGGAGTAAAATGCTATGCAATTACTAAACAATATTTATATATGGAATACTATCGATAATAAAAAAAAACAATTATTATTACTTAGACCAATATTACGTACAAAAAAAGAAATCCAAAAAACAGTTAAAACTATATTAAATGATATTAAATATTTTGGTGATACCTCTCTATATAAATATACATTTCTACTAGATAAACAAAAAATAAAAAAAGTACAAATAGACAAAAGAAAACTTCATACGTCAATAATAGATATAGAAGAAGATTTAAAAAAATCTATTTTATTAGCTAAATCTAATATAGAAAAATTTCATATTGAGCAAAAAAATAAAGATATAGACATTGAAACTAAAAAAGGAATACGATGCCAAAAAATTACAACTCCAATAAACTCTATTGGTTTATACATTCCGGGAGGGAATACTCCGTTAATTTCTACTGTACTCATGTTATCAATTCCTGCTTATATAGCAAAATGCAAAAACGTTTACCTATGTTCTCCACCTCCTATTTCTAAAGAAATACTTTATTCTGCTCAAATATGCGGAATAAAAAATATATTTCAAATGGGTGGAGCTCAAGCCATTGCTGCTTTTGCATTCGGAACTAATCAAGTTCCTAAAGTTAATAAAATATTCGGACCTGGTAACTCATACGTCACAGAAGCTAAACGTCAGGTTAAAAACTTAATTCCGAATCTTGAAATTGACATGCTAGCTGGACCATCTGAATTAATGATTATTGCCGATGAATTTGCAAATTCAGATTTTGTTGCTTGGGATCTTTTATCTCAAGCTGAACATGGACCCGATTCACAAGTCATTTTACTATCATATAGTCTCGTACTTATTAAAAACGTTATTAACAAAATAAACGAAGAAATAAAAAAATCTTTTAGAAAAAAAATATTAACTTGTTCTATAAAAAATAGTAGATTTATCGTTGTAAACAATATAGACGAAGCTATAAAAATTTCTAATCTTTATGCTCCGGAACATTTAATACTCAATATTCTCAATCCTAGATCATTTTTAGCAAAAATAAAAAATGCAGGATCAGTATTTCTAGGACCATGGTCCCCTGAATCAGTTGGAGATTACTCTTCTGGTACTAATCATGTTTTACCTACATACGGATCAGCAATAGTTAATTCTGGACTAGGATTATCTGATTTTCAAAAATACATTACTATTCAAGAATTAACCCCATCAGGATTTTTAAAAATATATAATAGTGTCACTGTATTATCTTCATACGAAAAACTAGAAGCTCATAAAAATGCTATGAAATGCAGATTTAAATATTTAATGAAAGGAAAAAATAATGTCTAATATTTATAACATAATTCCAAAATATATTAAAAACTTAACAGGATATCAATCAGCAAGAAAGATTGGAGGAAATGGGAAAATATGGTTAAACGCAAATGAATCACCTTATTTAAGTAAACTATCTATATCATTCAAAAAACTAAATCGATATCCTCATTTTCAACCGGAAAAATTACTCTTAGCATATTCTCTTTACTCTAAAATACCAAAAAAAAACATATTAATTACTCGAGGTGCAGATGAAGGAATTGATTTATTAATTCGAGTATTTTGTGAAAGAAACAAAGATTCAATAATAACTATCCCTCCTACATATGGTATGTATGATATTATTGCAAAAATTGCGGGAATACAAAATAAAAAAATATTTATGTTATGGGAGAAAAACATTTCTATTAATAGAATTATTTCTAACATAAAAAATGTAAAAATTATATTTATATGTAGACCAAATAATCCTACTGGACATCTAATAAACAAAAAAACAATCTATTCTATATTAAAACTGTCTAAAAACAAATTTTTTATTGTCATTGACGAAGCATATATTGATTTTTGTATAACAGATAATCTTTCTGGATGGATAAAAGAATTTAAAAATTTAATCATATTAAGAACTTTATCTAAAGCATTTGGATTAGCCGGTATTCGATGCGGGTTTATATTAGCTTCTTCTAAAATTATAAATATAATTTCGAAAATCATAGCTCCATATCCAATACCATATCCAACATACAAAATAGCTTATTCTTTTTTTTCTCCTAAAAATATAAATTTGCTTAAAAAGCATATTATTACTATTAATTTCAACCGTTTTTGGTTATTTCATAAATTAAAAAAAATAAAACTAATTCAAGAAGTATTTACTAGTTACGCCAACTTTATTTTAATAAAAACACTTTACGTGAAAAAAATTTTTTTTGTTTTACAAAGAAATGGTATTATTGTCCGTGATCAACATAATGTACCTATGCTAAGAGGATGTTTAAGAATATCTATAGGAACACACTCGGAATGTAAAAAAATAATTGAAACTCTAAAAAATTTAAATTCTTAAACCCTATTTAAGAGAAAAAAAATGCTTAAAAAAGTTCTATTTATAGATAGAGACGGAACATTAATATCTGAACCAAAAATGGATTTTCAAGTAGATTCTATTCAAAAATTAGAATTTGAACCATATGTAATTTCTTCTTTACTTGAACTAAAACAGCATAATTACATTTTTATAATTGTTACTAACCAAGATGGTTTAGGAAGTCTTAACTTTCCATTATCTAATTTTTATATGCCTCATAATTTTATGATTAATATTTTTAAATCTCAAGGAATAATTTTTGATCAAGTTTTAATCTGTCCTCATACATTACAAAAAAACTGTTCTTGTCGAAAACCAAAATTAAAATTGATTGAACCTTGGTTAAAAAAAAATACAATAGATAAAAAAAATAGCTATGTTATCGGAGATAGAAATACAGACATAGAATTTGCTAAAAATATAGGAATACCCGGATTTTTGTATAATAGAGAAAAAAATGGATGGAGTTCTATAAAGAAAAAAATTATTTATAACAGATTTGCTAAAATTATTAGAAATACTAAAGAAACACATATTTCAATAACAATAAAACTCAATTCAAATAAAAACAGTACTATTAATACTGGAATAAAATTTTTTGACCATATGCTAGAACAGATTTCTATACATGGTAATCTATACTTCAATGTTCAATGTACACAAAAAATAGATCCAGATGACCATCATTTAATAGAAGATACTGGAATTGTTATTGGACAAACGTTACGTAAAATATTAAAAAACAAAATTGGTTTGGAAAGATATGGATTTACTCTTCCTATGGATGAATGCATTGCAAAATGTATTATGGATATATCAGGAAGACCTTTTTTAAAATTCAATGCTATTTTTAAATATCAAAAAATAGGTGATTTAAGTACAGAAATGATAGAACATTTTTTTTATTCCTTATCATACTCTATGAAGATTACTCTTCATATAAAGGCTAAAGGAAAAAATGACCATCATATTGCAGAAAGCCTATTTAAAGTTTTTGGAAAAACATTATATCAAGCTACAAAAATAAATAAAAAAATATTAACACCTAGTTCTAAAGGAATACTATAATGAAAATAGTAATTTTGGATACAAAATGTTCTAATACATTTTCATTAATATGTTCTATAAAAAGATTAGGTTTTTTTTCTACTGTTAGTTCAAATAAAAATACAATAAAAAATGCAGATAAATTATTTATACCTGGAGTCGGAACCGCTTTAACAGCTATGGAATCTATATATAATAATGACTTATATAACGTATTACGTGAATATAAAAAACCTGTATTAGGAATTTGCTTAGGAATGCAACTGTTATGTAAAATCAGTGATGAAAATAATGGAACTAATATGTTAAACGTATTAGATATGCATGTCCAAAAATTGTTAAGTAATAACACATTACCAATACCTCATATTGGATGGAATAACGTATATTACAACAGTGATGAAAATATATTTCAAGGAATAAAAAATGGATCACATTTTTACTTTATCCATACTTATCAAGTACCGATATGTTCCTATACCACTTCTAAAGCATACTATGGAAACCTATTTAGTGCATCTATACAAAAAAAAAACTTTTATGGTGTTCAATTTCATCCAGAAAAATCTGGAAAATATGGTCAACAACTAATAAAAAACTTTTTGGAAATTTAAAAAAATGATTATTCCTGCTATAGATTTAATAAATAATAAAGTGGTAAGACTATTCCAAGGAAATTATAAAAAAAAAAAAATATATGATTTATCTGCACAAGATCTAATCCGTTTATATGATACAAAAAATGTATCTATTATACATATTGTTGATTTAGATGCTGCTAGCAATCCTAATAAGAGACAAACAAAAAAAATAAAAACTTTATTAAAAAATCTTAATACTCCTGTACAAATAGGAGGAGGAATAAGAAGTAAAAAAAATATTGAAGAATTATTATCTATTGGAGCAAAAAGAATTGTTATAGGATCTTCCGCAATAACACATCCTGAAAAGTTTACAAATTGGATAAAAGAATATGGATCTGAAACCATTGTACTAGCATTAGATATAATTATTAATGATGAAAGAAAAAAATTTATAAAAATTAATGGTTGGAAAAAAAAAACTAATTTAGTTTTAGAAGAAGTAATTCAACAATTTATAAAAATTGGATTAAAACATGTTTTATGTACTGACATATCAAAAGACGGCACTTTAAACGGACCTAATTTTACATTATATAAAGAAATAACAAAAAAGTTTAAAACTATTCATTTTCAATCTTCTGGTGGAATTAGTAAAATATCAGATATTATTACGTTAAAAAAAACTAATGTAAAAGGAATCATTATTGGTCGTTCGCTATTAGAAAAAAATTTTACTTTATCAGAGGCAATAACGTGCTAGCAAAAAGAATTATTCCATGTTTAGATGTCAAAAATGGAAAAGTAGTTAAAGGAGTAAAATTTCGTAATCATAAAATTATAGGAGAAATACTACCTCTTATTTTAAGATATCTTAAAGAAGATGCTGATGAAATAGTTTTTTATGACATTACAGCTTCCTCAAAAAAATATCTAGTAAATCAACGTTGGATAAAAAACATTGCCGAAATTATAACTATTCCTTTTTGTGTTGCAGGAGGAATTAATTCTGTAGATGATGCAAGAAAAATATTGTCTTTAGGCGCTGATAAAATATCAATTAATTCTCCTGCTATTTCTAACCCTAATCTAATAAATAAAATATCCAATACATTTGGTGTTCAATGTGTAGTTATTGGAATAGATTCTTGGTTTAATAATGAAACAAAATGCTATGAAGTATACCAATATACTGGAAGTAATAAAACGATCATAAAAACAAAATTAACAACAGAATCTTGGGTTAAAGAAGTTCAAGATAGAGGTGCTGGAGAAATCGTAATAAATACTATGAACCAAGATGGAGTAAACAACGGATACGATGTTGAACAACTTAAAAAAATTCGAAATTTATGCAAAATACCCCTTATAGCATCCGGTGGAGCTGGAACAAAAAATCATTTTTATGATCTATTCAAAAAAACTAATGTAGATGGAGCATTAGCTGCTTCAGTATTTCATAAAAAAATTATTAATATACAAAATTTAAAAAAATTTTTAAATAAAAAGGGTATAGAAATTCGATTATGACATTAAAAATAAATATAGAAAATTTAAATTGGGAAAAAACAAAAGGATATATACCTGGAATCATTCAGCATTATGTATCTGGAGAAATACTAATGCATGGATATCTAAATAGAGAATCTTTAAAAAAAACAATAAAAGAAAAAAAAGTTACTTTTTATTCAAGAACTAAAAATAGATTATGGACTAAAGGAGAAAACTCTAAAAATTACTTAATAGTAAAAAATATATCATCTGATTGTGATCAGGACACTATACTAATAGTAGTAAAACCCTATGGAAATACATGCCATTTAAATAAACCCAGCTGTTTTTCAAAAAAAATAGAAAATTTTTCATTTTTATTTTATTTAGAAAAAATAATAAATAAAAAAAAAACCAATCAAAAAAAATCATATACATCTAAACTATTAAAATTAGGCATTCAAAAGATAGCACAAAAAGTAGGAGAAGAAGCAGTAGAAACTATATTGTCTTCTATGACTAAAGAAAAAAATGATTTGATAAACGAAACATCAGATTTAATTTATCATTTATTAGTCTTGTTAAACTTTAAAAAAATACAATTTAAAGAAATAATTCATAATTTACAAACACGAAATGCTAAAAAAAATTAAAAAGCTATATTATTATATAATAATAATTTTTAATTGATTCATCTTGAAGTTAATTCAAAAAAAAAATAAATTTATCAAATTTTAATAAACAACTATATAATATTAAAAATAATTATAAAAAATAATAACTAAATTAATCTAAGCTAGTATTTCTTTATAAAAATATTAATACACTCAGGATTACATATGATAAATAAAACAATTGGAGTGATCGGATTAGGAGTAATGGGAAGTAATCTAGTATTAAATATAGAAAGAAATGGTTATACAGTGTCTATATTTAATAGAACTAGCAGCAAAACAAAGTGCTTTTTTAAAAAAAATTCTGAAAAAAAAATAATTCCTTTTTTTACTATAAAAGATTTTATCTCATCTTTAAAAAAACCTAGATGCATTATATTAATGGTTCAATCTGGAATTGCTACTGATAATACTATTAATAACATACTTCCTTATCTTAATAAACAAGATATTATAATTGATGGCGGTAATTCTTTTTATAAGGATTCTATTGTTAGAAATAAAAATTTAGAAAAAAAAGGATTCTATTTTTTTGGAACAGGTATTTCTGGAGGGTCAGAAGGTGCACTATTAGGACCAGCTATCATGCCTGGAGGAAACAAAGAACAATATAAAGTAATAGAATCTTTATTCAAAAAAATAGCAGCTAAATACCAAGGAGAACCATGCGTATCTTATATAGGTCCAGACGGATCAGGTCATTATGTAAAAATGATACACAATGGAATTGAATATAGTGATATGCAACTTATTTCAGAAGTATATGCTTTATTAAAAATAGGTTTACATCTAAATAATAAAGATATATCTAACATATTTTCTGATTGGAATAAAGGAGAATTAAATAGTTATCTTATAAATATAACAAAAAATATTTTTTTAAAAAAAGACCTACAAACCAATAAAGATTTAATTGATTTAATATCCGATAAAGCAGGAAATAAAGGCACTGGAACTTGGACAGTACAAAACGCTTTAGAATTAGGTCAACCTCTATCTTTAATTAGTGAATCTGTTTTTTTTAGATATTTATCATCTCTAACGTCAGAAAGAAATATTGCATCAAAATATATAAATGTTAAATCATCTAATACAACAATAATTAAAAATAAACCAGTCTTTATTGAAAAAATACGAAAATCTTTATATCTAGGTAAAATACTTGCTTATTCGCAAGGTTTTTCTTTATTAAAAAGTGCTTGTAAACACTATAATTGGAATCTAAACCTAAGTAAAATTTCTAAAATTTTTCGATCTGGATGTATAATTCAAGCTAGTTTTTTAAATAAAATTAGTCAAGAATTTTCTAATAATAAAGATGTAAAAAATCTTTTACTAACTTCTTTTTTTTCTTCTATTGCAAAAGAATATCAAGAATCTTTACGTTCAATAGTAGCATACGCAATAAAAACAAAAATTCCAGTACCTGTGCTATCTGCTTCTATAGCTTATTATGATGGATACCACTCTTCTTTTTTGTCAACAAATTTAATTCAAGCTCAAAGAGATTATTTTGGATCTCATACTTATAATAGAACCGACAAAGACGGTTCATTCACGAGTAACTGGATATAAATTTTATATAAAATACACTTATTAAAAAAAGATATAAATATTTACTTAATATATATTTTAACAGTTATTAACTGTACTATTGTATTACGATTAATTCTATTAAAAGTTTTTATTTTTTTTTATTGTACAAAATTTAATTTTATGTCTATAAAACTATAAATTTACACTATAACTATTTTTTTGATTGTGCTATATCTTTAAAAAAACTGAAAATTCTGTATTTATATTTAATAATAAAAATATATGTATTATTTACACAAAAATAGGATGAATATGAGATTATCCGACGAAGATGTTAAATTATGGTTAAATAAAAAAAAACTAGTTATTACTCCGCGTCCAAAAGATAATTGCATTCACGGAATCACTGTTGATCTTACCTTAAGTAATAGATTTAGAACTCTAAAAAATCGTTCCATTGCATTCATAAATTTAAACGCATCTAAAAAAAATATTAATAAAACACTCAGTAAAATAATGAGTAATGAAATCATTTTAAAAAAGCAACAACCATTTTTTTTACAACCAGGTGCGTTTGCGTTAGCTATGACTCAGGAAGAATTAACATTACCAAACAACTTAGTTGGTTGGCTAGATGGAAAATCTTCATTAGCAAGATTAGGATTAATGATTCATGCTACTTCTCATAGAATAGATCCTGGATGGAAAGGAAATATAGTATTAGAATTTTTTAATTCAGGTAATATAGTGCTAGCTGTATATCCAGGAATGTTTATTGCCGCTATAAGTTTTGAAAAATTATCTAAACCAGTAAAAACTCCTTATAACAGTCGTATCAATGCTAAATATTTTGGACAAAGAAACATTATAAGTAGTCGAATAAACCAAGATTAAATATCTTTAACTTACTTTTATATTAATAAATACGCTAATATAATTTTATACCATATATTATTTAAATAATTATCTGTTATTCATAATAGTGTTTAATATTATATATATATAATATACACACATTTCAATCTATCATCGCTATATATATATATTTTTTACATACATATAAATATATATATATACATATCTACGTATTAGTTTACTATGAAAAAAACAAAAAAAAAAATTTTAGTTACCTGCGCTTTTCCTTATGCTAATGGATCTATACACCTAGGTCATCTTTTAGAACATATTCAAGCTGATATTTGGGTTAAATATTTAAGAATGACAGGACATAAAGTATGGTTTATTTGTGCCGATGATGCTCACGGAACTCCTATATTATTAAAATCAAAAGAATTAGGTATCACTCCCAATAACCTAATTAAAAAAAACTACATTGAACACAAACTTGATTTTTCTAAATTTAATATTAAATATAATTTATATAGTTCTACACATAGTTCAGAAAATTTAAAAACAGTTAATACCATTTTTAATATTTTAGAAAAAAAAAATTTAATTATTAAAAAAAATATATCTCAATTATACGATGTACAAAACAACATGTTTTTACCTGATAGATTAGTTCAAGGAGATTGTCCTAGTTGTTATAAAAAAAATCAACTTGGAGATAACTGTGAATCTTGTGGAGCTACTTATGATGCTATTAATCTGAAAAATCCAATTTCTCTACTATCAGATAAAAAGCCTATCTTAAAATCATCAAATCACTTATTTTTTAATATAAAAAAATATGAAAAAAAAATAAAAAAATGGATTTGTTCTACAAAACTTCAAAAATCTGTATTGAATAAAACTGAAGAATGGTTTAAAACTGGATTAAAAAATTGGAATATATCAAGAGATGCTCCTTATTTTGGGTTTTTAATTCCAAATTACATAAACAAATATTTTTATGTATGGTTAGATGCACCAATTGGATATATCAGTACATTTAAAAAACTATGTAAAAAAGAAAAAAAAATCCAATTCAACGAATTCTGGAAAAAAAATACATCTACTGAACTCTATCATTTTATAGGAAAAGACATTATTTATTTTCATACACTATTTTGGCCTGCTATACTAACATCTATTTCTTATAGAAAACCAACAAATATATTTGTACATGGTTATGTAACTTTAAATGGGAAAAAACTTTCTAAATCTAAAGGATCAGCAATATTAGCTAAAAATTGGATTAAAACATTTAACTCAGATAGTTTGCGATATTATTATGCTAGTAAATCATCTTCAACAATACAAGATATTGAAATAAATTTAGAAGATTTTTATAAAAAAATAAACACTGACATTGTAAATAAAATAGTTAATCTAGCATCTCGAAGTTCTAGTTTTATTCATAAATATTTTCAAAATACTCTATCTAGAAATTTATCAGATATACATACTTATAAAAAAATATTACAGTACTCTCAATTAATAGAAAATTTATATCAGAAAAGAGAGTTTGGAGCTGTTACTCGAAAAATTATAAAATGTGCAGATATTGCTAACACATATTTTAGCGAAAAAAAACCGTGGACTTTACTAAACAATAAAAACCAACTAAAAACGTTACATGAAATATGTTCTATGAGTTTAAACTTATTTCGTATTATTGCTACTTGGATTACACCAATTACGCCTGATCTATCTAAAAAAATTGAAAAATTTCTACTTATTAAATTAAATTGGAAAAATATAAAAAGACCATTATTAAATCATAAGATTTCTTCATTTTCTACTTTATATAATAGAATTCATAAAAAAGATGTTGTTAATTTTATTAAAAATAATAAATATTCTTAATTAATATAAAAACATTAAAATTAATAATACAATACATACACTATATATATATATATATATAATGTTATGTATTATTTAGTAACATACTGTTCCAAGAAATAAAACATGATTTTTTATTTCTTTTAGTTGCAATACAATCTACTAAAAAAATACCAGGTGCAGCTATAAAATCACTGTTATAAAATATCAAAGGAATTCTATTTCTATACCAAGGAGGAATATTAAATTCTTGAAATATTTTTTTTACTTGTCTACTGCCGTTTCTTCCAAAGATAGATATTCGACCAGACACTATGAATCTAATATTAACAATATCATTTTTTTTAGGACTTGGAATTTTCATCCCATAACTATTGTTTTCTAAAAACCCAAAACGGTAAGGTAACTGTAAAGGACAATTTATATTATGCCATATTAATATTAAAGAATTTACTGAAGGTAATACAGGAAAAATATATATGTATTTTTTATATCTTCTTATTTCGAATTGATTAATAATTATTTTAGGATTTGCATCTTTTTTACTATTTATCACTTCTTTTAAAATTTTTTCAATTACAGAATAAGAAGGCATTTTTAATTTATTTTTTAAAAACCAATTTCGTAATATTACTTTCCTTATACTAACATCTAAAAACAACATATTAAAAAAATTTAATGATGAATCTAGTAACATATTTTTTTGTAAAAAATTATTTGCAAGATTATTAGCAATGTTTACATAATCTGAACAAATCGTCGAAGATCTAAAACAAGTCTTTAGAAAAAAAGGCCATCTTTTTTCTAAAATAGGAATAATTTCTTTTCGTAAAAAATTTCTATCATAGTAAATATTATTATTACTATGATCTGTAATCCAAATTAACTTTTTTTTATTTGCAAAATGCTCTATTTGCTTTTTAGATATATCAAGAAATGGTCTAATTAATAATTTATCTTTATCTAAAAAAGTATTTAATTTCATTCCTGATAATCCGGTGGGACCACTTCCTCTTTTTAGAGATAAAAAAAAAGTTTCGCACTGATCATTTAAATGATGTGCTGTAATTACCACTTCTTTAGGAATTAATACTTTTTTTATTATATTATAACGAATAACTCTAGCTACTTCTTCAAAATTTTTTTTTACAGGTATTTTTTTTATATTTTTAATAATTAATTCTAAATTATTTTTTTTACATAATTGAATACAATGTTTAACTGTATCTGATGAATGTTTAAAACTATTATAATTAATATGAAGCACTCTAATCTTAATAAAAGAATAATGTTTTTTTAATTCCATTAACTTATATAATAAAACAGTAGAATCTATACCACCACTATATGCTATTAAAACTAAATTGTTTTTATAAATATTAATTTTTTTTTTAAATTTTTCATGTAGTAAATATATATAAAGTATAAAATTATATATGTTTTTTTTAAATATTAAAACAATCCTATAATTGTAAAATTCTGAAAAATAAACTATATAATTTTTATGAAAAAAACATTTTACCTATAATTTTTTTTATAAATATGTAAAATTTATTTTTTACTGTACTTAAAAACTAACTAAATATAATAGGTTAATAGTTGTTTCTATACGTCCGAGTGGACTTGAACCACTGACTTTCACTATGTCATAGTGATGCTCTACCAACTGAACTACGGACGCAATAATATTACACTAAAATAAATAGAAATATATTACTTATAATAAGATAAATAAATTTATTATTCAGTAAAAAATAATGTCAAAAATTTCCAATAAATATTATATACTATATATATATATATTAATGTAAAATACTATTTTATTTTTAATTATTGACATATAGCTAAACCATAATAAAAAGTAATTTATACGTCTAAAATGTTGTTAGGAATAACAAATATATTTATAATAATAGTTCAATAATATTCTATTTAGAACAATTAAAACAATTAATATCATTTTTACGATATACATATATCTATATATCTATATATTTATATATCTATATATCAAATTTATTAATATTAAATAATGAATATATTATATCATTTTAATCTACTATAATACAATTGTCTTTTTTAAAATAAAAGTACTAATTATTTTCTTTTATTTTCTATTTACATACTTAAATATAGATTTTTAACTATAAAATATTATTTATATTGTATTTATAATTTAAAATATTAAATTAAAGAATTTTGTACTTAAAATTATTAAAAATTAGTAAACGTTATTTCTATATATGTTTAAAATATGTACTATATATTTTAATATTATACACCAAAGTTTTTATTTAATAAAAAATTAACTTCATATATACAGTTAAAATCTTTAACATAAAAGTTAAATTAATTAAATATAAAATACCTACATATATTTTATTAAATTTTAAAAAACTACTTTAATATCATCAAATTAAATTAACAAACTTTAAATTCTTAGCTTTTCATTTTTTCACAAACAAAGTTTGTATATTAATTTATAACAAATAATGTAAATATTATTTCAAAAAATAATTTTGTAATTTTTTATTTTAAGTAATTTACTTAAGAACTACTTAATATAACAAAAATTTATATACTTATAATATTCAATATTAAATTTTTTAATAAAAACATATGGTAAAAATAATTTACTTTTTTAAGTGTATTTAATTAATTAAAAATAATTTTATGAATAATGCTAAACGGTTCAAAATAATAAATATTTTAAATACTAAAAATCCTTTTCCAAAATCAGAATTAAACTTTAATTCTGATTTTGAACTATTGATTTCTGTCATGCTTTCAGCTCAAACTAAAGATCATAGCGTAAATAATATTACTAATATTTTATATCCTATCGCAAATACACCCGAAAAATTTATTAAGTTAGGAATTTTTAAATTAAAAAATTACTTAAAAAATATCGGATTATATAACAAAAAGGCAGAAAATATCATTAATATATCTAAAATATTCATTAAAAAAAAATGGAGATTTGTTCCTAATAAAAGATCTTTTTTAGAATCTCTTCCAGGAGTAGGAAGAAAAACAACAAATGTCATATTAAGTACTTTATATAAAATAAATACTATAGCTGTAGATACACATGTATTTAGAGTATCAAATAGAAGTCACTTTGCACTAGGAAAAAATGTAAAAATAGTTGAAAAAAAACTCATGAAAGTTGTTCCAAAAAAATACATTCATAAAATACACCATTGGTTTGTACTTCATGGCCGTTATGTTTGTAAGTCTAAAAATCCTATATGTAATCAATGCTGTATTAAATACTATTGTGAATATGAAAAAAATAAATAAATTTATTGTATTTAAATTTTTTATATCAAATATATATATATTTTAATATTAGAAATATATTGAAATATTAGTGATATTTTTCTTGATACGATAAATTTGTGCATATTTATGCCAAAATTAATACACACGTTCACACATATTTCTATATTACATTTCGTCGGAATAAATATGATCATTATAGAAGTAATATTATTTTTACCAATTAAAACTACATTTTTTTACTACTGTCATCCTTATTTAAACCCTAAAATAGGTTCTAGAGTATATGTTCCTTTTAAAAACAAAAAATTAATTGGAATTATATCTAAAATTTATTTTAAAAAAGATAAAAAAACTAATTATAATATAAAATATATAATAAAAATTTTAGATACAAAATATGCAATAAGTAACAAAATAATTAATTTATTACATTGGACAGCTAAATATTATCACTGTCCTATAGGAATATTAACATTCAATATACTCCCAAAGTTATACAATAAAAAAAAAATTTTGATTTTTATTGGAAAATAACCACAAAAGGAAAAAATTTTAATTCAAATAATTTAAAAAATGCTCCTAAACAAAAATATGCTATATCTATATTAAAAAAAAATGTCGTAAAAAAAAATGATTACTCTAACCATAAAATATATGAAAGTATTTTTTACAAACTAAAAAGAAAAGGTTTATGTACTCTACATATAAAAAATTATAATTTATACATATGGAAAAATAAATTAAATAAACAATATATATATATAAAATTAAACGAAATTACAAAATTAATTTTAAGTAAAATCTTAACTAGCAATTTAAACTATAAAATAATAGCATTAATTGGAATGAATTTTTTTTTAAAAATAGAAACATATTTAAAAATACTAAAACTAGTAACAACAAAAAAAAAACAAACTTTAATTTTAACTCCAAATGTAAACACTTTATTTCAAATAAAGTATTTTTTAAAAAAAAAGAATAATATTCCAATAGATGTATATCATTCAAAACTAAATAATAAACAAAAATGCTATATTTTAGAAAAAGCTAAAATCATTAAAAATATAATTATCATTTCTACAGCAAATGGTATTTTTATTCCTTTTTGTAGACTAGGCTTAATTATAATAGATCAAGAAAACAGTACTGAATATATAAAACAAAAACCGTGTTATTACAATACAAAATTTATAGCTATTATTAGAGCTTATCAAGAAAATATTCCTATAATTCTTGAATCTATAACTCCAGATTTACTTACTTTAAAAAAATTACATTCTAAAAAATATTTATATTTTAATTTGTACAAAAAAAATATTAAATATGTAAAAAATACTACTAATATTATAGACATGAAAAAATCAAAATGTTATGGAATTTTTTCAACTGAAATTATAAAAAAAATATACTCTTCTTTAAAAAATCAAAAAACAACAATACTTATTATTGCAAAAAAAATGATTTTTTTCTCTGTACTAATATGCTTACATTGTTCACTAATTATGAAATGCAGTACTTGTAATAATTTTTATAAATTGAATACCCTAAAAGAAGAATTATTTTGTCATAATTGTTTTTCTATTATAAAACAATTTGTAAAATGTATGTACTGTCAATCTTACTGTTTACATATTTTAAATATAAATAGAAAAAACATAAATAAATTGTTAAATATCACTTTCAAAAAAATAAGATTTTTATTTTTTAACTTAATAGATGACAATTGTACAACAAAAAACTATTTAAACATTCTTAATTTAACTAAAAATAGCCCTAGAATAATTCTAATGTCAGATTCATTAGAAAATTTAACTTTTATTTCAAATATTAAAAATATTGTTTTTTTTAATCTAGACTATTATTTCTACTACTATAAATTTCGTGCTATGGAATTTTTTAGTCATGCGTATATTAATTGCACATATAACGTTTCTGCTAAATTAAAAAAAACAAATACATTTATTCCAACATACTTTTCTAAAAATCACTCACTTAATATATTAGTGTATAAAGGTTTTTATTCATTTATTAATAATTTACTAAAATTAAGAAAGTATAATATACTACCACCGTATACAACACATATTATATTAAAAATAACAAGCAATTTTTCAAAAAACGTACAATATGCAATATCGTTAATAAATAGTTTAATTAAGAATAATTTTAAAATACCGAATGGTTCCCTTCTAATAATGCCGTGTACAATGTTTTCAATTAATAAATTTACACAACAACATTCTTCTTCTATACTTTTACAATATTATTGCAAAAACTTTTTAAATAAAATATTAAATTTTATTCTTCAATCAACAAAAAAAATTTTTTTACGTTATAAAATCAAAATCCTTATTATAGTAGATCCTGTAAACTATTAACAAACTTATTTTTTAAATATATATAACTAATTAAAAAAAATTTAGTCATTAAATTAATTAAACTCATTATCAATAGATAAAAATAATACAACTATACGATTTTCTGATAAGATTATATCTTATATATTATTATATATAATGGTAATTAGTTACTAATTCACGTTTAAACTATCAAATAAAATAAATATCTATATTATAGGAACTTTCTGTGCAAATAAATAAACTATTACAAGAACTAAAAAATAGAGGATTAATTTCTAAAATAGCTCATGAAAAAGAATTAATTCAAAACCTATCAAGTAATCATTCTTTCAAAATATACTGTGGATTTGATCCAACTGCTGATAGTCTTCATGTCGGCCATTTACTTCCTATGTTATGCATTAAATATTTTCAAATTATAAAATGTATTCCTATAATTTTAATTGGAGGAGCAACTAGTATTATAGGAGATCCGAGTTTTAAAGATAAAGAAAGACGTTTTAATTTTAAAACTGAAACAAAAAATCTATGGGAAAAAAAAATTACTAAACAACTTATTACATTTTTTAAAATAAAAAACAAAAAAAATACAATTAAAGTTTTAAATAACTTTAATTGGATAAATAATATTAATATTATAGACTTTTTAAGTATTATTGGAAAACAATTTTCAGTAAATAAAATGATAAAAAAAGAATCTGTTAAACAACGAATTACGAAATCAAAGTCAGGAATTTCTTTTACGGAATTTTCTTATAGTTTACTACAATCATATGATTTTTTATGGTTGTTTAAAAACTATAAAGTAATCCTGCAAATAGGAGGTTCAGATCAATGGGGGAATATCACTTCTGGAATTCATCTAATTAAAAATTTATATAAAAAGAACGTTTCCGGAATAACTGTTCCTCTACTTCTTCAATCTAACGGTAAAAAATTTGGAAAAACAGAAAAAGAAACTATTTGGTTAAATGAAAAAAAAACTACTCCTTATAAATTTTATCAGTTTTGGTTGAATACACAAGATAAGTACATAATAAACTTTCTAAAATTATTTACATTAATAAATTTGCATAAAATAAATAAAATAGAAGAAAAATTTATGTATAAAAAAGTAGTTTTAAAAATAAAAAAAATATTAGCAAGTTATATTACTAGGTTAATACACGGAAAACATAGGTTATTATCAGCACAACGCATCACCAACTACTTATTTTCTGACTCTTTTTTAGAAGTTTTTAAAACTGATTTTCAACAATTAAAAATTGACGGAATCCCATCTACATTAGTTTCCAAAGAAACTAATTTACAAAAAGCATTATTAATTTCTAAATTATCCTCTTCTAAACGTCAATCTAGATATTTAATAAAAAATAAATCTATTAGAATAAACAAGAAGCTACAAAAAGATATTCACTATAAATTTTCTAAAAATGATAAAATTTTTAATAAATATACAATTTTAAGTAAAGGAAAAAGAAACCATTGTTTATTATTTTGGAACAAATAATTTTTTATTAAAATATTTTTATAAAATTAAAATATTTTATATAAAAAAAACTATATAGTAAAACTTTCTCCACATCCACAACGGTGTAATTCTTTAGCATTATAAAAAGTAAAATTTCTATTTATTCCATTTTTAATATAATCAATAGTAATTCCATCTAAAAATTTAACATCTTTTTTTAATACATAAATACTCATATTTTTATGCATAAAGATTATATGATTATTATCATTACTTTTAGAATACACTTCTATTCCATAACGAAAACCAGCACATCCAGATTTTTTTAAAAAAAATTGTATATTTTTCTCTTTATTATTACATAATAAACGATATATTTGTATTTTTGCATTATTAGTTATAATTATCCCCGACCAATTTCCATATTTAGGAATAAAAATACTTGTTTCATTAAATATCATTTTTTACCTTTTTTTTATAAAATACTTATATAATTAAATACATAAATACTAAATTACTAAAAATAAAATATTATTTATAACTTTTTTTTGTGAATAGAAGAAATTTTCTTTATTTATATATAAATTTATTATTAATAACTTTAAATAAAACATATGTAAATTTTTTTTTATAGATTTATATCTATAACATTTAAAATAAAAAATATAAATTGTTTACTTTATATATATATATTTTAAAACAAATCGATCTAAAAATATTGCGTATAATTTTATTTTTTTTATTAAAATTATTTAAATTTTAAATTATTTATTATATAAAATTAATGAATTTATACTTCTTGTACTTTAATAAATTTTAAAAATATAAAATTATTTATAATCATCAATATACTATAAAACATATCTTCTGTATTAATATTATAAAAATAATAATACTTATATATTCTTCATTAATATAAAAATAAAAAATTACGTCACTAAACACTCATTTAATATCATAATAATATGTAAACTATAAATTTTATAGTAATAAATTTTTATATAAATTATTAACATGTATTAAAAACAGATTATCCAATTACTAATTGGAAAAACTAAATTTAGTTGTTAATAATTATTAATTATACATCTATAAAAACAAAATAGATAAAAATTAAACTAATTTATACAGATAGTTTATTAACTTTAAACTATATTGCTTAATGCAATTAAAAATTATTCAAAAAAATAAAAATATATTGTTATAATATATTATTATTTTTTAAATATTTATTTTCCTAAATCTGTTAAAAACAATAATACGTTACTATATATACCATTTATATATATAACTATTTATCTTTTACCTTTAATTCACTTAATTAAATTAATATAATTGTTTATTTGAAAAAAAAATTAAAATTTAATTCTATTTTTTATTTATTAATAAAATTAAACTAATATTACTTATTTAAAAAATGTTATATATTTCTATATAAAAAATTAAAACTATTGTAATAAAATAATTATCTATAATAATAACTTAATGTACTACTATCATAAATTGTAAAACATATTCTATATTTAATATTTTAAAAGTATATATATATTACTTATATTACACTTATCTTAGAGATAAATATGAAAAAAACAGATGAACTACGTACTATACGAATTGATCCATTAATAACTCCAGCTGAGTTAGCTAAACGTTATACTATAACTTCATCTATTATGGACAATGTTATACAAACTCGAAAAAATATTGCTAATATTATTAGAGGAAAAGATAAACGACTATTAGTCATTATCGGACCATGTTCTCTACACGATCCTATAGCAGCAATCGAATATGCTACAAACCTTTATAAATTAAGAAAAAAATTTCGTGATAGATTAGAAATAGTCATGAGAACATATTTTGAAAAACCTAGAACTGTTGTAGGCTGGAAAGGATTAATTTCTGATCCTTATCTTGACGGAACTATGAAAGTTAACGAAGGATTAAGTATTGCTCGAAAATTATTACTTGATATAAATTCTTTAGGTATGCCAGCTGCTACAGAGTTCTTAGATATGGTTATAGGACAATTTATTGCCGACTTAATTAGTTGGGGAGCAATAGGAGCAAGAACAACAGAAAGTCAAATTCATCGAGAAATGGCTTCAGCTTTGTCTTGTCCAGTAGGATTCAAAAATGGAACAGATGGTAACATACGAATAGCTATCGATGCTATTCGTGCTACACAAGTTAAACATCTTTTTTTAGCTCCAAACAAACATGGTCAAATGAGTATTAATCATACTAGCGGAAACCCATTCGGGCACCTTATTATGCGAGGTGGAATAATGCCTAATTATCATTCCGAAAACATTGCGCAAGCAGTTAAATATTTAAAAAAGTTTAATTTACCAGAACACTTAATGATAGATTTTAGTCACGGTAACTGTCTAAAACAACATTTAAGACAAATTGACGTATGCGAATCAGTAACTAGACAAATAAAAACCGGCTCAACATCTATAGCAGGTGTCATGATTGAAAGTTTTTTAAAGGAAGGATCTCAACCTCTACAGCCGAAAAGCCAATTGGTATATGGAAAATCTATTACTGATCCATGTCTAAATTGGAAAAATAGCGAACTTATTATAAATAAACTAGCGGAATCAGTTGATAGTCGTTTTTAATAATAAAACCAGTCAATTTTTTAAATATTGACTGGTTTTTCATATAAACTAAATACTTATATATTTCTATATAAAATTTGTTTTTTTTAATACAAAACTAAACATTTAAATTTTATAATTTAACATATTTAAAAATTATTTTTTTTACTTTTTATACTATTTTTATAATCATATGAAATATTTATTTCATATAATAACTATATCTCTTTCATTAAGGATGAAAGATGCCTACTATTATTTTTTTTGATAAGAAAAAAAAGATATATAACAATCCTATTTCTATTAAAGAACTAATTAAAGATTATAATAAAAAAATTTATCACATATGTATAGCTGCTTTTATAAACAATAATATAAAAGATTTAAATCATCTCATTATAGAAGATTCTACTGTCAAGTTTATTACAATCTATGATCCAGAATCAATTTTTATAATACGAAATTCCTGTTTACAATTACTCACTTACGCAATAAAAAAATTATGGATAGATTCTAAAATAGCTGAAGGAAATATAACCAAAAATGGTTTTTTTTGTGATATAGAATTAAAAAAATTTTTAACTAAAAGTGATATCATTACTATTGAAAACAAAATGAAAAAAATTCTAAAAAATGGTTATGATATAAAAAGAAAAAAAATACAAGTAAAAAAAGCTATAGAGCTATTTACCGTAATTAAAGAAAGCTATAAAGTTAAGATATTAAAAAATATTAGTAAAAAAGATAAAAAAATTAATTTGTACTATCATGAATCTTATTTCGATATAGCTTTATCCCCTCAAGTACCAAATATACAATTTTGTAATCATTTTAAAATTCAAAAAATTTCTGGAGCTTATTGGAAGGGAAATAAACAAAATAAAATGCTTCAAAGAATATCTGTTACAGCATGGGAATCAAATAAAAAACTACAACAATTTTTGCAAAAAATTATTTTTTTAAAAAAAAGAGACCATAGAAAAATAAACAAAAGATTAAATTTATATCACATTCAAAAAGAATCCCCCGGAATGGTCTTTTGGCATAATAACGGATTTATTATCTATAAGGAACTAAAAACATTTATTCGTCTTAAACTAAAAAAATATTTTTATGAAGAAGTTCATACACCTATTATAATTAATCAATCTATGTGGGAAAAAAGCGGTCATCTAGATTACTATAAAGAATCTATGTTTACTACTTCTTCTGAAAATCGAAAATATTGTTTAAAACCTATGAATTGTCCAGCTCACGTTCAAATATTTAATAGAAAACTAGTTTCATATAAAAATTTACCTATTAGACTATCTGAGTTCGGATGTTGTCATCGAAACGAATCTTCAGGCTCACTACACGGACTACTGAGAATTAGAAGTTTTACTCAAGATGATGCTCATATTTTTTGTAGCATTGATCAAATACAATCAGAAATTAATAATTGTATTAAAATGATGTTTGATGTCTATAATATTTTTAAATTTAAAAAAATAAACGTTAATTTTTCTACACGTCCAAAAAACCGAATTGGGAATGATTTAATTTGGGATCAAGCGGAAAATGATTTAAAATCCGTACTAAACTCTAATAATATCAATTATCATCACAATATAGGAGAAGGTGCTTTTTATGGACCAAAAATAGAGTTTACTTTACAAGATTCATTAGATAGACTATGGCAATGCGGAACAATACAACTAGATTTTTATTTACCACAACGATTAAATGCAAACTATATAGATAAAAATAATAAAAAGAAACATCCAGTAATTATTCATCGAGCTATATTAGGATCCATCGAACGTTTTATAGGAATTTTGCTAGAAGAATATGCAGGAAAATTACCAACTTGGTTATCTCCAGTTCAAGTAGTTTTACTAACGGTTCACGATAAAAATTCAAAATATGCTTATTCTTTAGAAAAAAAATTAATACAATTAAACGTAAGAACAAAATGTGATACTAGAAATGAAAACATTAGCACTAAAATTAAAGAACATATAGTATGTTATACTCCTTATATAATAATTATCGGAGATAAAGAAGAATATTCTTCTACTATTACAGTAAGAACACGATTAGGAAAAAATATAAAAAATATATGTTTTAACAATTTTATTAATGCTTTAATTAAAGAGATTACAACTTATTCTAACACTGGATTGGAGGTATAAAATATTAAAGTTATAAAAAAACCCACATTAAAACGTCCTAATCGAATTAATAACGAAATAAGGGCTAAAGAAGTACGTCTTTCAGACGTTGCAGGAAAACCTATTGGAATAGTAAGCTTAAAAACAGCTTTACTTCAAGCCGAAAAAGTTAATATGGATTTAGTTGAAATAAGCCCTAATGCTAATCCTCCAGTTTGTAAAATCATGAATTATGGAAAATTCCTGTATAAAAAAAATAAATCTTATAAAGAACAAAAAAAAAGACAAAAAACCATACAAATAAAAGAAGTAAAATTTCGTCCAAGTACAGACATTGGTGACTATAATGTGAAATTACGAAATTTAATTCGATTTCTAAACGAAGGAAATAAAGTAAAAATAACCTTACGTTTTAGGGGTAGGGAAATGGCTCACCAAGAAATTGGGCTAAATCTTTTACAAAAAGTTAAAAACGATTTATGTCATTTATCGATAGTTGATTTTTTTCCTTCTAAAATAGAAGGAAGACAAATGATTATGTTTCTTTCTCCTAAAAAATAAACTTTAACTTTAGAGTTAAAATTTTAAATAACGTAGTTTACTACTTATTATTTAATACAAGATACAAATACTATGCAAAAAATAAAAACTATACGCAGTGTCTCTAAAAGATTTAAAAAAACAGCTTCTGGAAAATTTAAAAGAAAAAAATCAAATCTTCAACATATTTTAACAAAAAAAACAACTAATTATAAACGAAAAATTAGATCTAAATCAATAGTTTCTAAAAGTGATGTCTCTAAAATAAAATTTTGCTTACCTTATATTTAACTTTTTAAATATAAAATATTTAAACTTTACTAATAAAAAAAGGAAGATATTTATGGTTCACGTAAAACGTGGAACTACTTCAAGTGCCCGACATAAAAAAATACTAAAAAAAGCTAAAGGATACTATGGAGCTAGATCTAAAGTTTATCGAGTTGCAAATCAAGCTGTAATAAAAGCAGGACAATATTCTTATAGAGATCGTCGACAAAAAAAACGACAATTTAGAAAACTATGGATTATTCGAATTAATGCTGCTGTTCGCAGTAATAATATTTCTTACAATAAATTTGTATTTGGATTAAAAAATTCTGGTATAAATTTAAATAGAAAAATTTTATCAGAAATATCAATCAATGATCCTTTAACTTTTAAAAAAATAGTAAAACAATCTCAAACAATAATAAATTAATCTAATTTATTTAAACATATGTTATAAAAAAAGTTTTTTCAAAAAAATCTTATATTATATAAAATATTTTTATACATAAAAAATCTCTTTTAAAGAATTTGTGTTCTACAACACAAAATGTATAACTTATCCTATAAATACTAATTTTTAATTTTTTTAAAAAATAAAAAGCTTCCTTTTTGGAAGCTTTTAACTCATAAACTATACTATATGTTTAATGATTTTAATCAATTAAACAGGAACTGTACTATAATGCTAAAATTAGTTATTTTAATTAAAAAAGCTATACGCTCATTTAAAAACGCAAAGACAGTGCTTCATTTAGAAAATTCTAGAATATTTTTCTTAGGAAAAAAAGGAGAAGTTACAAAATATATACATATATTATTATCTCTTCCCTTAAAACAAAGAAAAAAAAAGTTTATTATAATAAATAAATCAAAAAATATAATGTTAAAACTAATAAAAATAAAAAAAGAAAAATTGAATTTAAATCAAATGATTTTAAAAATGAAACAAGAAAACATAGATGTTTCTTTACCTGGAACAAGAATTAATAATGGAGCATTTCATCCTATTACAGAGTCAATTAACATTATTAAAAATTTTTTTTTCAAATTAGGATTTAATACTGCTTCAGGACCTGAAGTAGAAGATGATTATCATAATTTTGATGCTTTAAATATATGGAAACATCATCCGTCTAGAACTAGTCAAGATACTTTTTGGTTTAATTCTAAAAAATTACTAAGAACTCAAACATCTAGTTCTCAAATACGAATTATGAAAAAAAATAAACCACCAATTAGAACTATCGTTCCAGGAAAAGTATATAGAAATGATTTTGATCGAACACATTCTCCAATGTTTCATCAAATAGAAGGTATTATTATAGAAGAACACATTAACTTCGCTAACTTAAAATGGTTAATGAACGAATTTCTCTGTTTTTTTTTTCAAAAAAAAGCTAATATTAAATTTAGGAACTCATATTTTCCATTTACTGTAATATCAGCGGAAATAGATATACAAACTCATAACACAAAATGGCTAGAAGTACTAGGTTGCGGAATGATACATCCAGACATTTTAAATAAATCTGGGATTAATTCAAAAAAATACACAGGATGTGCTTTTGGATTAGGAGTAGAAAGAATTACTATGTTAAAATATGGAATAGATGACTTACGTTCTTTTTTTGAAAATAATCTTCAATTTCTTCAACAATTTAAATAAAATAGGATATTTTATGAAATTTAGCGAATCTTGGTTTCGAGAATGGATCGATCCTAAAATAAATACATCTACTCTTTGTAATCAGCTAACAGAAATAGGATTTGAAGCAAATATATATAACCCTCTTTTTTTTAATACTTTTCATAATATTATTACAGGAAAAATTATAAACGAATTAAAAATAAAAAAAAAAAGTAAATTAAATTTTTTTACTGTTGATATTGGTTCAAATAAATCAATTATTGTATATGGTATATTAGATACTACATCTATCGGAAAAATAGTAGCAATAGCAACAGAAAAATCTATATTACCTAACAAATTAGTGATAAAAAAAACACTAATTACTAAAAATATTTATTCAGAAGGAAAAATTTGCACTTTTTTAGATTTAGGAATTAACATCTCACAAAAAGAAGTTATTGAAATATCTTCTAAATATCCACTTGGACTAGATATAAAAGAATTTTTTTCACATTTTTTTCCAATAATTAATATATCCAGTACACCTAATCGTTCGTATGGACTAAGCTTATTAACTTTAGCAAAAGAAATAGCTGTAGTAAATAATTTAAAATTACCATTTATTAAAATAAAACATACAACAAAAAATCAAAAAAACAAGATAAATATAAAAATAGAAGAAAATTTACAACATCTTGTAACATATTGTGGAAGAAAAATTAAAAATATAAATTTAAAAAAAGAAACTCCATATTGGCTAAAAGAAAGACTTAGATTTGCTGAAATTTTACCTGGAAAAAATATTCTAGATAATATTATTAACTATGTTTATATTGAATTAGGACAACCAGTTCATATTATAGATTCTTCTCTAATAAAAAATGAATTATTTATTAGGCATCCAAAAGAAAAAGAAATAAAAAATTTATATACAAAAAAAAATTTTATTCTTTCAAAAACATCTATAGTCGTATCTAATACTGAAAAAATATTATCATTAGGAAATAATTTAAACGAAAAAATATTTCATATGCAAAAAAAATCTAGAAATATATTTATAGGATCTATCTTTTTAAAACCATATTCTTCATTTCATAATTTAAACAAAAATAGTATCTGTTTACAAAATAACTATCGCATATATGAATATAGCACCGATTACGGATTACAAACTAAATTAATTGACTATACTAGTTCCTTAATAGTTCATTTATGTGACGGTATTGAACAATCAATAAATTTAAGCAATAACGATACAATTTATCACGAATGTATTAAAATAAACATACAATTAAAAAATTTTAATAGATTATTAGGCTGTAATATACAAAAAAATGTTATCTTCAAAATTTTACAAAAAATAGGATATGAAATATTTGAAAATAATAAAACAATAACCGTTATAGTTCCAAACTGGCGATATGATGTAAAAATAGAGGAGCATGTAATAGAAGATTTTTTACGAATATACGGATATAAAAAAATTGATTATTTACCTATAAAAAATTACACTAATAATAGCAAAAAAAACAATACAAAATTTGATTTATGCAGAATTAAATATCTTTTGATAGATAAAGGATATTATGAAATAATTACTTATGGATTTGTTAATCCTAACATACAAAACCTTTTTTTTACAAAAAATAATTACTTAACAATAAAAAATCCTATTTCTAAAGAATTATCTTCTATGAGACAATCAATATGGATGGGATTATTATCTTCGATGGAATACAATCAAAATCGCCAAAATAATTCTCTACGATTTTTTGAAAGCGGAATTTGTTTTATAAAAGAAAAAACAAAAGAATTAAAAATAAAAGAAATCCACGTCCTCTCTGGAGCCATCAATGGATTATTCTATCCTACTAACTGGGATGGTAAAAATAGAATGTGTAATTTTTATGACTTAAAAGGAGATGTAGAATCTGTTTTAGAATTATGTGTTAATATAAAAAAAATAGAATTTATACCTGCTTGCATCACTGGATTACATACTGGAAAAAGTGCTTATATATACATAAATAAAACTATTATTGGAAAAATAGGAGAACTAGATCCTAAAATAAGTGAAAAATTTAATTTAAAAAATCCAACTATTTTATTTGAATTATTTTTAGATAAAATAAAAGAAAAAAAACCAAGAGTTATTCATTTAATATCTCCATTTCCTACTATTCAAAGAGATATATCTATAGTAATACCTATATTTACTTTATCCATGGATATCATCCAAACTTGTATGAAAATAGTAGATAATAATTTAACAAAAATAAATATAACTGATGTCTACTATGGAAATCAAATTCAAAACCAAAAAAAAAGCATATCAATAAGATTTATATTTCAACATTATAAAAAAACATATACCAATCACGAAATTGATTCTATTATTAATAATTGCATACATATTTTAGGACAGAAATATAAAGCTAGTCTTAGAAAATTATGAGATTATTCAATAAATTTAATAATTTTCTATAAACTTAAAACTAAAAAATTTATATTGCTTATAAATTTATGTATATTTAATTACAGTATATACATATAATTCAAATCTGTTTCTTATACCAAGAATATTTTATTTAATAATGTTAAATCTATAAAAGCCATAATATCACCTATAAATATCTATGTACTACATATGATTAAATATTTGCATTAAATATATATTGTTTAATTAAAAAAAATTTTAATATTTTATCTTTTTCAAAATATAAAAAGATCAATAACAATGTTGAAAACTATATTGCATAATACTTATTACAATTAAAACCATGATAATTAAATTTATATTTAAACTATTTACAGTACATATTTTTAAATTAATAATTAATATGCATAGTATCATTATATTTAATAAAAAATATAAATATATACTAAATTAATAATTAAATTAATAGTGTATATTTATACAATATTAATCGATAACTAATCTAATTTAGATAAATACTAAAACATATTAATATCTAATATTTTTAACGATTATTAAAAAAAATTTTTTAATTTTTAATTTTAAATTGATTTTAAAAAACCGTAAACAACTATATTATATATAATATACCGTTATTTAGTTAACAGTAAATTAAATATTATTCATATTTATAATTTTTAAAACTAGTAAATAATGAACTAGTTATTAATATTTAACATTAAAAATTAAAAATAAGAAAAATTAACTATACTATTTAAAAATATGAATATAGAATTTAAAAGAGATAATCTATTCGTCTTAACTTCTATGTTTTTATCATTTACTAACACTTTTTTAAAAAAATAATCTACAAAATTAGTTAATTTATGTAATAAAAAAAAGAAAGATTTATATTTTTCTTTATTTTTTAAAAAAATTTTTTTAGTTTTTATATAAATAAAAAACTTATATAAAACTCTTTCTTGCCTATCTCTTAATAAAAAAAAGTTGATTTTTTTTAAAAATAGAATACTATTTTTCTTTAATATTTTATCTAATCTTTTATATAAACTTATTAATTTAATAAAATATTTAGAATAATAGATATTACTTATAAAATTTATCTTATTATTAATACTAATAAGATTAGTATCCTGTCCAAAAAGAACAGAATTAATTACAGATTTATTATAATTTTTATTTGCATAAAAATAAAAAATTCTATTAAATAAAAAATTTTTTACTTTTATTATAATTTTATCATGTACTTTATTATGAACCTTATATAAAGAAACTGCAGTGTTTATTAAACTATCAAGTTTAATATCTATTTGTCTTTTTAATATAATTAAAATTAATCCTATCGCAGATCTCCTCATACCAAATGGATCTCCATTACTACTTACTCTACTGTTTGCAACAAACATTCCTACAAGCATATCTATTTTATCTGCAAGGGATAAATTACACGATGTATCACTATCAGGAACATCTTCTTCTTTATTGATGTTAAAATACTGTTCTTTTATAGCTAAAGCCACTTTTTTATTTTCTCCATCTAATAAAGCATATATACTACCTATTTTTCCTTGCATTTCTGGAAATTCCCTTACAATATTAGTTACTAAATCACATTTAGAAAGTTTAGCAGCTTGTATAGAAAGAATATTATTCTTGTTAGTTAATCTACAAATATATTTTACTAATTTAATTATTCTTTTACTTCTATCCAATAAAGAACCTAATGATGTATGAAAAATAATATTTTTTAAATCTAAAAAATATCTTTTTAAATTTTTTTTTCTGTCAATAGAAAAAAAAAACTTAGCATCTGAAAGTCTAGCAACTATTACTTTTTCATTACCATGAACTATACTATGTGAACATTTAGGAATAATATTAGAAATTAATAAAAATTTATTTATTAAATTATTATTTTTATCAAATATAGGAAAGAATTTTTGATCTCTTTCCATTATGTAGGTAATAATGCTAGAAGGAATGGATAAGAACTTCTTTGGAAAAGAAGCAACTAGCACTTCAGGCCATTCTACTAAAGAAGTTACTTCTTCTAATAATTTTTCAGAAATTTTAACAATACCACCAATTAAATTAGCTTGCTTTTTTAATTCATTTACAATTACATCTTTTCTAACATAATGGTCTACTAATACTTGCCCTTTAGTCTTTAAAATTGATGGATATTCTTTTGCTTCTATAACTGAAATTATTTTTTTGTTCATATAAAAATGTCCAAACGTCAGTCTATTGGACTTTATTCCAAAAACATTTACTAAAATATTTTTCTTATCTAACAAAACTAATATATTCCTAACAGGACGGATGAATTTTATATTTTTATTACTCCATCTCATTACAGTCGATTTTAAAGTTAATTTTTTTAGAGAAGATAAAACTATTTGTGAAAATATAAATTCTATATATTTATATATATCATTTTCTACATATGTATTGTTTATATATAATTTCTTATCACGTTTATTATAATTTTCTAAATCAGAATGAATATGCTGAACTTGTTTTTCATTTTCTTTAATTATTTTTTTACTCTTTAAAAAAAATGATGTCTTACTTATTTCCTGTTTTTTTTTTAAAACTATAGCAAAATCATCTATACCATTTACTTTTATAGCTAATCTTCTAGGAGAAGAAAACCATTCTACATTTTTATACTTAACTCTATAAAAAGTTAACTCATTAACTACTAATTTAGAAAATAATCTTGACAAACTAAATAAATTTTTCGCTGGTAATTCTTCAGTAATTAATTCTACTAATAATGTTTTTTTTTTCATTATTTTTCACTATTTTAAATACTTACGTAATCAGAGTACTGACTCTAAAAAAATAAATATTTGCTATTTTTTTTGAAAAACTTCGTATTTTTAAAATATAATTTTGCCTTTCTGTTACAGATATAACTTTCTTTGCATCCAATAAATTAAAATTGTGAATAGCATATAAAAGATTTTCATATGCAGGAATAATTAAAGGATTTTTTAAATTTAATAAACGTTCTGTCTCTTTTAAATAAATTTCGAATAAAGAAAATAAAGTATTAGTATCAGAATATTCAAAGTTATACATTGATTGTTCTTCTTCATTAACTAAAAATAATTCTTTATAAGTAAAGGATTTTTTGTTCTTAGATATATCCCACACTAAATCATATACATTGTCAATATTTTGTATATGCATGCATAATCGTTCCAAACCATAAGTAATTTCTACAGCAACTGGATCACATTCAACACCTCCTACTTGCTGAAAATAAGTAAACTGAAAAACTTCCATTCCATTAATCCATACTTCCCATCCAATACCTGAAGCACCTAAAGTAGGATTTTCCCAGTTATCTTCTACAAAACGTATATCTTGTTCTGTACTATGTATATTTAATTGTTTTAAAGAATTTAAAAACAAATCTTGAATATTATTTGGAGCAGGTTTTATTATAATTTGAAATTGATAATAACGCTGTAATCTGTTTGGATTTTTTCCAAATCTTCCATCAGAAGGACGACGAGACGATTGTACATATGCTCTAGAAAAATGTTTTTTTCCTATGCTATTAAAAAATGTTTCAGGGTGAAAAGTTCCCGCTCCTACTGGTATATCTAATTGTTCAATAATAATACAACCCTTACTACTCCAATATTGCTTTAAAACATTTATAATACTAATAAATGTAATATTTTTAAATAATTTCATTAAAAATCCAATGTTGTTTATTCTATTAACACTACTTACAGTGTAATAGAAAAATTCTATTTTATATATAACTTATTATAATAAGTATATAACTTCTTTAATTTTTTTTTGAATATTTTCATAATTTTTTCAAAATTTTAATTAAAATTAAAAAAATTTTTTTAATATATGTATGTTATTTAATTTCATAAATTCTAATTAATTTTAAATTTTATCTATATAATAGTAATTAGTAATAAAACCATTTATTAATATTTAATATTGTTGCTTTTGTTTAGAACTTTATTCAAAAATCAATAATTAAATCTTACTATATATTATTTAAATAAATTTGATCTTAATAAAAATTTTAATTGCACTTATCTAATGAAACATTGTATCTTTAGATATATTAAATAAATATTCATATTTTACACCTATGATTTTGAATATTAAAAACAATTTATATTATATTTGTTTTTAATAAAATATTTAAAATATTTTTTATAATTCAAATATTTTTTTTGTTTCACATTACAATACTACTATATCATTAATAAATACAGGTAGAAATTCATGAAATATATTGGAGCTCATTTTAGTACATCTGGAGGAATTGATAAAGCAGTATTTAGAGCAAAACTACTCCGATCTACTGCATTTTCATTCTTTACTAAAAATCAACTTCGTTGGACTTCTCCTATTTTAGATAAAAAAACAATACTAAAGTTCAAAGCAGCATGTGATATATGCGAATTTTCTAACAAATATATAATCCCTCACGCTAGTTATTTAATTAATTTAGGAAACCCTAATGCTTCTTTACTAAAAAAATCAAGAATGGCTTTTTTGGATGAAATTGACCGATGTCAAAAATTAGGATTACATCTATTAAACTTTCATCCTGGAAATCATTTGAAAAAAATTTCTGAAAAAATTTGTCTAAAACTAATATCTTCATCTATCAATTATGTATTAAAAAAAACAAAAACAGTGAATCTAGTAATAGAAAATACAGCTGGACAAGGAAGTTCTGTTGGATATAAATTTGAACATATTGCTAAAATAATTAAAAATATACATGATAAATCTAGAATAGGTGTTTGTCTTGATACATGTCATTTATTTTCTGCTGGATATGATATTCGAACAGAAACATCTTTTAGAAAAACATTTTTATTATTTGAAAAAATAGTTGGACTAAAATATCTAAAAGCAATGCACTTAAATGATTCTAAAACTATATTTAATAGTCGAATAGATAGACATCACAATTTAGGTTTAGGAAATATAGGAAAAAAAGCTTTTTTTTATATAATGAATGATACTCGATTTAATAATATCCCATTAATATTAGAAACTAGCAATAAAAATTTATGGAAACAAGAAATACATTGGTTAAGGTCTATATTTAAAAATTGTTAATATTTTTTTATAAATAAATTATTGTTTTTAATATAAATATATAATATTATTTATTTTAATATAGAAAAGCTAACTATTCGATATAAATTATAAATTATATATATTTTTATATTTAATAGAATATATATATTAAGGAAAATATTTGTGAAAAATTATACATTTAGTATCAACGCCATATATAGAGAAAAAAAGGGAACTAATAATAGTAGAAAAATTAGATTAAAAAACAAATTTCCATCTGTAATTTATGGAAATCAACCCCGTATTTCCGTACTTATTGTATTAGATCATGATGCCATTTTTCATTTACAGAAAAATAAAGATTTTTATTCCAAAACCATAAAAATAAAAATAAAATTAGATACTTATTTTGTAAGAATAAAAAATGTACAATGGCATCCATTTAAACAAAAATTATTACATATAGACTTTATTAACATTAATAATACTATTTAACTAATTATTTATATTATACTTTTTAAATATAATGTCATTTTTTACTGAACGTATTTACATAATAATACTATATATTAAATTCTTTAAAATAATAATTTCTGGATAATATTGCAATTGAATTATATTATTTATTAAAAGTAGAACAGAAATAACCAATAAAAAAAATGTTTTATTTTTATATCTATATAACCATAATCTATCTGTATTAAATTCTTCTTTCCACCATTTCCATAATAAAACCATTATTATCCAAGATAATATTGGAATAGATAACATTAACCATTTAAAAAAAGTATTTTGCTTAATCTTTGGACTATTTATAACTATACTTGTTATAATTCCAGGAAAAAAATATATTAAAGGCCACAATATACATGCAAATAAATTAGGAATAAAAAATGTTTTTATTGGAACTTTTAACATTCCAGAAAGTACAGGAATTATAGGTCTAGTAAACCCTAAAATTTTTCCGAAAAAAATGCTTAGTACGCTATACTTATTTAACGCATATATTACTTTAACTACAATAGAATTATATTTTTTAAAAAGATGACAACGTATTATCCAATTAGAACATAAAAATCCTAAATAATACGATAACCAATCTCCTAATAAACAGCCTAAAGTACTAGATATCCATGCATAATAAAAATTTATTTTTCTACTTCCTATGAAAGTACCTAATATAGACATTAAAATCATTCCAGGAAGAAATGATCCTATTATTATAAATGATTCTAAAAAAGAAATAATCGAAATAAAAATTAAAATATATTCTGAATGTTTAGAAGTAATATACGAAAACCAGTGCATTATAAACATGATCTTTATCTTTTATTTTTTAACATTTATATAATATAGACAAAATACTACTCTAGTTCAAATAAATAAAATTTTATTTACAATAGAATCATCTGTTTAAATAAAAATATTTTTAAAATAAATTTCATCAAATTTATTCAAATTATATCAATCTTTATTGAGATACAATAAATTATGTTTATACGTAAAAAAAAAAACGCAAAAAACTTGGACAACACTTTTTAATTGATAAAAATATTATTAACCAAATCATATCCTTTCTAAAACTAAAAAAAGAAGAACAAGTAATAGAAATAGGACCAGGATTAGGTGCTTTAACTATTCCAGTTAGTAAATTATTAAAAAAATTAACAGTCATTGAAATAGATAAAGAATTATGCAAAAAAATGGAAAATAATCATAACTTCAATAATGTAATCATTTTTAATGAGAATGCTATTAATTTTAACTTATTTAAAATAAAAAAGAGCAGAAATAGTTTATTTAGAATATTTGGTAATCTACCATATAATGTTTCTATTCCAATAATTTTTTCTTTATTTAAACATCATAATGATATTCAAGATATGCATTTTATGTTACAAAAAGAAGTAGTTCTTAGACTAGTAGCAACATTAGGATCTAAATTTTACAATCGACTAACTGTCATATCACAATTTTATTTTAACATAAAAATTCTTAAAAATATTTCTCCAAATTCTTTTAAACCAATTCCAAAAGTAGATTCTTGTTTTGTTTCTTTTAAAAAGAAAAATGATAATTTACATTCAAAATATGATATTAATACTTTAAGCTTTATAACAAAAGTTGCCTTTAATCAAAGAAGAAAAACTATTTGTAATAGTTTATCTTCTTTATTTCCAAAAAAAAAATTGATTAAATTAGGAATAAACCCATTACTACGCGCTCAAAATTTATCAATTAGTCAATACTGTTTACTATCTAAATACTTAAATTTTTAAAAAATAATAGAAACTATTAAAAGATTTAAAAAGTAATATTTGTTATTTCCTACAAATTTGGTAAAATATTTACCTTATTGCTAATATCATTCATTTAGGTGAACTATGAGTACATATTTTATTGGAGATATACATGGATGTTATAAAGAATTAATTTTATTATTAAAAAAAATCAACTTTTGTCCAAAAAAAGATGAATTATGGACTACAGGAGATTTAGTAGGACGTGGAAAACATTCCTTGGAAGTTCTTCGTTATTTATTTTCTTTAGGTAAATCAGCTAAAATTGTACTAGGAAATCACGATTTAAATCTAATTTTAGCCTATAAAAATAGAAAATATATGAAACATTATATGGATAAAATTTTTAATGCTCCAGATCATTCAAAATTAATTTCATGGTTAAGAAAAACACCTATAGCACGAATAAACGAAAAAAAAAAATTTATTTTGTCACATGCTGGAATTTATCCACAGTGGAATTTACCAAAAATAAAACTATATTCTAAAAAGATTAAAAATATGTTGTTAGGAAATAATTTTTTTAATATTTTAGAAATGATTAGAGGTAATAATTCAACTATTTGGCAAGACAACAATTCTTCCATAGAAAAAATTAAATTTATAATAAACGCCTTTACTAGAATGAGATTCTGCTTAAAAGATGGTACTTTAGAACTCAATAGTAAAATAAATCCAAAATTTATAAAAAATAAAAATTTAATTCCTTGGTTTAATATAAAAAACTCTAATTTAAAAAACTTTACTATTATATTTGGTCATTGGTCTTCTTTAAACGGACAAGGAACTCCAAAAAAAATTATTGCATTAGATACTGGATGCTGTTGGGGAGGTTCATTATCAGTGTTAAAATGGGAAGAAAAAATAATAGTTAAACAAGATTTTTTAAAATAAATCAAATGTTTTATTATTGTAAAAAAAAATATTTATCTTTCTAAAATAGAAAATGTATAATTAAAAAAATTAAAATTATCTTTTTTTTTCACAAAAAACGTTTGATTCCATTCTGATTTGTCTAAAATAGGAAAAAACGTATCTCCATGAAAACATGTATTTAAGCAAGTTAAATATATTTTTTTAGAAAATGGTAACATAGACTTATATATAGAACTTCCTCCAATAATTACTAACTCTAGATTTAATATTTTACTAATTTTTAAACCCTCTTCTATTGAAGTAATAGAAATAACATTTTTATGAAAATAAGTTTTTTTTTTACTTAATACTAAATTTACTCTCATCGAAAGAGGTGTTCCAATTGACTCCCATGTCAATCTTCCCATTAAAACAACTTTTTTAATAGTATTTTTTTTAAACCATAATAAATCATTTGGAATATGCCAAGGAATTTTATTTTTATATCCTATAACAAAATTTTTTGAAATAGCCACAATAATACTAATCATTAAAAATATACACTCCTATTCTCTACAATTTTACTAAAACACTCTATGAATAGATTGTAAACTTCTTACTTCATAACGAGAAACATCTTTAATATTTAAAGTCATAGTAGTAGCAAACGATCCATTAATAGTAGAATCAAAGTGAACGCCTTGTTGTATAGCTTCACTATATATTATAGTAGAATGTTTTATTGATTCAATACATGAAGCAGTGTAAACAATATAAGCATATTCCCCATTTTTAATTCTATCTTGCACATTTGGTCTATTTTCATATAATTTGTTTACCAATCTAGTATAGATTTTATTATTTTTCAAAAAACAATGAGTTCCAATAGTAGCATCTAATAAAAAACCGCTTTGTATTAATTTTTTAGCTATATCAATAATAGAATTTTTATCTCTATCACCTATAGATAACAAAACTCTTCCATTATTTTTAATATTTATAGAAGCACTTAACATAGCTTTAGAAAAAGCTTCTGAAAAATTTGTTCCTATTCCCATTACTTCTCCAGTAGATCTCATTTCAGGACCTAACATAGGATTTACTCCTTGAAACTTATGAAAAGGCAAAACTACTTCTTTTACAAAAAAATAATTTGGAATAATTTCATTCAATACTTTTTGATCTAATAAAGATTGTCCACACATAACTCTAACAGCAATTTGAGCTAACGGAATTCCTATAGATTTAGAAACAAACGGAATAGTTCTAGAAGCTCTTGGATTAACTTCTAATAAATATATTTCATTATCTCTTATAGCAAACTGAACATTCATTAACCCTTTTACAGACATAGCTAATGCTAATTTTTTTACTTGTTCTTTAATCTTTTCTTGTATTTCTTGAGTAAGAGTATAAGCTGGAATAGAACATGCAGAATCTCCTGAATGAACCCCTGCTTGTTCAATATGTTCTAATATACCTGCAATGAATACTGTTTTTCCATCACATATAGCGTCTACATCTACTTCTACTGCATTATGCAAATATTCATCTAACAGTATTGGATACTCAAATTTATCACTATCACTTTTTCTGCTAGAAAAATAATTTTCTAAATCTTCTTGTTTGTGAAAAATTTGCATGTTTCTTCCACCTAATACATAAGAAGGTCTAACCATTATAGGATAACCTATATTTTTAGCTTCAATTTTTGCTTCAAGAAAATTATTTACTGTAATGTTTTTAGGTTGTTTTAATCGTAGTTTTTGAACTATTTTTTGAAAAAGGTAACGATTTTCAGCTAAATCTATTGAATGAAATGTAGTTCCAAGTATAGGAACTTGCTCTTTATTAAAAATTTTTGCTAATTGTAACGGCGTTTGACCTCCATATTGAATAATAACTCCTTTTGGATTTTCTATTCTTATAATTTCAAGTATATTTTCTAAAAATATAGGCTCAAAATATAATTTATTAGAAATATCATAATCTGTAGAAACTGTTTCTGGATTACAATTAACCATAATAGTTTCATATCCATCTTTTCTCAAAGCAATAGAAGCATGTACACAACAATAATCAAATTCTATTCCTTGACCTATTCTATTTGGACCACTCCCTAAAATAATTATCTTATTTTTATTCAAACTAGGATTAGATTCACACTCTTCTTCCCATGTAGAATACAAATAGGATGTTTCAGAAGGAAATTCTCCTGCACAAGTATCAATTTTTTTATAAACAGGAAAAATATTAAACTCTTTTCTCTTTTTTCTAACTTTATTTTCTACTGTTTGAGTTAACAAAGATATTCTTAAGTCTGAAAAACCTTTTCTTTTTATAAAACTAAAAAATTCTTTTGTTATAAACTGAAAGTTTGTATTAATAATTAATTTTTCTATGTCAACAATTTCGCGTATTTGTACTAAAAACCATTTATCTATTTTAGACATAGAATATACTATATCTAATGACATTCCGGTACGAAAAGCATCTGCAACATACCAAATTCTATCAGATCCAGGATTTTGCAACTCATATTTAATTTTTTTTATCTCTATATTCGAACTATTGATAAACATGGAATCAAAACCGCTTTTACCTATTTCCAAACTACAAATTGCTTTTTGTATAGATTCTTGAAAATTTCTTCCAATAGCCATTACTTCTCCAATAGACTTCATTTGAGTTGTTAATCTATCATTAGAACCATCAAATTTTTCAAAATTGAATCTAGGAATTTTTACAACACAATAATCTATTGATGGTTCAAAAGAAGCTGGCATTTTTACAGAACCAGTAATGTCGTTATATATTTCATCTAATGTATAACCTACTGATAATTTCGCCGCAACTTTAGCAATTGGAAATCCAGTGGCTTTCGAAGCTAATGCTGATGATCTAGAAACTCTAGGATTCATTTCTATCACTAGCATTCTTCCATTTTGCGGATTTACAGCAAACTGTACGTTAGCTCCACCTGTTTCAACTCCTATTTCCTTTAACACAGAAATAGAAGCATTTCTCATAATTTGATATTCTTTATCACTTAAAGTTTGAGCTGGTGAAATTGTTATAGAATCACCCGTATGAATTCCCATTGGATCTATATTTTCAATAGAACATACAATAATACAATTATCATTTCTATCTCTTACAACTTCCATTTCAAATTCTTTCCATCCTATTAAGGATTCATCAATTAATAACTCTTTAATAGGAGATAACTCTAATCCAGAAATACAAATATTCTTAAATTCTTCATAATTATATGCTATTCCACTTCCACTTCCTCCCATAGTAAAAGAAGGTCGTATTATACAAGGAAATCCTACTTTTTTTAATACTTCATAAGCCTCAACTATATTATGAGCTATTCCACACTTAGCTGTTTCTAACCCTATCTTTTTTATTAACTTTTTAAATATATTTCTATCTTCTGCTTTCTTTATAGCTTCTATAGAAGCGCCTAATATTTCTACATTAAAATCATGTAAAACATTTCTAGAAAATAACTCTAAAATACAATTTAAAGCTGTCTGACCACCCATTGTTGGAAGTATTGCGTCTGGTTTTTCTTTTTTTATGATATTTTTAATTACCCTCCAATGAATAGGTTCTATATAAGTAGCATGTGCTATATTAGGATCAGTCATGATAGTAGCAGGATTAGAATTAACTAAAACTATTCTATACCCCTCTTTTTTTAAAGCTTTACATGCTTGAGTTCCAGAATAGTCGAATTCACACGCCTGTCCAATTACTATAGGACCAGCTCCAAGTACTAAAATAGACTTTATATCAGTACGTTTTGGCATATTAAATCTCCATTTACTAGTTATGTATAAGTATACATATCGTTACTAATTTAATTACGTATTCATTAGATTAATGAACTTATCAAATAAACGAACAATATCTTGTGGACCAGGACTAGATTCAGGATGACCTTGAAAACCAAAAGCTTTTTTATCTTTTATAGCAATACCTTGTATTGTTTTATCAAACAAAGAAATGTGTGTAATTTTAATATTACTGTTAATTGAGTTACGATCTACTGAAAAATTATGATTTTGAGATGTAATATATACAGTATTGTCAGTTATATTTTTTACAGGATGATTTCCGCCATGATGGCCGTATTTCATTTTTATTATTTTTGCTCCACTAGCTAAAGCTAGTAATTGGTAACCAAAACATATACCAAAAATAGGAATATTTTTTTTTAAAAATTTTTTTATTGTATTAATTACATAAATACATGGACGAGGATCTCCAGGTCCGTTAGAAAGGAAAATTCCGTCCGGTTTTAACTTTAAAACATCGCTGTAATGAGCGTAAGATGGTACAATTAATAAAATACAATTTTTATTATGTAAAATACGCAGTATACTTTTTTTTACTCCAAAATCATAAACAACTACAAAAAATTTTCTTTCTATACAGGTACTTTTTTTTTCATTTATATTTTTATTAACTGTTGTATTCCAATAATATTTATGTCTAGTAGTAATCATATCTGCTAAATTAGTATTTTCTATTCCTCGAAAACTTTTAGCTAATCTATAAGCATCATTATAATTTCCTATATTTAAACTCATAATACAACCATTTTGAGTACCATTTTTTCTAATTAATAAAGTTAATTTTCTAGTATCAATTCCAGATATTGCTATAATTCTATGCTTTTTTAAATAATCAGGTAAAGACATTTCGCTTCTATAATTAGAAGGAATTATAGACTGCTCTCGAATAATCATTCCTGTAGCATAAATTTTCATAGACTCTTCATCTTTAGTGTTGACTCCAACATTACCAATATGAGGATATGTAAAAGTAATAATTTGCTTAAAGTATGAAGGATCTGTTAAAATTTCCTGATAACCCGTCATAGAAGTATTAAAAACCACTTCTCCTACAGAAAAACCCTGTATTCCTATACATTTTCCATAAAAAGAAGTACCATCTTCTAAAACTAATACAGCTGATTTTACCAAAATAAAACCTCTATTAAATTTATATTAAAATATATATATGTATATTTGTTTAATTTAAATATTTATTTTTTTATGTTATAAATAATAAATAAAGTTTAGTATTACTTTACAAATATAAAACTGTTCCAAATTTATTAGATTATCTAAAAAAATATTTACTAAGTATGCATAAATAGAATATAGTATTCATATTATTATATATTATAATTTTAAAACATCATTCATACTAAAAAAACCTTTATCTTTTTTAAATAACCAAATTGCTGATTTTATAGCACCTTTTGCAAAAATAGACCTATCTATTGCTTTGTGAATTATTTTGATATGTTCGTGTTTATTAGCAAATACAACAGTGTGATTTCCTATAGTACTTCCAGTTCGAATAACTGAAAATCCTATAGTATTTTTTTTTCTCACTCCAATATTACCTACTCTAGAATAAAT
The DNA here is from genome assembly GCF_005080765.1 of Buchnera aphidicola (Anoecia oenotherae). Taxonomy (NCBI): domain Bacteria; kingdom Pseudomonadati; phylum Pseudomonadota; class Gammaproteobacteria; order Enterobacterales; family Erwiniaceae; genus Buchnera; species Buchnera aphidicola. The sequence goes on from NZ_CP033012.1 coordinate 138,558, forward strand.
TGCCATTTTTTTAAAATCATTATTCATAGCATTTGCAATTTTTTTACCTAAAGTAATAGCTGTTCCTGAAGGAGCATCTTTTTTTTCACTATGATGTTCTTCAATAATTTCAATATCTGAATCTGAACCTATTGTTTTAGCAACCTTATCTATTAACTGTAAAACTAAATTTATACCTATACTAAAATTAGAAGATTGTACTATTCCTATTTTGTTCGATAATTTAAATATATTTTTCTGTTCATCAGAACTAAATCCTGTAGTTCCTATAACCACTTTTTTTCTATTTTTATAACATATTTTAATGTTTTCTAGAGTTTTATCTATAGAACTAAAATCTATTAAGACGTCAAATTTATGACATACTTTTTCTAGAGAAGTACTAATAAAAACATTATTTTTTTTTAATTCGTTTAATATCGTATTTTTATTTTTTGAAATAAATTGATTATTTGATATAATTGCTACAGACAAAGTAGTTTTTTTATCTTTATATATTTCTTGAACTAAACTTTTACCCATCTTTCCTAAAGTGCCAGACAATGCTATTTTTATCATAATTTTCCAATTAATTAATATTTTAAAAAATATTTTTTTTACTAAAACACTAATTTTCTATAAATTTTTTATTACATGACTGATTTTATTTTAACAATTAAAACTATTAATTATAATTTAATATATTAAATATATATAACAAATTTATTTTAGAAATATTTTTTTTGCAGTTTTTACTTAAAAAACTAGGTTTACGTATTCATACATTAAATAAAACTTAATTTTAATAGCACTAAAAATATAATTTTTATTTTTAATACAACAAATAAATTTGTTTTTTTAACAATTAACAAATTAATACTAATGAATAATTTTTATTTATAAAACTACAAAATGAATTACCATTAAAAATGAATAATCTATTTTTCTTTTATATAAAATGTTTAATAAAAAATATAGAAACATTATGTATATTTAAAAAATAGAAAAACCTCTCATTCTAAATGATTCTATACAAGATAATTACGTAAAATATTTTATATATACATGAAATGACATATGTATTGTTTTAATATATTTGATATATATTTATTACATTATTTATAATTCAAAATTTTTAATCCAAAAAACCACTATTTTATTAATATTAAATATATATTTAATATTTAATACTTATATATTATTTAATACATAAGTATTTTATTTTACATTTTAACTAAAACAAAAATATTTTTTTTTAATTTTATATATATATATGTAATATATACAAAAATTATAAAAATATAAGTTATTAAAAAAATTAAAATTATTTAACTACTATTTTTATATTACATAAATAGAAAAGTACTACCTATAAAAATACTAACATCAGCAACATTAAAAGTACAGGTATGCCAATCAAAAAGATGTAAATCAACAAAATCAATTACGTAACCATAGTTAATTCTATCTAATAAATTCCCTATAGATCCAGCAACAATAAATAAATATAACGTATAATAAAATTCTTCCTTTCTTTTTAAAAAATAAAAAAACTGAATTGATAAAAGTAATACTATAAAAATAGTAAAAAAAATAAACCAATTTTGAGAAAAATGATATTCTGATAAAAATCCAAAAGCAGATCCATAATTATGAGTGCGTAAAATATTAAAACAATATGTAATATATGTAGTTTCTAAAAGACAATAATTGTGTATTATCCATTTTTTACTGTAAAAGTCTAACGCAATTATTAGAGATAATAATAAAAAATTTTTTACACTAATAAAAGAAAATGTTTTCTTCATTATATAAACATCCGTTTTTCATTTAACCCTAATATATTATTCAAACATCTTAAGCAAATGTCTGGATACTGTTTATCTTTACTTAAAACCATAACATAATGCCAACATCGAGAACACTTTTTTCCATCAAATTTTTTGATTTTTATTTTTAAATCATTCATGTGACTACTAACAAAAACATCATTTTTACATTCATTGAAATCTTTAACTATACATTCAGAAGTTAAGAATAAAAATTTAGTTTCATTTCCTAAAGTATTTAATATTTCTTTTAATCTACCATTTACAAAAATAGTTAATGATGATTCTAAAGAATTTTTTATTAATTTTATATTTCTAGCATTTTCTATAACTTTATTAACTTCATTTTTTACATTAAAAATAATTTCCCAATCTTTTTCACTAATATAACTAGATTCAGGAAATGAAACCAAACCAGTAAACCATTCTTCAGTAAAAATAAAATTTTCTTTTTTTCCAGGTATATAACTCCAAATTTCATCAGCTGTAAACGATAAAATAGGAGCTATCAATCTAGAAAAAGATTGGATTATTAGATAAATGGCTGTTTGACAACTTCTTCTTATTTTACTATTTGAAAAAGCAGTATATTGTCTGTCTTTTATAATCTCTAAATAAAAAGAGCCTAAATCTATAGAACAAAAATCCATTAAATAATGTAAAACTTTATTAAAATTAAACTTTTCATAGCAGTAAATGATTTTTTTTTGCATTTTTTTCGTTTTAGATATGATCCATCTATCTATTAAAACCATTTCATCTATGTGAACAAAATCTAATTTTGGATTAAAATCACTAATATTTGATAAAAGAAATCTAGCAGTATTTCTAATTTTTCTATAGTATTCTGTCATTTGTTGCAAAATTTCTTGAGATAAAATTGAATCTTTCGAATAATTTACAGAAGAAACCCATAATCTTAAAACATCAGCTCCTACAGTATTTATTATTTTTTTTGGATCAATAACATTTCCTGTAGATTTAGACATTTTATAACCTTTTTGATCTACTATAAAACCATGCGATATTAAATTTTTGTAAGGTATATAACCATTTTTAGCCATTGAAATTATTAATAAAGACATGAACCAACCACGATATTGATCTAATCCCTCTATACAAACATCAGATATATTACTAATGTTATCATGATTATAATAAATATGCGAAGGACTTATAGAACCAGAATCAAACCAAACATCTAATATATCCTTTGATTTTTTATATATTTTACATTCGTCTTTATTTAAAAATTCTTCTTTTTTTAAGTCCCACCATGCCTCAATACCTTCTTTTTCTATTCGTTTAGATATTTTTTTTAAAAAAAATACAGATTTAGGATGCATTTCCCCTGTTTCTTTATTTATAAACAAAGAAATTGGAACCCCCCATATTCTTTGCCTAGAAATACACCAATCTGGTCTATTTTTTATCATAATTTTCATGTGTTTCCTTCCCCATGTAGGAATACATGATACATTATTCATTAATTTAATAGATTTTTCTCTCAAATTATATTTATTAATATTTAAAAACCACTGTGGTGTTGAATAAAAAATAAGAGGTGTTTTATGTCGCCAACAATGAGGATAACTATGTTTTATTAACGAAAAACTAATAAGTTTATTATTTTTTTTTAATAATTCTAGAATAATTAGTTCAGATTTAAATACATTTTTTTCAATAATTTCACTAGGTACATCTTTGAAATAACATCCGTATTTATTAATTAAAAAAATAGGTAATATATTATATTTTTTTCCAATTAAATAATCTTCTTCTCCGTGATCTGGTGCTGTATGTACTGCTCCAGATCCAATATCGTTTTTTACATGATTTCCAAAAATAATTGGTACAGTACTATTTTTTTTTAAAGGATGAAAAACACTTAAATTAATTAAATTTTTTCCGACAACAACACCAATTACTCTATATGTTTTAAACTCCATATGATCTAAAACGTTACTTATCAAACTTTCAGCAACAAGAAAAAAACGGGTATTTACTTCTATTAAAGAATATTTAAACTTCGGATGGATTACAATAGCTTGACTAGAAGGCAAAGTCCAAGGAGTAGTAGTCCAAATAACTATTCCTATCGAATTAACTGTATCTTTAATTTTAAATATTTCTTTTATTTTATTTTCTTCATTAAATAAAAGAACAAAAAATGTAGAATAAGATTTTTTTTCAATATATTCTACTTCTGCTTCAGCTAATGATGACTGACATTCTATACACCAATGTATTGGTCTAGTTCCATGATATAAAAAATTGTTTTCAATTAACTTTGAGACAGATCGAATAATATGCGCTTCATTTTTATAATCCATAGTAAGGTACGAATTTTTCCAATCACTTAGAACACCTAACCTAATAAAATCTTTTTTCTGATTTTCAACCTGATTTAATGCATATTTTCTACATAATGCACGAAAATCTTTTTTAGAAATGTTTAGTTTGTTTTTGTTTCTTTGAATTACTTCTATTTTATGCTCTATAGGCAATCCATGACAATCCCAAGAAGGAGTATATAATGCATTAAATCCTGACATGTTTTTTGACTTTACAATTATATCTTTTAATACTTTATTTAAAACGTGTCCAAGATGGATATTTCCATTAGCATATGGAGGACCATCATGTAAGACAAATTTTTTTTTTTCCTTTTTTTTTAAACGAATTAAATCGTACAATTTATTTAAAGTCCATTTTTTTAAAATTTCACGTTCTTTTACCAATAAATTAGCACGCATAGGAAAATTAGTAGTAGGCAAATTTAAAGTTGATTTATAATTTTTCATTCATTATGACTCATATTTATATTAAAAAATAATTTTTAGCTATTTTTATATCTCTTTTAATCATACTTACAAGATCGTAAACATTTTTAAAAAATATTTCATTTCTAATTTTTTTATATATAAAAACATATATTCTTTGTCTGTATAAATCTACTTTTATATCAAAAATATGAACTTCTAATTGTTTTTGATTGCCATAAAAACTAGGCCTAGTTCCTATATTAGCAACGCCATAAACTGTTAATGATAAAAAAGGAATAGTGACTTTTACAGCATAAACCCCTGAAAGCAATAACATATGCTTATGTAAAGAAATATTAGCTGTTGGAAAACCAATTGTTCTTCCCTTTTTATGTCCATGTTTTACTTTTCCTGAAATACAAAAATCATGCCCTAATAATTTTTTAACCTGTACAAATTCATCATTTAATATTTTTTTTCTAATTAAACTGCTACTAATACGTATACCATGTAAACATAAATCAGACTGAAAAAATACAATAAATTTATATATTTCACTTATTTTTTTTAAATATGTTATATTTCCTATTCTATTTTTTCCAAAATGAAAATCGTTTCCAACTGTAATATACTTAATATTAATATTCTTTAATATACAATGAACTAAAAAATATTCTGGTGTCATTAAAGACATTTTTTTATTAAAAGAAATACAAATAACAATATCAATTTTCCATTTTTTTAAATAATTTATTTTATCCCTAAACGTCATGATTCTTAATGGAGCATGTTTTTTATCTAAAAATTCTATTGGATGTGGTTCGAAAAGCATTACAATAGTAGTTCCTCCATATATTTTTTTTCTATTGCATATATTTGATAAAAGAGCTTGATGTCCATAATGCATACCATCAAAATTTCCAATAGTCAAAAAACAATCTTTATATATTGTTTTTAAACTCTTTATTTTTCTTATTAGTTTCATAGGTATAATGAATTTTAAAATAGTATAATATTCTTGTATTATACATTTTTAAAATATACAAAAAATAGAATTTTTCTTTATATATTTAGATTTTATAAAATATAAATATATTTTTTTATTAAAATTAAAAAGGAAATAACATGGCTAATATCAAATCATCAAAAAAAGATTCCATTAAATCAAAGAAGAAAAGAATTCAAAATGCTAATAAACGTTCTACAATACGCACTTTTATTAAAAAAGTATATACTGCAATTAAATCTAAAGATAAAGAATCTGCAAAATTAGCATACAAAATTATGCAACCTATTATTGATCGAAACGTAGCAAAAAAAATAATTCATAAAAACAAAGCAGCTCGTCATAAATCTATATTAGAAAATCATATAAGAAAACTATAGTATATATTTAATATATAAATATTTAAATATTAAAAATGAATCTGTATTCAACAATTTTATTAATGAATTTATTTAATTAAAATAATCAGTAGTATTGCACGTAATAAAATAGCAATACTACTATTTTAGTTTCATCTAGTTAATTCATCAAAAAATTTTTTTATTCCATCAAAAAATCTTTTCGATTTTGGACTATTTTTTTTATTCTTATAATCGTCTAAACTGTTTCCAAGTTTATGCAATAATTCTTTTTGTTCATAACTTAAATTTACCGGAGTTTCTACAACTATTCTACATAATAAGTCTCCTACATTTCTTGTTCTTACTGATTTAACACCTTTACCTCGTATTCTAAGTAATTTTCCTGATTGAGTTTCTGTAGGAATTTTTAACTTAACTTTTCCATCTAATGTTGGAATTTCTATTTCTCCTCCTAAAGCTGCTACAGGAAAATTAATGGGTACCTCGCAATATAAATCATTTTTGCTTCTTTCAAATATCGAATGCTTTTTAACTTTAATTTGAACATACAAATCTCCAGAAGAAGAATTGTTTTCTCCTGCTTCACCTTCATTATTCAAACGAATTCTGTCATTAGAATCTATTCCAGCTGGTATTTTTACTAATAAGGATTTATTTTTCTTTAATCTTCCACATCCAGCACATAAACGACATGGATTTTTTATTATATTTCCTTTTCCATGACATGTAGGACAGCTTTGTTGAACAGTGAAAAATCCTTTTCTAATATGCACTTGTCCATTACCATTACACATTGAACAATTAATAATTTTTTTACTAGAAGTAGTTCCAGCACCATGACATGTTTCACACTTTTGAAAGGATGATATATGAATTTCTTTAGTTGTACCTTTAACTGCTTCTTCTAATGTTAGATCTAAATTATATTGCAAATCTGATCCTTTAACAGATCTACTATGATTATTACCTCCAAAAATATCACCAAAAACTTCTCCGAAAATATCTCCGAAATCTGCTGTAGTAGTAAAACTACTATGAAAATTACTATTACTACTACTATTTTGATCAAAAGCAGAATGCCCATACTGATCATAAGCTTGTCTTTTTTCTTGATTAATGAGAACTTCATATGCTTCTTTTACTTCTTTAAACTTTTTTTCAGCACTTTTATCACCTTGATTTCTATCTGGATGATACTTCATAGCTAATCGCTTATATGCTCTTTTAATTTCTGTTTCTTTTGCTGAATTTTTAACACCCAAAGTTTGATAATAATCTTTCTTCGACATAAATAATTTTCCTAATCTATAACATACTTACACGGGCGAAGATTAAAACTCTTCGCCCGTGTTTATTAATTCTAAGATAGTTTTACATTTAAAAAAAGTTCCAATTAACTTTTATTTTTGGGCTCTTTTACTTCTTCAAATTCAGCATCCACTACATTAGAGTTTTTATTTTTAGAATCATTATTAGATTTTACAGATTGATCTTGATTATCTTTTTTACTTAATTCTACTAAAACTGAAGATATTTTGATCAATTCTTGTATTTTATTATTAATATTATCTTTATTTTCTTCTTTTAGAGCTTTCTTTAGATCTTTTATAGAATTTTCTATACTAATTTTATCATCTTTTTTTAGTTTATTACCATGTTCTAACAATTGTTTTTCAGTACTATGAACAACTTGATCACCTTGATTTCTAATCTGTACTAATTCTTCAAATTTCTGATCAGATTCAGAATTAATTTCTGCATCTCTAACCATTTTATTAATTTCATCTTCATTTAAACCTGAAGATGCTTTTATAGTAATTTTTTGCTCTTTTCCAGAATTTTTATCTTTTGCAGAAACATGTAATATGCCATCAGCATCTATGTCAAAAGTAACTTCTATTTGAGGAATCCCTCTTGGAGCTGGTTGTATACCATCTAAATTAAATTGACCTAAAGATTTATTGTCTTGTGCTCTCTTTCTTTCTCCTTGTAATACATGTATAGTAACAGCAGATTGATTATCTTCCGCAGTAGAAAAAACTTGACTATGTTTAGTAGGAACAGTAGTATTTTTTGCTATTAAAGAAGTCATTACACCACCCATCGTCTCAATTCCTAAAGATAATGGAGTTACATCTAATAATAAAACATCTTTAACATCTCCTGATAATACTCCTCCTTGAACCGCAGCTCCAACTGCTACTGCTTCATCTGGATTAACATCTTTCCTTGGTTCTTTTCCGAAAAAATCAGCTACTTGTTTTTGAACCATAGGCATTCTAGTTTGTCCACCCACTAATATAATATCATTTATATCTTTTATAGTTAATTTAGCATCTTGAAGAGCTAATTTTAACGGTTTAATCGATCTAATAATTAAATCTTCTACTAAAGATTCTAGTTTGGATCTTGTAACCTTTATATTTAAATGTTTTGGTCCATTAGAATCTGCTGTTATATACGGTAAATTCACTTCTGTTTGCTGTGCTGAAGACAATTCTATTTTTGCTTTTTCTGCTGATTCTTTTAATCTTTGCATAGCTAACGGATCGTTTTTTAAATTAATACCCTGTTCTTTTTTGAATTCATCGACTAAATAATTTATTAATCTGCTATCAAAATCTTCTCCACCTAGGTGAGTATCTCCGTTTGTAGCAAGTACTTCAAAAGTTTTTTCTTTATCTACTTCATCAATTTCTATAATTGAAATATCAAAAGTTCCTCCACCTAAATCATAAACAGCTATTGTTCTATTACCACGACCTTTATCTAACCCATATGCTAATGCTGCAGCAGTTGGTTCATTAATAATTCTCTTAACTTCAAGTCCAGCTATTCTACCAGCATCTTTTGTTGCTTGTCTCTGAGCATCATTAAAATAAGCTGGTACAGTAATAACTGCTTCTTTTATCGTCTCTCCTGTATAATCTTCTGCAGTTTTTTTCATTTTTTTTAAAACTTCAGCTGATATTTGCGGAGGAGCTATTTTTTTATTACCTCTATTACTGACTAGTAACCAAGCATCTCCATTACTAGATTTAGAAATAGTATAAGGCATAATTTCTATATCTCGTTGTACTTCTTTATCTCTAAACTTTCTTCCAATAAGTCTCTTAATAGCAAATAAAGTGTTTTTTGGATTTGTTATAGCTTGTCTTTTTGCAGGTTGTCCTACTAATACTTCTCCTTCTTTTGTATAAGCTATTACAGAAGGGGTTGTTCTGTCTCCTTCTGAATTTTCTAATACTCGAGCTTTATTGCCATCCATAATGGCAACACAAGAGTTGGTTGTTCCCAAGTCTATACCAATAATTTTACTCATTTTAATCTCTCCTATTTTACGTTGTAATAAATTGGGTTATTCAACTGTTATGTAGCCCATACCTTTTGGCTTTTAATCAGCTAAACATATTATTGAACTATAACTATAAGTTAAATTTCAACTATTACAGCAATACCCATTAAATGGGGGTCTATGTTCCACTCATCAAGGGTTTAATAGAAAAATATTTAAATTTAAAGTGTTACTCTAATAAAATTCTTTATGAAAATTAATTACGTAGAGTATATATTATATATATATGTAAACTATAATACTTAAGTTTGTTTGTTGTATTTACATGATAAAAATATTCTATTTAACTTGTAATACACGATATTTCAATTAAAAATAAAATAATCCCTGAATAAAAATTATTTAGAACATAATTCATATTCTATCTACGTAATTTATAAACATACAAATATAAATAATTGCTTTATGATTTTTTCTATAGATGTATAATTTAATAGAATTAAATTAAAACGATTTATAATATAAAATATAATTTCGATATAGTAAATTATACGTTTAAAACCTATATTAACACGCATTTCCTATTTCAAAATTGAGTTTTAATATATATATATACAAATAATATACACTGTTTTAAAATTCTATTTTGTTAAAATTTAGTTTTGAAATAAGACGCATAAACTATTTTGATTAAAATGAGTTATTCAATTGAATAAAATACAAAGTTTTTCATATATACCTATAATTTCTTTTATTTTAACTTCTCTATTTATATGCTTTATAATACTATTTTTAGGTTATGTTTTAGGTGGAAAATCTAAATCTAATAAAAAAGATATTCCTTTTGAATCAGGAATAACTTCAATCGGAAATACGAAAATTAGATTTTCAATACATTTTTACTTAATTGCTATGTTTTTTGTAATATTTGATATAGAAAGTATCTATTTATACTCTTGGTCTGTAAGTATTCATTTTAGTAAATGGATGGGTTTTATTGAAGCTATATTATTTATAACAACACTGCTAATAAGTCTTTTTTATTTATTATCTACAAAATCTTTATATTGGAACGAAAAAAAAAAATTTAAATACTAATAATTATCTTTATTTAAAAATAGAGTTATCACATATAAATTATGAAATATACAATCACTAAAATAAATTTAAAAAATAAAAATTATCCTATACAAAAAAAAATAACTATAAAAGACCCTTTAAAAAAAAATACAAATCATAATATTTTTATGGGAAAATTAAAAAACATTATTAATAATATAGTTAATTGGGGAAGAAAAAATTCACTCTGGCCTTTTAATTTTGGATTATCTTGCTGTTATGTAGAAATGGTAACAGCTTTTACATCCGTACATGATGTTTCTAGATTCGGATCAGAAGTTTTAAGAGCTTCTCCACGTCAAGCTGATGTTATGATTATAGCAGGTACTCCATTTATTAAAATGGCACCAATTATACAACGATTATATGATCAAATGCTAGAACCAAAATGGGTTATATCTATGGGAGCTTGTGCTAATTCAGGAGGTATGTACGATATTTACTCTGTTGTACAAGGCGTTGACAAATTTTTACCAGTGGATGTTTATATACCAGGTTGTCCACCAAGACCAGAGGCTTATATTCAGGCATTAATGCTACTACAAGATTCTATTGCTAAAGAACGTCGTCCTTTATCTTGGATAATAGGAGATCAAGGAGTATATAAAGCTAAAATGCCTTCTGAGAAAAATAAAAAACAAAAAAAAATAATCAATATTAAACATATTGATTAATAATCACTACTATAATGTAAATATGTTATTTTTTTATCAACTAATATTTAAATTCAATAATAATTACATTATTATCCATTATTCATGCAATAGTAAAAGTACTAATTACCTATTTACAACATTCAATTAAGTGTACCGTATAATTTATGATAAACAAAAATTTATTACTAAAAAATAATAAACTAAATATCTACAATTCTTATGACAAAAATACTAATGACACTATTCAAAAATTATTTATTCAATTTGAAGAAAAAAATTTTTTTATTCAACCTACTAAAATAGGTTATCCTGTTCTTTGGATAAAAAAAAAAATAATTCTATCTGTTGCTAGTTTTTTAAAAAACATATCTAAACCATATTCCATGTTATATGACTTACATGGAGTAGATGAACGACCACGTGTTTTTAAAAAATATATTCCTAATTCTGATTTTTCTGTTTTTTATCATCTATTATCCATTGAAAGAAACTGCGATCTAATATTAAAAGTACCTCTATTAAATAACGATTTAACAATTCCTACTATTACTAATTTATTTAAAAATGCAAACTGGTATGAAAGAGAAACGTATGAAATGTTTGGGATTTTTTTTGAAAATCATCCTAATTTAACAAATATTTTAATGCCAAAAAATTGGAAAGGACATCCTCTAAGGAAAGACTATCCTGCTAGAGCAACTGAACTTAATCCGTACTATTTAACAAAAGAAAAAGAAAATTCTGAAATGGAAGCATTATCCTTTAAACCAGAAAAATGGGGAATGAAAAAATCTAAAAAAAATTCTGATTTTATGTTTTTAAATTTTGGTCCTAATCATCCATCTTCTCATGGAGCTTTTAGAATAATACTTCAACTAGACGGAGAAAAAATTGTTGATTGTGTTCCCGATATAGGTTATCACCATCGAGGTGCAGAAAAAATGGCTGAAAGACAATCTTGGCATTCCTATATTCCCTATACTGATAGAATAGAATACTTAGGTGGATGTGTTAACGAAATGCCATATGTTTTAGCAGTTGAAAAATTAGCCAACATAGTAGTTCCTGAAAGAGTTAAAGTTATTAGAATAATGATGTCAGAACTATTTAGAATAAATAGTCATTTGCTATATATATCTACATTTATTCAAGATGTAGGAGCTATGAGTCCAGTATTTTTTGCTTTTACTGATCGACAAAAAATTTATAATTTAATCGAATTTATTACCGGAGCTAGAATGCATCCAGCATGGTTTCGAATTGGAGGTGTTGCTCAAGATTTACCAAAAGGATGGGATAAATTACTAAAAATAATAATAGATTGGATACCTAATCGATTAAAAAAATATGTCGATATCTCATTAAAAAATAGTATTTTAATATCACGTGCAAAAGGAATTGCTCAATACTCTCAAGAAGAAGCTTTATCCTGGGGAGTTACAGGAGCGGGATTGCGAGCTACAGGAATAAATTTTGATATAAGAAAATATAGACCTTATTCCGGATATGAAAACTTTGATTTTGAAATTCCAATAGGAAATAAAATTAGCGATTCTTATTCAAGAGTTATGTTAAAAGTAGAAGAAATTTATCAAAGTATCTCTATACTTAAACAATGTTTAAATAATATGCCAGAAGGAAATTTTAAAGCAAATCATCCTTTAACAACTCCTCCAATGAAAGATCATGTATTAAATCATATTGAATCTATGATTTCTCACTTTTTACAAGTATCCTGGGGTCCAGTTTTAAAAAATAACGAGTCCTTTCAAATGATTGAAGCAACAAAAGGAATTAATAGTTACTATCTAATTAGCGATGGTGGAACTATGAGTTATCGAACTAGAATAAGAACACCAAGTTTCCCCCACTTACAACAAATACCTTCTGTTATTTCTGGTTCTTTAATATCAGATTTAGTAGTTTATTTAGGTAGCATAGACTTTGTTATGTCAGATGTGGATCGATAAATCATGAATATCAATAAAAAAAAAATAAATACTATTATTTTTCAACAATTTCAATTAAGTAACATCGAAATAAAAGAAATAGAAAAAGAAAAAAAAAAATATAAAACAAATAGAGCTGTATCTATTGAAGCCCTTAAAATAGTACAAAGACATAGAGGATGGATTTCTACCAATTCTATACATGCCATATCAAAAATATTAAATATTTCTAGTAATGAAATTGAAGAAGTTGCTACATTCTATAGTCAGATATTTAGAAAACCAGTTGGAAACTATATAATCCGATACTGCGATAGTATTGTATGCTATATAAATAATGTTAAAAAAATAAAATCTTGTTTAGAAGAAACACTTAAAATAAAATCAGGGGAAACTACCAAAAATAAAAAATTTACTTTATTACCTACTTGTTGCTTAGGTTTTTGTGATAAAAGCCCTGTTATTTCTATAAACTCATATTATTATCCACGAGTTACAGCAGAATCTATTATATTTATTTTGGAACAATATTCATGAAAAAAAAAAACAAAAAACTAGAAGAAACTCATCCTTTAACATGGAGACTACGTGAAGATCAAAAAACTGTATTCATTAATGAATACTTAAAAAAAAATGGCTATGCAGGATTAAAAAAAGCTATATCAAAATTTTCCCCTGATGAAATAATAAAAAAAGTTATTAATTCTGAACTAAAAGGTAGAGGAGGAGCAGGATTTCCTACAGGAATGAAGTGGGAATTAATGAAAAAATCTAATAATATAAATACTAAATACGAACGATTTTTAATCTGCAATGCAGATGAAATGGAACCAGGAACATATAAAGATAAACTATTAATGGAAAAAAATCCACATTTACTAATAGAAGGAATAATTTTATCTTCTTACGCTCTAAACGTTCCAACTAGCTATATTTTCCTAAGAGGAGAATATACAGAATCTAACTATTTTTTAAACATAGCTATAAAAGAAGCAACAAGAGAAGGATTTTTAGGTAAAAAAATATTAGGAAGTAATTTTAATTTAAATATATTTATCCATACTGGAGCAGGGCGTTATATTTGTGGAGAAGAAACCGCATTAATTAATTCTCTAGAAGGAAAAAGAGCTAACCCAAGATTTAAACCTCCCTTCCCTGCTAATATTGGATTATGGGGAAAACCAACATGTGTTAATAATGTTGAAACTTTATGTAATATTCCAGCTATTATTTTACATGGAACAACATGGTATAAGAAATTATCAAAAACTAAAGATCATGGAACAAAAATGATGGGCTTTTCTGGAAAAGTCAATAAACCAGGAGTATGGGAACTACCTTTTGGAATTACTGCAAGAGAACTTTTAGAAGATTATGCACAAGGAATGCAAAATAATTTAAAATTAAAAGCATGGCTACCTGGAGGAGCTGGAACAGATTTTTTAACATATAAACATCTAGATATACCTATAGATTTCACCAACATTAATATAGCAGGAAGTCGATTAGGAACTGCAATATCTATTGCTATCGATGAAAAAACTAATATTGTACCTTTATTGATTAATTTAGAAGATTTCTTTTCTAGAGAATCATGCGGTTGGTGTACACCATGCAGAGAAGGATTACCTTGGAGCCTAAAAATACTAAAAAAAATAGAATCAGGATTAGGAAATATAGAAGATATAAAAGTCTTAGATAAAATTTGCACAGATTTAAGTCCAGGAAAAACTTTTTGTGCTCATGCTCCTGGAGCTGTATCTCCATTAAAAAGCGCTATAAAATACTTTATTTCTGATTTTAAAAAATATTTTATTTAGTTATATAAAGATTAAAAATTAAATCTATATAAAGAATATTTATTTAAAAAATATCTATCTATATTATAGACATGTATACAAAAATAAATTTATATAATTACACTTATTTTTAATAACTAAATGTTTAATTCGTGTGGAAAAAATTATGTTTACTATCTTTATAGATAAAAAAATTTATACCGTAAAAAAATCAGAAAATTTGTTACATACTTGCTTATCCCTTGGAATTAATTTGCCATATTTTTGTTGGCATCCAATTTTAGGAAGTATAGGAGCATGTAGACAATGTGCTATAAAAATATATTCAGATAAAAACGATCAATTAGGTCGAATAGCAATGGCTTGTATGACTCCTCTTCAAAACAATATGATAATATCTATTGATGAAAAAGAAGCAAAAAATTTTAGAAAAAGCAATATAGAATATCTTATGATCCATCATCCACATGACTGTCCTATATGTGCAGAAGGCGGAAACTGTCACTTACAAGACATGACTGTAATGACAAAACACCATAATAGAAAATATAATTTTTCTAAAAAAATATATAAAAATCAGTATTTAGGTCACTTTATATCTCATGAAATGAATCGTTGTATTTCTTGTTACCGTTGTGTTCGATACTACAAAGATTATTGCGACGGGAAAGATTTTGGTGTTTATGGATCAGGACAAAGAATGTATTTTGGCCGTTTAGAATCTGGTGAATTAGAAAACGAACATTCAGGAAATTTAATTGAAATTTGTCCTACTGGTGTTTTTACTGATAAGTTACATAAAAAAAACTATAATCGAAAATGGGATATGCAATATTCTCCTAATATATGCCAGTATTGCAGTATAGGATGCAATATTTTATCAGGAGAAAGATATGGATATATTAGACGTATAGAAAACAGATATAACTATAATATTAATCAATATTTCATTTGTGATTTAGGAAGATTTGGATACGGACATTCTAATTTAAAAAATAGAATAAAAAATCCTTATATTGTTAAAAACAAAAAAAAATTTAATTTAAGTTCACAAGAAGCTTGTAATATTGCAGTAAAAATAATCAAAAGTTCTAATAAAATTATAGGAATAGGTTCTAGTAGAGCAAGTTTAGAAAGTAATTATGCATTATTAAATTTAGTAGGAAAGAAAAATTTTTCTAATGGAATGTTAGATTCTGAATATAAAAATATTCTTTTATTTATAAAATTACTAGAAAATAGCGGAATAAAATCTGTTTCTTTAAAAGAAATAGAAGAATGTGATTCGATACTAATAATTGGGGAAGATATCACTCAAACTTCTTCTAGAATGGCTTTATCTATAAGACAAGCAATAAAAATGAAGTCAACACGAGAAGCAATAAAAAATAATATCCCTTATTGGCATTCTCAAGGAATTAAAAACTTTTCAGAAGGTCTGAAAAATCCTTTGTTTTTTATAGGATCAACTAAAACTAAATTGCATGATATTGTAAACTGTAGCTATATTGGATCTATTCAAAATCAAATAAATATTCTAAATTCAATTTATGATTTAATTACAAAAAAAAACCTATATTCTTACAAATTTGATAAAAAAATGCAAGAAAAGGTTTTTCTTATTTACAATTCTCTTGTTAAATCAAAAAAACCTCTCATTATTTCTGGAAGTAAATCAAGTAATTCCACCATACTAAAAATAGTATTTAATATTTCTCAATCTTTATATTTACTAAATTCTAATACAAAGATTGCATTTCTTCCACATTGTACTAACAGTATAGGTGTTAGTTTATTTGGAGGAATGACTTTAAATCAAGCAATTAACACTATTCAATGTGAAAAAATTAAAACTCTTATTATTATGGAAAATAACTTATATCATTGGATGACCAAAAATACAATTGATTTGATTTTAAAAAATATTAAAACAATTTTAGTGTTAGACCATCAAAAAACAGAAACTCTTAAACAAGCACATCTTGTATTTCCTTCTTCTAATTCTTACGAAAGTTCAGGAACAGTAGTTAATTATGAAGGTAGAGCTCAAAGATTTTTTAAAACATATTCAACAAGTTTTTTAAATAAAAAAAATAAAATGAAAGAAAGCTGGAAATGGATTTATAACATAAATAACAAAATAAATAAAAATACGAAAGATGATATATCACTAGATAAAATTACAAAACTTTATTCATCTTTTTCTTCTTACCTTGCTCCATTAAAACAAATGTTACCTACTTCTAGTACTAAAATTTTTGAACAAAAAATACCACGTTCTCCTAATCGTGCCAGTGGAAGAACAGCACTTCGATCTCATGTAGATATACATGAACCAAAACAACCAGAAGATAATGATAGTATGTTTTCATTCTCTATGGAAGGATCTAACAGATTTTACGAATATTCTTCTTATATTCCATTTGTTTGGTCTCCCGGTTGGAATTCACCTCAAGCATGGAATAAATTTCAAAAAGAAATAGGTGGAGATTTAAAAAATGGAAGTCCTGGAATTCTTTTGTTTAAAGAAAAAATAAAAAAAACAATATTTTTTTCTATTAAAAACAAAAAAACCTCAATAAGAAAAAATTTATTTACCGTCGTACCATATTACACTCTATTTGGAGTAGATGAAATATCACAATACTCTCCTGAAATACATCATAAAATTTACTCAATTTATGCATTAATTAGTATTAAAAATGCTAAAGAAAAAAATTTAGAATCAGGTTCTACAATTATGTTTCAATGCTTAAACCAAACTTTTCATATGTCTATTAAATTATCTAAAACTTTATCTTCTAAAAATATCGCTTTACCAATAGGAAGAATAGGATTTCCTTATGAACTATTAGGAAAAACTATAGTTAATTTTCAGGAAGTAATAATATGAATTTACTTTATTACAATAATAGTACTTTTTTTTTATACATAGTAAAAGGAATGACTTTTTCATTTTTATTAGTAATATTTGCTGCCTTTATGAGCTTATTCGAAAGAAAATTACTAGGATATTTTCAAAATCGACATGGACCTAATAGAGTAGGATGGTTTGGAATTATGCAAATAGTAGCAGATATGATTAAACTACTTTTTAAAGAAGACTGGATTCCTAAATTTAGTAATAAAACACTCTTTTTTGTCGCTCCTATTATTTCTTTTATTAGTTTGTTATTAGTTTTTTCTATTATTCCTATTTCAAACACAATAGTTTTAATACGTTTAAATATAGGAATACTATTTTTTTTAATGATGGCTGGACTATCTGTCTATTCTATCCTTTTTGCGGGATGGAGTAGTAACAATAAATATGCTTTTTTAGGATCTGTTCGTTCAATTGCTCAAACTTTAAGTTATGAAATTTTCTTAGGATTATCGTGTATGGGAACAGTAGCACGAGCTAATTCTTTTGATCTAATTGATATAGTTACTAGTCAACAATATATTTGGAACATTATACCTCAATTTCTAGGATTTATTACTTTTTTTATATCAAGTTTAGCTTTATGTCATAGACATCCTTTTGATCAACCTGAATCTGAACAAGAACTAGCAGACGGCTATCATATAGAATATTCTGGCATGAAATTTGGTTTATTTTTTATTGGAGAATATCTGTCTATATTAACAGTTTCAGGATTAATCGTTAGTATGTTTTTAGGAGGATGGTACGGTCCCGGAATATACCCGGAATTTTGGTTTATTGCAAAAATGATATTATGTTTTTTCCTATTTGTTTTGATTAGAGCTTCACTACCTAGACCTAGATATGATCAAACACTTATTTTTAGCTGGAAATTTCTTTTTCCAATATCTTTACTCAATTTAGTTATTACAACTGCTTATTTATTATATATATAATATATACAGGGTGGAACATGTTTATAAAAAAAATATTATTTTTCTTATTATCTCAATTAAGAAGTTTATTATTAATACTTTTTCATTTATTTAAAAAACCAGAAACACAAAATTATCCTGAAGATACTGTTAATTTATCTCAAAGATACAGAGGACGAATTATTTTAACTAGAGATCCTAACGGAAAAGAAAGATGCGTAGCTTGTAATTTATGTGCTGTAGTTTGTCCTGTAGGATGTATATCTTTACAAAAAACAGAAAAAAAAAATAGATGGTATCCAAAATTTTTTAGAATTAACTTTTCTCGTTGTATATTTTGTGGATTATGTGAAGAAGCATGTCCAACAACTGCTATTCAGTTAATTCCAGATTTTGAACTAGCTGAATACGATAGAAAAGATTTAATTTATGAAAAAGAAAACTTATTGATATCTGGAACAGGAAAAAATAAACATTATAATTTTTATAATGTCTCTGGAGTGCAACTTCATGAAGAAAAAGAATATTCTAGTCAACATTCTAAAAAAAAAACCTGTGTAGATATTCATAGTTTGCTACCCTAAGAGAAAACCATATGCAAATATTATTTTACTTATTAGCAACATGCTCAATTATCTCAACTCTATTAACTATATTTCAAAAAAATCCAATTTACGCAATAATATATCTTCTTTGTTCTCTTTTATGTATATCAAGTATATTATTTTTATTCGGTTCTTTTTTCGCTGCTTCAGTTCAAATAATCATATACGCTGGAGCTGTTATGGTCTTATTCATTTTTATAATTATGATGCTTAATATTAAACATATTTCGGATCTAAACCTTACTTATTTCAAAAAAATTTATCTTTTTATAGGTTTATTTATTATTTTTATAATATTAAAAAAAACATTAAATCCTATTTTTAATACATTTAATAATAAGAACATACATATTAGTATTGTTGATACTCAGTTAATAGGAGGTAATTTATTTACTAATTATATAGTATTAGTAGAACTAATATCTATACTTTTATTATCTGCTTTAATTGTTTCTTTATACATAGAAAAAAATTTATTTTAATATTATAAATAACTAAAAATATAGTATTCAATTTAAAATGAGGAAAAAAAATGATTTCTCTTTTTAATAGTCTATCTTTTTCATTTATATTATTATTTTTAGGAATAACAGGAATAATAATTAGAAAAAATGCACTATTTACTCTTATTAGTATAGAAATCATACTAAGTGCCACAGGACTATCTATAGCTATTTTAAGTTCTTACTGGGATGATATAAATGGACAAATATTCTTTCTTGTCACTCTTACTTGTGCTGCTACCGATTCAGTTATTGGACTAGCTCTTTTATTACAATTATATCGTATTCATAAAACATTAAATATTGATTTATTAAATGAGATAAAAAAATGAACCATATTATATATTTAACAATCTTATCTCCAGTAATTTCTTTTTTATTATTAACTGTTTTCAAAAAAACATTTTCATATAAAATAAATCATGCTTTTGGTATTTCAGGATTGATTTTATCCTTACTATCTACTATTTATACATACAAAATATTTATTCAAAAAAATCTATTAGAAAATTTTAACTACCCAGTATTGACAATATTTGATTTTAACTTGAATTCTTATAATTTATTTAATGGTTTGTTTTTAGATCAATTTTCACTATCAATGTTAATGCTAATTACAATCATAGGAACTTTAGTTTATACCTATTCAATATCATATATGGAATTTAAAAAAAATAAATTTTCTTTTTTTGCATACATCAATTTTTTTATTTCTGGAATGATTTTACTGATATTATCTAACAACCTATTACTCATGTATATTGGATGGGAAGTAGTTGGACTATTTTCTTTTTTACTTATTGGATTTTACAATTCTAAAATAGAAAATGGAATAAATTCAATAAAAACTTTTTTAATTACTAGAACTAGTGATATTTTTCTTCTATTTTCTATATTAATAACACACTATATTTTTGGAACTTTAAATTTTGAATTGATAAAAATAAAATCTATTCATTTTCACAATTGGTCAATAATAAGCTCTTTTAACTTGTATATTTTATCTTTCTGTTTATTAATCGGATCTATCGGAAAATCTGCACAAGTACCACTGCACATTTGGTTATCTAAAGCTATGGTAGGACCAACTCCTGTTTCAGCTTTAATTCATGCAGCTACCATGGTAACAGCAGGAGTATATTTAATTATTCGAACTCATATCTTACTGTGTTTATGTCCAAAAACGTTAGAAATTATTAGTATAATTGGAGTCGTTACTTTAATTTTATCTAGTTTTTGTGCTTTATTTGAAAAAGATATAAAAAAAATTTTAGCATACTCTACTATTAGTCAACTAGGTTACATGTTTTTATCTCTTGGAATACAAGCATGGAACGCTGCTTTCTTACACTTAATTAATCATGCTTTTTTTAAAGCTTTACTATTTTTATCAGCAGGATCATTAATTAATTTAAACAATGGTGAAAAAAATATATTTAAACTAGGATCTATAAAGAAAAAACCACTATTATTATATGTTTTTTTTCTAATTGGAAGTAGTTCTTTAGTATCTTTTCCTATCATTACATCTGGTTTTTACAGTAAAGAACTTATTTTGTATGCGTTATTAAATCAACAACACACTTTATTTTTATTATTAGGATTTTCAAGTATTTTTTTAACTTCTCTTTATACATTTAGAATGTTTTTTATTTTGTTCCACAGTAATCAATCAATAAATTTATACAAAAAAAGAATGACACTAATACATGATCTTCCATTACTAATATTAGCAATATGTTCTACTGTTATTGGTTATTTAATCATTTGTAATGTAACTCAATTTTACTATACTACAAATATTTTTGATAATAAAAAAAGTATATTAGAAATAGTGTCTAGTATATTTTGTATTTTTGGTATTTTATGCGCATATTTTTTATGGGGATCAAATAATATTTTTTCTAAAAAACTTTTAAGCTCTACATTAGTAAGTAATTTTAAAAAATTATTCTATACACAAATTGGACTTGAAAAAATATATACTTATATATTAGTAAAGCCATTTTTTTTTATAACTTCAAAATTAAGATATGATCCCATATCAATAATTTGCACTTTTCCTGTTAAAATATTAAAAAAAACAAATAATTTATTTTTACAAATATCTTCAGGATACATACGTTGGTACATATTTCTTATCATGACAAGCACGACTTATTTACTTTATATTCATAACTTTTTATGTACAACTTATCTATAAAAATTTATAAATTTAATAATTAATTTGTATAATTCACTATAAAATATCATACTAATAGGCTATAAAAATGTTACTTAATGTGTTAATCATACTTCCATTTTTAGGAAGTATATTATGTTATTTATCTTCATTTTACAATATTAAATTTCCACGTTGGATAGCTTTATTTACAACCACTGCTCTACTATTAATCACTTGTAAAATACTATATTCTGAATTTTATATTCATCATCTACATTATTTACACCATTCTTTTTGGAATTATGAATACTGTACTCCATGGATTCCACAATTAGGAATAAATTTCCATTTAGCCCTTGATGGATTATCTATTTTAATGTTAGTAACAACTGGATTATTAGGAATATTTTCTATTTTTTGTCATTGGAATGAACTCGATAAATCTACAGGAATGTTTTACTCTAATCTATTATGTATATTAAGTTGTACTATAGGTATATTTTTATCTATAGATTTATTTTTATTTTTTTGCTTTTGGGAACTAATATTATTACCTATTTATTTTGTCACTATTTTTTGGGGAAATTCTTCATTATGTATTAATAATAGAACTAATTCTGCAAATAAATTTTTAATTTACTCTCAATTATCTAGTTTATTAATGCTTGTTGCAATTATACATTTAGTTGTAATAAATTATAATGATTCTCACATACTGACCTTTGATTACAATATTTTAAAAAATATCAAATTAACATTTTGGACAGAATTTTTTATTATGATGGGTTTTTTTATTCCTTTTATTGTTAAAATGCCGATTATTCCTTTTCATGGATGGTTACCTGATTTACAAAAAAGTTTTCCAACTAGTTCTTCTATTGACTTAGTCAGTGTAGTATTAAAAACTTCTTTATACGGAATATTACGTTTTAATATTTCTTTATTTCCTACAACTTCAATTTATATTTCTAAATACGCAATATTATTAGGATTATTTACTTTTTTTTACGGATCTTTTTTAATTATTAGACAAAAAAACATAAAAAAAATTATTTCTTACACTTCTATATCTCATGCTGGCATCATGCTTATCGGAGCATATCTATTTAATATTACATCTTATAAAGGATTAATTATTTATACAATATCAAATATGCTGTCTACATCAGGATTATTAATTTTAATTCAATGTTTATATTTTCAGTTTAACACTTATAACTTAAAAAAAATAAAAATAGCAGACTGTTGTAAAAAATGGATATCCGGAAGCTTTTTATTTTTTTTACTAGCTAATTTAGGCATTCCAGGAACTGGAAATTTTGTGGGAGAACTATTAATTTTACTAGGAAGTTTTAAACATTGCCATGTATTATCTATTGGAATTTCTATTGGTCTTGTTATAGCTACTACATACTCCATGTATATCATATATAATATGTATTTTGGAACATCTCTACATTTTTATACCGATTTTCATAAAAAGAAATTTATAAAAATACAAACTATAATTTTAATACTGTTAATAATAATTATAGGTTTATGTCCTAAAACTATAGGATATATTTCTTCTTACCCTTTAAATAAAATTTTAAAAAATTTATTATACACATATTAAATGTGTATAATTAATATTTACAAGGTTGCATTCTATATGTTAAATAATATATTTTTTTTATTTATGCCGTATTCTATACTATTCTTAACTATACTAATATCAATAATATGTATTTCAATTAAAAGAAATCATAAATTATCTTTCTTTATTACTATATTAGGATTAATAATATCTTTAATTACATCTACTTGTATTAATAATAATAATATTCCTGCTAATATTTCTAACTTATTTAAAATAACTCAAATATCTTTAATTATAAATAATATAATTTTGTGTACTACAATTATAATTTGCATGTTTTCCTACACATGGTTGCACCAAAATATCTTTAAAAAAGAAGAATTTTATATTTTATTACTATTATCTACATTAGGATGCTTAATGTTAAATATATCTTCAAATATGATTTCTTTATTTGTAGCTACAGAACTAATTTCTATCCCATTTTGCGGATTGCTAGCATGTAATACACATAAAAAAAATTTAATAGAATCTTCTTGGAAATATATTATTTTTTCTACTATATCATCTTCAATTTTATTGCTAGGAATAACACTAATTTATTCTATAATTGGTGAATTTCATTTCAAAGAAATTCAACAAATGATAACTTTTAATTCACATAAAGAAGAATTAATTGTTATAAGCGGATTTTTTATAATTTTTATATCTATTTTATTAAAATTATCTATCTTTCCATTTTATTTCTTAACCCCAGATCTATATGAATCAATTCCTATGCCTTCTCTAATGTATTATTCTACTTCCTTTAAAACAACTTTTTTATTTATTATAATTAAATTATATTTATTGCTAATAAATGTAAAATTACACTTCCTGATACTAATATTAAAAACTCTATCTTTTTTTTCTATAACTATTGGAAGCTCTCTAGCTATTTTTCAAAAAAATATAAAAAGGTTATTAGGTTATGCTTCTATCTCTCATTTTGGTTATTTACTTATTCCATTTATTTTACTAAAAAGCGACACGTATACTTTTTCTATAGAAAGTATACTACTTTATATTATAGGATATACATTAAGTAATATTATTATTTTCGGAACTATTTGTGTAATAGAAAAAGATCAAAAAAATAAGTCTGAAAAAAATTTATATTCTTATTCTGGATTGTTTTGGAAATATCCATTATTAACTATAGCTTTTACTATCGCTCTTTTATCTTCTGCTGGAATACCCTTTACTATAGGATTTATAAATAAAATATTTATTTTCTTGCTAGCAATAAATAATCAATCATGGTGGTTAACTATAGGAACTATTTTTGGAACAGTTATTAGTTTATATTATTATATAAGAATAATAAAAACTCTTTTTATTAAAAATAAAGAAAAATCAAACACTTTTACAAATTCAAAAAATAAAAAAACAAACTATATTATCTACAGTTCACAATCAATTATATGTTTTTTTTCTTTAATGATTATAATTTTAGGAATATATCCACAAATTTTGATTAATCTATTATAATTTATAATTATTAACTATTTTATATCTTATAAAAGATACTCTAAATTTGTATGTATAAATAATGCTTTATTATTTATAAATATGTTTTATAAATATAAAAATCGTAAAACACTATAAAAATCTAAAAATTTATTTTTGATAAAATTAAATCATTTAAAAAAATATATATACTATTTATTTTTATATATAACGATTTACCATTTAATATAATAATTTTATAGTCTATTAAATATAGTTAAAATTTTTATTTTATATGTAAATAAAACGAATTATAAATTATACAAAAATAAATTTACGCATATATTATTGTTAATATTCTTTATATATTCAATTTTTTATGAGAATGTTGAATGATTTAAACAATGCAACATATGAATTTAAAAATAAATTTTAATATTTTCCAAAAAAATAATTTTATTTTAAAACTTATAGTTATTTCATAAATTCAATTTAATTAAATTGAATTTCAAATAATAACAATAAAAATTTATAATTATTTCTGCATCTTATACTTCATTTAAATTAATATTTTTATATATAGTAAATTACATTTATAAGTTATTTATATCAATAATATTAAAAATATACCATCTAAAATTTACATAATAAATATTAATATTAACTAGTTTTAATATGCTAAACCAACTAAACGGAAAAATATTATGGTATTAGTAGACTACTTAATTATATTAACATTATTTATTTCTTGCTTAATAAGTTTTTTAAAAGGTTTTTTTCAAGAAATATTATCTATTTTTTTTTGGATTACAAGTATCTATATTTCTATAAATTATTATTCTTTTTTTTCTAAACACTTTATTAGTATACATAATAAAATTTTAAAAAATTTTATTATGTGTTTTCTCTTATTTATCATAATAATAACACTTGAATCATGCTCTAAATATATTTTAACAGAATTTATTCTCCAATTAGGCTGTGGTCAAACAAACAAAATGTTAGGATTAGCATTTGGATTTATAAAAGGAACAATATTAATTTCTATTTTAATTTTTGTATTAAATACTTTTACTTCTTTTAGTACAAGTCATTGTTATAAACAATCTATACTAATACCTTATTTTAATTATTTTATAAAAAAAATATTAATTTTTATTAAAACACAATATTTTTAAGTTATAAAAAAATAATAATAACAATATGTTTCATATATTATAAAACGAATATTAATTTACATTAATTAATAATATTAGTTTTTATTAATATAAATATAGTTATATTATTATTAATAAAATTTTCTATAAAATAAAAAGTTTATTTATGCTATTGTTTTAAATGATTTTTCATGAAAATCTAAATAATACGTATATCTATTAAAAATTATTAAAAGTATTTTTCTATATCAATATATTATTTAATACAATTAATAATCAGTTTTACTAAAAAAATTAATTAATGTTCAAACATTTCGGAAATAGATTCTTCATTACTAATTCTACGAATAGCTTCTGCTAACATAGCAGATAACGTTAAAGTACGAACTTTATTAATTTTTTTTATTTTTTCCGTTAGAGGAATTGTGTCGCATACAACAACTTCATCTATCAGAGATTTTTCTAAATTTGATGAAGCTTGTCCAGAAAATATAGGATGAGTAGCATAAGCAAGAACACGCTTAGCTCCTCTTTCCTTTAATGCCTTAGCAGCTTTACATAAAGTCCCTCCTGTATCAATAATATCATCTATTAATACACAATCTCTATTTGATACATCTCCTATTATATGCATAACTTGAGATAAATTAGTATTAGGACGTCTTTTGTCAATAATAGCCATTTCTACATCATTTAATAACTTAGCAACAGCTCTAGCACGTACCACTCCTCCTATATCTGGTGAAACAACTATAGGATTATTTAACTGTTTTTTAACAATATCTTCTAAAAGAACTAAACTTCCAAAAACATTATCTACTGGAATATCAAAAAAACCTTGTATTTGTTCTGCGTGCAAATCAACAGTTAACACTCTATCTACTCCTACGTTAGATAAAAAATCAGCTACTACTTTAGCTGTTATAGGAACTCGAGCAGAACGAACCCTACGATCTTGTCTAGAATACCCAAAATAAGGCATTACTGCTGTGATTCTTCCTGCTGAAGCTCTCCTTAATGCATCCACCATAACAACTAATTCCATAAAATGATCATTAGTAGGAAAACAAGTAGACTGAATTATAAAAACATCATTACCTCTTACATTTTCATTAATTTCAACACTAATTTCTCCATCACTAAATTTACTAACTACAGCGCGTCCTAATGTAGTATATAAACATAAAGCAATTGAGTTAGCTAAATTTGGAATAGAATTCCCAGAAAATAATTTCATTTCAGACATAAAACCTCTTTATGTTTAAACTAGTATTTATTTATTTTTTCACTCTACTGAAAAAATTATTTTGATTATTCAAACTACAAAACAATTTTTTTATTAACTTTCTATGTAAAACTAAAAATTTTACTTTTATCTATTTATGTAGAATTAAACACTTATAAAAAAAATATAAATAAACTTAAACCATATATAATAAAACGTCATTTTTTATAATTAAACATAAAATATATTACTAATATAAAATATCGTATACAATATTTTATATCATAAAACATTATGACAAATTTATAATAATTTTATTCATGTTTAGATAAAATTACATGTCAATAATGTTTTTAAAATACTGTATTACCTATTTATTATTTATTTTATTTTAAAAAAAATTTAAAATTTTTTTTAATTGAATTAAAAAAACATAATTACTTTTCAAAAAAAGTTTTGAAATTTGTAAAATATAAAAATATATATTATATATGTTCATATATATTTTTTTTAAAATTAACCCACTAAGATCAATAAAAAAAATTGTACTAAATAAAATTTAATTAAATTACTTACAATAAAATACAAGGTATATAAAAACGATGCATCCTTCTATAATAAAAAAACTAGAAGAAATAAAAAAACGTTATTATGAATTAGAAATTATGCTATCTGATGTAAATGTTATTCAAGATCAACAACATTTTAAAAAAATATCCAAAGAATATGTTAATATTTCGAATTTAATAGAAAACTTCTTAACTTGGAAGAAAACATTAAAAGAAATAAAAAAAACTAAACTATTGTTAAATGACCAAGAACTAAAATCAATAGCTGAATCTGAATTAAAAAAATTAAAAAAAATTTGTATTCAAATAGAAAAAAAAATAAAAGTATTACTAATACCTAAAAATCCTAACGATGAACATAGTTGTTTTATAGAAATTAGAGCAGCTACTGGAGGAAATGAAGCAGCTATATTTGCTGGTGATTTATTTAAAATGTACGCAAAATATGCAGATTTATACCTATGGAAAACAAATATTATTCATATCAGCGAAGGAGAACAAGGAGGATTTAAAGAAATAATAGCTAGAATAAAAGGAAAAGGAGTAGTTGGAAAATTAAAATTTGAATCTGGAGGACACAGAGTTCAACGAATTCCTAAAACAGAATCACAAGGTCGTATACATACTTCTACTTGTACTGTTGCTATAATGCCTGAATTACCTAAATCTAAAAGAATAGATCTTAAAACAAAAGATCTAAAAATAGACACCTTTCGTTCATCCGGAGCAGGAGGTCAACACGTTAATACAACAGATTCAGCTATTAGAATTACACATATTCCAACCGGACAAACAGTAGAATGTCAAGATGAACGATCTCAACATAAAAATAAAGCAAAAGCTTTATCTATATTAACAGCTAGAGTTAACGCCTTAGAACAAGAAAGAAAAAATAAAAAAAATGCATTGACTAGAAAAAATTTACTAGGAACCGGAGAAAGATCTGATAGAAATAGAACTTATAATTTTCATAAAAATAGAGTTACTGATCACCGAATAAATTTAAGTTTATATTCTTTAAATGAAATTTTGAATGGAAAACTAGACTTACTTATCCAACCACTACAAGAACAATATAACACTAATATTCTACATTCTTTATCTGAACAAAAGTTATGAATATAAAACAATGGATTCAAAAATCTACTATAAAATTATCTAACATTCATTCTGCACAACTAGATTCAAAACTACTGATAATGTATGTATTAAAAATAAATAAAGAATATATTATATTTCATGAAAAAAAAAAATTAACATGTAAAGAAATAAAACATTTAAAAAAATTACTTATACGAAGATATTTACTAGAACCTATAGCTTATATTACCAAAAAAAAAGAATTTTGGTCCCTTAATTTTCATATATCTAAATATACCTTAATACCTAGGCCAGATACAGAAATTTTAGTAGAAAAAGCAATATTTCTTCTAGGAAATAAAAAAGCTACAATACTAGACCTAGGTACTGGATGCGGAAATATTGCTATATCTATTGCAAGCATGAATAATAATTATTTTGTTACAGGAGTAGATATAAACAAAAATGCTATTCTCATGGCAAAATATAATTCTAAAAAACTTCATATTAACAACACTACATTCTTCATTAGTAATTGGTTTTCTAATATAAAAAAAAAATTTCATATGATTGTAAGTAATCCTCCTTATATAAATAAAAAAGAATTCAAAAATCGTAATAAAGAACTATCTTTTGAACCAAAAATAGCACTATATTCTCCTAATATGGGATTAGGATATATAAATATAATTATCAATAATGCAAAAAAATATTTACATTCTAAAGGATGGATCATTATTGAACATGGATTTCAACAGAAAAATCAAGTAAAACAAATATTAAAAAAAAAAGGTTTTTTACATGTTCAATCTTATAAAGATTATGGAGGAAACTATAGAATAACTATTGGAAATAAACCATATATACAATATAATAAACACATTAATTATAATTCATAATTACAAATTATTACATTTATTTAAATAAAAAAAACCACATTTTATTAAATTACCTTTAAAATTTAATAATAATTGAAAATAACTACATATTACTCTTATTAGGAAAAAAATGTTATCATTTTCAAATATTGATTTCTCTAAATCATCACTTTTTCATACTATTATTGACGCATTTAAAAAAATAGATAAAGATTTTCCTTCCTCATATGTATTATCTGATTTAAAAAATAAAATAGAAGAAGCAAAAATATACGTTTCAGTAGAAGTAACAAATGAACTTCAAGTAAAAAAATTACTAGATTTATTTTTTTTTCGATGGAAATTTGGAGGAGCGAAAAAAAAATACCAACTATCCGATATGTTATGGATGGATAAAGTACTAAAAACACGTCAAGGAATAGCTTTATCGTTAGGAATATTACTCATGCATCTTGCAAAAGAAATTAACTTAACGTTAACTCCTATATTATTTCCTACTCAATTAATTTTAAAATACTTTCATGTAAATAAATCTATATGTTTTTTTAATCCGCTAAATGGAGAAACTATAGATCGTCGTACATTAGATATGTGGATAAAAGGAAATATTAGCCCAACATCTGAACTAAAAAAGTCAGATTTAAAAGAATCAACTCCTATTTCAATTTTAAAAAAATTATTAAATACCCTTAAAACTTCTTTAATAGAAGAGAAAAAAATGGAATTAGCATTAAATACAAGTAATGTATTACTTGAAATAAATCCAAATAATCCATATGAAATTCGCGATAGAGGATTAATTTACGCTCAACTAGAATGTTATAATGCATCACTGCAAGACTTAAATTATTTTATCGAAAAATGTCCAGATGACCCTATAAGTGAACTAATAAAAATACAAATACATACTATTGAACAAAAAAAAACGAGTTTTCACTAAATTATTAACATTAAAAAAAACAACTTTTTAATTTATTAAAAAATCACATTGTATTGAATGAAATTCAAAATATATATATACATACTCATTTTAAACTACTAAATATTTTACAATTTTGTTTAATTTTTTTTTAATTCTATATTCAAACAATAATGTAATAAGTATTAAAATAATTGTATTATAATGAATTTAATATTTATTTATGTAAAAACTAATCAAATATATATTAAATATATATATATCTTTTTAAATGAAAAATCTACATTTAAAAATTATTATTCATTTCAAAAAAATATTTTTTTATTACTTATACTTATATTTAACTAATTAAACTAAAATCATTATATTACTGTTAACAGTATATAAAAATTTGTTTCATATATTCAAAAATTTTAAATTTACTTATTTTTTTAATAATATGTGTATATATGTATTATGTATAAAAAATAATAATTTTTCTATTTTAAAATTCTAAAAAATAGTTAATTACCATAATACACATCATTTTATACTTAATTATATAATATTAGACCACTATGAAAAAAATACTTGTTCTCGTTCTTAATTGTGGAAGTTCTTCTATAAAATTTTCTATTATAGATATATATAACAATGAAAAACATATTTTTGGTTTAGCAGATTGTTTAACCTTACAAAATCCTTCTATTTCTTGGAAAACATATAAAAATTATCATAAACATAATTTAAAACAATATAGTAATCATAAAACTGCATTACATTTTATATTTTCTAAAATTATATTGAAACATAGTAATATTTTGAATAATCTTAAATTTATATCCCATCGGGTAGTTCATGGTGGAAATGAAACAAAAAATGCTGTATTTATAAATGATTTAGTAATACAAAATATAAAGAATATGTCTTGCTTTGCTCCTTTACATAATCCTATTAATCTATTAGGAATACAATTATCTATGAGTATACTTCCTTCTCTTTCTACTAAAAACATTGCTGTTTTTGATACATCATTCCATCAAACTATCCCGAAAATAGCACATATGTATGCTATTCCTTACCATTTTTATAAAAAAGAAAAAATAAGACGTTATGGAGCACATGGAATTAGTCATAGTTATGTATATAAAAAAGCTACTATAATGTTAAAAAAACCTAAAAATACTTTAAATATTATTACTTGTCATTTAGGTGGAGGATGTTCTATAACAGCAATTTGTCAAGGAAAAAGTGTAGATACTTCTATGGGATTAACTCCTCTAGAAGGTTTAGTAATGGGAACTAGAAGTGGAGATATAGACCCAGCTATAATATTTTATATGCATGAAAATTTAAAAATAAAAATACATGATATTTATAATATACTAACTTTACAATCTGGAATTAAAGCTATAAATAAAAAAACTAGTGATTTCCGTTATTCTGAAAAAAATTACTTTATTGATAACAATGCTAAAAATTCTGTAGATATTTTTTGTTATAGACTAGCTAAATATATTAGCGGATACACCTGTGCTATTAAAGGAAAATTACATGCTGTTGTTTTTACTGGAGGAATAGGAGAAAACTCTTCTTTAGTAAGAAAATTAACTATTTCAAGATTATCTCTAATAGGTTTATTCATTGATAATAAATACAACAATCAAAAAAATACTAAAAAACCGCGATTTATTAATAAAAATACTAGTATTCCTATACTAGTTATCCCAACAGAAGAAGAAATAGCTATTGCTCAAGAAACAGCTAAAATAATATCACATATTTAAATCTCACTTAAAATTAAAATTAAAAATATGAATAATACTATTATGTTAATACCGATAGGATATGATGTTGGTTTAACAACTATAAGTCTAGGACTCATTAAGTCTATCAAAGAAAAAAATTGCTCTTCTATTTTTTTAAAACCTTTCTTAATTAAAAAAAACAAAGAAAATTCATCTTTAACTACGCTAATAATAAAACAAAATAAATTATCCGCTACCATAAATTCTATTCTTATAAATAAAATTACTGATTTAAAAATAAAAAAAAATTTTTCTGATTTTATAGAAAAAATATATGAAAAATATAGAAATAATAAAACTAAAAAAAAATTTTTTTTAATAGAAGGAATTGAAGAAAACAAATATCTAGATAATACAAATATTGAATTAAATCTAAAGATCGCTAATGAAATAAAAACTAACGTTATTTTTGTTACAGATTTTAAAAAAAATAATTCAAATCATATTGAAGAAAAAATAGATTATATTAATAATATAATACAAAATAATAATAAAATTAAAGTACAAGCATTAGTTATTAATAAAATAAACAATCCTAACAATATTAAAAATCTAATCAATAATAATAAAAATAAAAAAATAAAAATCAGTAATTTTATAAATAAAATTCAAAAATTATCAATATGTAAAAATATTTCTTTTATACCTTGGAATATTCAATTATTCTCTATTTCTTTAAAAAAGATATGTTCAATACTACATATTAAAAAAATGAATATTAAAAACATAAATCTCATATCTATAAATTCTATAACTATTTCAGAAAATGAAAAAATCCCACTAAATCATGCATGTCAAATGAATACATTATTTATTCTCGATTTAAAAAATAGAATTCATATAAATGACTTATGTAAAAAATTAAATGAATCTGTTATTCTATTACTAAATACTAACAAAAGAAATAGTTTATACATACAACATTACTATTTCAAAAAATTTAATAAAAATCCTTCTTTTTTATATTCAGAAATGAATACGCCTGAACTAATATCTAAACTAAAAAACATAAAATTAAAAAAAATAAATCTAAATACTATTCGCATAAAGAATATAAAAAAAAATATTTCTATTTATCTGCAAAAAATTGTACATATAAATAATACAAAAAAAAATAAAACCCTACCATTTAAATTTTCTGCTATAGAATTTAAATATTTTTTAAAAAAAATATGTTCTAATTTAAAAAAAACTATTCTATATACAGAGGGAGAAGAAAAAAAAATAATACAATCCGCAAATATTTGTACTAAAAAAAACATAGCTTCTTGCATATTACTAGGAGATCCAAATAAAATATATAAAACTGCGTCAACAATGAATATTTCAATTAATAAAAGAATAAAAATAATTAATCCTAATGTTATAAGAAAAAAATATATAACACGTTTAATTCAATTACGTAAACATAAAGGAATGAACATAGAAAAAGCTAATCATTATATAAAAAACAATATGGTTTTATCTACTTTAATGCTAGAAAACAACGAAATTGATGGTATTGTAGCAGGAATAAAACAAACTACTGCCAATACACTGATACCACCATTTCAATTAATTAAAAAAAATAAAGAAAATTCTTTAATATCATCTATTTTCTTTATGTTATTTAAAGAAAAAGTACTAATTTTCGCAGATTGTGCTATTAATATTTCACCAAACGAATATCAATTAGCAGAAATAGCTATACAATCAGCTAACACTGCAAAAAAATTTAAAATAACCCCTATTATAGCGATGATTTCTTATTCTACTGGTAATTCAGGAAAAGGCTGCTCTGTTGAAATAATAAAAAAATCTATACAGATAGTAAAAAAAAGTCATCCTGATATTATTATTGAAGGTCCAATTCAATATGATGCAGCCATAAACTATGAAATAGGAAAAATAAAAATTCCACATTCTCTAGTATCTGGAAAAGCAACTATATTTATTTTTCCAGATTTAAATACTGGAAATGTTGTATATAAAGCAGTTCAACAATCTAATAATTTAATTTCTATAGGACCAATAATACAAGGATTAAAAAAA
Source organism: Buchnera aphidicola (Anoecia oenotherae) (assembly GCF_005080765.1). Classification (NCBI taxonomy): domain Bacteria; kingdom Pseudomonadati; phylum Pseudomonadota; class Gammaproteobacteria; order Enterobacterales; family Erwiniaceae; genus Buchnera; species Buchnera aphidicola. The sequence goes on from NZ_CP033012.1 coordinate 173,142, forward strand.
CCAGTAAATGATCTTTCTAGAGGATCCTCAATACAAGATATTGTATACACAACAGCTATAACAGTAATTCAATCATATTTAAATTAAAAATAATTTAATTAATATATGTTTAAAAAAAATTTCTATAAAATATAGATAACGAATTAGATATACTTTTCTATACAATAATCATTTATTTTTAATAAAAAGTTTTTTTTTAATAAAAAATAAATACACTTACTATTATATTTATCTAAATAAATACAAAATATATATAAGTATAAATATTTAATACAATTATTTGGATTTTATTACAGATAATTAATTAATATTTTATAATTTAAAATTTTTAAATTCATTACTACTTAAATTAGAATCGATTTGTCCTACTAAATACGAACTTATTTCTGCCTCTTGAGGTGCTACTTGTACATTATCCGACATTAACCAAGAATTAATCCATGGAAGAGGATTAGAACAAGTAGGAAATATTGTTTTTAAACCAACTGATTTCATTCTAATATTAGTTATATATTCAATATATTGACATAATATACTAGTATTTAATCCTAACATTGAACCGTTTTTAAATAAATATTTTGCCCAAATTTTTTCTTGATTAGCTGCATTTTTAAAAATTAAATAACATTCATTTTTACATGAACTAGCAATTTTATGCATACCTTCATGCATATCAAATTTTGATATAATATTAATTATATACTGAGTAGCAGTTAGATGTAACGATTCATCTCTAGCTATAAGCCTAATTATTTTAGCATTACCTTCCATTAACTTTCTCTCTGCAAAAGCGAAAGAACACGCAAAACTAACGTAAAATCTTATAGATTCTAATACATTTACACTAACTAAACATAAATATAATTTTTTTTTTAATTCAGTTAAACTAACTTTTAACATTTTATTATTAATAATATGTTTTCCTTCTCCTAAAATCTGCCAGTAATGAGTCATTGTTATTAACTCATCATAATAACGCGAAATATCTATAGCTCTATTTATAATATGTTTATTAACAATAATATCCTGAAATATACTGGAAGGACTATTAGTAATATTTCGAATAATATGAGTATACGATCTAGAATGAATTGTTTCTGAAAAAGACCACGTTTCTATCCAAGTTTCTAACTCTGGAATAGATACTATTGGTAAAAAAGCAACATTAGGACTTCTTCCTTGAATTGAATCTAATAAAGTTTGATATTTTAGATTACTTAAAAATATATGTTTTTCCTGTTTAGATAACTTTTCAAAATCAATTTTATCTCTAGATAAATCAATTTCTTCTGGTCTCCAAAAAAAAGATAACTGTTTTTCTGTTATTTTTTCAAAAATTTCATATTTTTGTTGGTCATATCTAGAAATATTGACAGATTGCCCAAAAAACATTGGTTCCTTTAACTGATTGTTGTTTTTTTTTGAAAAAGTAGAATATTTCATAAAATTAATAACCAATTATATGTTTAAACATCATCTTAAAGAATAAATATATGCTACTAAAAACAACATAAATTATACTCTATATAATACATGCGCCATTATCACAATGATCAAAAAAATCAGAATTTTTTTTATTATTTAATTCAAGTTCTCCTGCTCTATCACGTGTATTTTGATAATATAAAGTTTTTAAACCAAATTTGTAAGCAATTAATAAATCTTTCAATAAATGCCTTATAGGAATTTTTCCATTTAAAAATAATTCTGGATCATAATTAGTATTAGTAGAAACACTATGATCTATAAATTTTTGCATAATACTAACTAATTTTAAATACCCAAGATTATTAGGTATACTCCATAATAATTCATATTTATTTTTTAATTTTTCATAATCTGGTACAACTTGTTTTAATATTCCATCTTTTGAAGTTTTAATACTAATAAATCCTCTTGGAGCTTCTATTCCATTAGTAGAATTAGAAATTTGAGACGATGTTTCTGATGGCATTAACGCTGATAGAGTAGAATTTCTTAATCCATATTTTTTTATTTTTTTTCTTAAAGATTCCCAATTAAACTTTAATGGTTCATTACATATTTCATCTACACTTTTTTTATACGTATCTATTGGTAATAAACCTTTAAAATAATTAGTTTCGTGAAACAAACTACATGGACCTTTTTCTTTTGCTAGATTAGAAGAAGCACGCAGTAAATAATATTGAATAGCTTCAAAAGTATTATGAGTTAATTTATTAGCACTACCGTCAGAATATCGAACATTATTTTTTGCAAGATAATATGCAAAATTAGTCACTCCAATACCTAAAGCTCTTCTTCCTATTGCACTATTTTTAGCAGCAATAATAGGATAATTTTGATAATCTAATAAAGCATCTAAAGCTCTTACAGTAATATTTGCTATATCTTCTAAATCCTCTATTTTTTTTATTTTTCCTAAATTAAATGCAGATAATGTACATAATGCTATTTCTCCATTTTCGTCATTTAAATCATTTAAAGGTTTAGTAGGTAATAATATCTCTAAACATAAATTAGATTGACGAATAGGAGCTTTATCAGAATTAAAAGGACTATGTGAATTACAGTGATCTACATGCTGAATATAAATTCTACCAGTCGAAGTTCTTTCATTTAAAATTAAAGAAAATAAATCAGTAGCTTTTACACACTTTTTCCTTATATTTTTATCTTTTTCATATGTTAAATATAATGTTTTGAACTTTTTTTGATCACAAAAAAAAGAATTATATAAATCTGGAACATCTGAAGGACTAAATAATGTAATATTTTTTCCAGATAAAATCCTCTCATACATTAATTTATTTATTTGCACTCCATAATCTACATGTCGAACTCTATTTTCTTCAATTCCTCTATTATTTTTTAAAACTAATAAACTTTCTACTTCATAATGCCAAATAGGATAAAATAGCGTAGCTGCTCCTCCCCTTACTCCACCTTGAGAACAAGACTTAATTGCACTTTGAAAATATTTATAAAATGGAATACAACCAGTATGAAACGTTTCTCCATTTCTAATAGAACTACCTATAGCACGAATTCTTCCTACATTTATTCCAATACCAGCTCTTTGAGAAACATACTTTACGATAGCACTAGCTGTAGAATTAATAGAATCAAGACTATCAGCACATTCTATTAAAACACAAGAACTAAATTGACGTATTGGAGTTCTCACTCCTGACATAATAGGAGTAGGCAAAGAAATTTTAAACGTAGAAATAGCGTTATAAAACTTCTTAATGTATGTCATTCTATTAATTTTAGGATAAGTAGAAAATAAACAAGCTGCTATTAGCATATATAAAAACTGAGCGCTTTCATAAATCTTACCAGTAATTCTATTTTGAATTAAATATTTTCCTTCTAATTGTTTAACAGCTGCATATGAAAAATTCATATCTCTATAATGATCTATACATGAATCCATAACTAAATATTCATCTATAGAATAATCTTCCAATAAATGCTTATCGTATTTCCCTTTTTTTACCATATTTATCACATGATCATATAATGAAGGTGGATGAAATTGACCATATGCCTTTTTTCTAAGATAAAAAATAGTTAATCTAGCAGCTAAAAACTGATAGTCAGAAGCATCTTCTGTAATTAAATCTGCAGATGATTTTATCATTATTTCATGTATTTTAATGGTTTGTATGCCATTATAAAACTGTATTTTAGAACGAGATATAACTTTAGACAAAGAAATTTTATTTAAACCATTTGCAGCCCAATTTAATATTTGATTAATTTTTTTTAAACTAATTATTTCTTTTCTACCACTTCGCTTAGTTACAAATAACCTATCATTCATATAACATATACCTATACTTTTTTCGTTTTAACTAATAAAAATAAACATAATAATTTTTGTTAAATACAATTATTATGCATAAACAACAAAATTAATAATTTTATCATTCTCAAAATAATATAGTTGTACATAACAACTTGTTAATTTATTACCATATATATATATATGTATATATACTTATAGAATTAATTAATCTAAAATAGATTCGTTCACTTTTTGTAAAGCTACTACTTTTTCTTTAGAAGTAGTTCTTATTAATATTATTCCTTGTGTATTTCTTCCTAAAATACATACTTCTGAAATCCTCGTTCTTACTAAAGTTCCAGCATTAGTTATAATCATAATTTGATTATTATTTACAACTTGTATAGCACCTATCATTATCTTATTTTTACTAGTTATTTTAATTGCAATCACACCTTTTGTAGCACGCGACTTTACAGGAAATTCTGATAATTTTGTTTGTTTTCCATATCCATTTTCAGTAACAGTTAAAATATTTCCAGATCCACGCGGGATTATTAAAGAAACTACTTTATCTTTTTCATCCAGTTTTATTCCTTTTATTCCAGATGCTACTCTTCCCATAGTTCTAACTTTATCTTCAGCAAAACGCACTACTTTTCCTTTTTTTGTAAATAACATAACATGATCTGTTCCATTTGTTAATGCAACACCAATTAATTCATCATCATTTCGTAAATTTATTGCAATAATTCCTTTATTCCTTGGGCGTTTAAATTCTGATAATCTTGTTTTCTTTACTATTCCTTTTGCTGTTGCCATAAATATATTTATACCATGATTATATTTATTAATTGGTAAAATAGCTGTAATTCGCTCTTTATAACTTAAAGGTAATAAATTGACAATAGGTTTTCCTCTAGCATGTCTACTCGCTTCTGGTAATTGATACACTTTCATCCAATAGATAATTCCTTTACTAGAAAAACATAAAATCGTATCATGAGTATTAGCAACAAGCAAACTTGCAATAAAATCTTTTTCTTTCATTGAAGTAGCAGATTTTCCTTTACCACCTCTTTTTTGAGCATTGTAATCGGATATAGGTTGATATTTCACATACCCAGAATGAGATAGAGTTACGACAACATCTTCTTTATTGATAATATCTTCTATAGTAACATCTGATTGATCAACTATTATTTTTGTTCTTCTTATATCTTTAAAATTCTTAGAAATATCTTTTAATTCAGTTTTAACTACATTAATCAAGTTTTCAGAATATTTTAATATATCTACTAATTTTTGAATTTCGATAACAATTTGTTTATATTCGCTAAAAATTTTATTTTTTTCTAAATGCGTTAATTTATATAGTCGTAAATCTAAAATTGCTTGAGCTTGTTTTTCATTTAATAAATATTTTTTATTAGTATTAATAAATGCATGGTTTATATTTATTGATTGTAGTATTGCATTTTTTTTATAAATATTATTTATAAAATCTATTTTATTCACTATCCATCTTCTAGATAATAGAATTTTTTTAGCTTCTAAAGAACTAGAAGCATTTTGAATAAGTTGAATCATTCTTTTAATATTACCTAAAGCAATAGTAAATCCTTCTAATACTATAGCTTCATTCATAATTTTTTTTAGTTGAAAAACCGTACGACGTCTTACTATATTTTTTCTATGTTTAATAAAACAATGTATTATTTCTTTTAATGTCATTATTTTTGGTTGTCCATTACATAATGCTACCATATTAATTCCAAAAGAAATTTGTAATTGTGTTAATAAATATAACTTATTTAATATAACTTCTGATATAGCTTCGCGTTTTATTTCTACTACAATTCTCATACCATCTTTATCTGATTCATCTCGCAAAGCAGTTATTCCACTAATCCTTTTTTCTTTCACTAATTCAGCAATTTTTTCTATTAGTTTAGATTTATTTACCTGATATGGTAATTGATAAATTATTATCGATTCTTTTTTAGTTTTTTTGTTTATTTCTATATTTGTACAAGATCTTATATATATTTTTCCTTTTCCTGTACTGTAAGCTTCTTTTATACCAGATTGTCCATTAATTATACCAGAAGTTGGAAAGTCTGGACCAGGTATGTATTTCATAAGATCTTGTACATTCAAATTACTATTATCAATATACGCCAAGCAAGCATCTATTACTTCTTTTAAGTTATGAGGAGGAATATTAGTTGCCATCCCTACAGCTATACCAGAAGACCCATTTATTAATAAATTTGGAATTTTTGTAGGAAGAATATCTGGTATTTTTTCTGTCTCATCATAATTATTTACAAAATTAACTGTATCTTTGTCTAAGTCACTTAATAATTCGTAGGCTATTTTTGACATTCTTACTTCCGTATACCTCATAGCAGCTGCAGAATCGCCATCTACAGATCCAAAATTTCCTTGTCCATCTACCAGCATATAGCGCAAAGAAAAATTTTGAGCCATGCGAACAAGAGAATCATAAACTGCTGAATCACCATGAGGATGATATTTTCCAATAACATCTCCTACAATTCGAGCTGATTTTTTATATGGTTTATTCCAATAATTACCAAGTACACTCATAGCAAATAGTATTCTTCTATGTACTGGTTTTAAACCATCTCTGACATCTGGTAAAGCTCTACCTATGATAACTGACATAGCATAATCTAAATACGATTTTTCTAATTCTTTCTCAATATTTACTTTTTCAATTTCTCTTGAATCATCTAACATAAAACAATTATCCTTTACATTTTTTATTACGCAAAAAACGAATATAATTTATATATAATACTATTAAATTAATTCTATGATCTTCTCTATTTTAGATAAGAATTTAATTAGTGTTAACTACCTATCAACTATTTTATTGAAAATATATATACTTACATTAATATAATATTTAATTCTACTTTATATCTATAACAATAGAAGCATTAATACAATATTATTAATGCTTTATTATACTAATAAACACATATATTTAAACAAAATAAAAAACAATAAACATAGTAATATTTTACTTAAAATGATATATTTATAAAAATTTTATACATATAAAATATATAATTCTTAACATCATATTAAAATTTTGTAAATTTATTACAATAAATGACATTAACTAATTATATAATTTTGTAGTATTTTATAAAATATGATGATATGCGATTATATAATAAAAATCATACGTATTCGAAACTGTAATAATTATATGTACATACCTATCTAACTACAATAGTGCAATACATATTAAAAATTACAACTAACATTTAATTTTAGGATATATATTTCATGAAACAAGAAGAAAAAAATCTTATTGAAAATTTGTTTAATCAATTAAAAAAAAATGAAGAAAAGTTTCCAGGAAGAAATACAGAAGCTGAAAAATACATTAAAAATTTAATACTAAAACAACCAAACTCCATTTATTATATAGTACAAACAGTTTTAGTTCAAGAAAGCGTGATTAAAAAATTAAATACTGAATTAGAGTTACAAAAAAAAAATTATAAAGAAAAAGAAGAACCTAATTTTTTATCTTCTTCATCATTAGATCAAAAAAATAATACAATTTCTTCTATTAATAACACTACTTCAGAAACAAAAAAAAACTATAATCATAGCCAATTAAACCCAAAAAACAATATTAACGATCTATATAATAATCATCCTAATAATACTAACAATGATAGCTTTTTAGGAAGTGCGATTAAAACAGCAGCAGGAGTAGCAGGAGGAGTAGTATTAGGTAATATGTTTTCAAATTTATTTCAACATAATAATAATGAAAAACATGTCGATCATATTATAGAACATGACACAATTATAGAAAAGAATATCAATAATACTAATTTTCAAAATAATAATAAAGATGATTTAAATAATACAGAAGAAGAACTGTCTTCTCATAATATGTTTCATACTGATAGTAATAATACAGAAGAAGAACTGTCTTCTCATAATATGTTTCATACTGATAGTAATAATACAGAAGAAGAACTATCGTCAAATGATATGTTTAGTGATAACGACGATATCGATGATCTTAATGATTTATAAATAAATTTTATATTTATCAAATATACTGAAATCAAAATAAATTATAATAATATTTTAAACCAATCATTATAAAACCAGCAAAAATCATATAACTATGCTGGTTTAAACTTTATGTTATATATATACTAAATATAAAAAATTATAAGCTATTACTATGTTTTATCAAAAAACTTTTAACACCTAATGAAGAAGGAATCATTCCTTCTTTTCCTTTTTTCCAATTCGCAGGACATACTTCTCCAGCTGTTTCAGTATGTTCAATAGAATCTATAATTCTTAATAATTCCTGTGTATTTCTTCCAAAAGGAAGATCATTGACAACTTGATGTCGAATAATTCCATGTTTATCTACTATAAAAGATGCTCTTAAAGCTACTCCTAAAATAGGATGTTCTATACCATACAATTTTTGTATTTTTCTCTTTATATCAGAAACCATTACATATTGCACTGGTCCAATACCTCCATTTCGACGATCAGTATTTCTCCAAGCATTATGCACAAAAACTGAATCTACAGAAATACCTATAATTTGAACCTTGCGTTTTTCAAAATGAACATAGGCATTATCTAAAGATATCAATTCAGAAGGACATACAAAAGTAAAATCCATAGGCCAAAAAAATATAATAGAATATTTGTTATGTATAAATTTTTTTAAATTAAAATTATCTACAATATTACCATTTTTTAAAATAGCTGATGCAGTAAAATCTGGAGCAGGTAATGTTACTAATGCCATAAATTTTCCTTAATAGAATGTTAACTATTTTAAACGATATCAATTTATATCTTTTACTTTTAAAAAATGTTATTACGCGGTATAATTATTTATAAAAAATATAAGTCTGTATATATATTTTAAAAACTAATTATTTAAACATTGTAAAAATGGAATCTATTCTAATAAAAATGAAAAACATTAACTATTCTTGGAATAATATTTTAATAGAAGAAAAAAAAAACCTTACTTTTTAAATCTAATTAAATTTATAAAACAACAAAGATTAAAAAAAAATATATATCCTAAAGTAAAAGATATATTTAACGCTTTTAAATTTACGCCATTTTATGGTATAAAAATAGTAATAATAGGACAAGATCCTTATCATAATAGAAATCAAGCTCATGGATTAGCTTTCTCTGTCTGTTCTAAATGTACTATAATTCCTCCATCACTAAAAAATATTTTTAAAGAAATCTATAATGATCTAAAAAAAAAAAGTTTGTTTACTAATGGATGTCTAATTCCTTGGGCTAAACAAGGTATTCTTTTACTAAATACTATTTTAACAGTAGAAGAAAACAAACCTATGTCTCATGCTAATGTTGGATGGGAAATTTTTACAGACCAAATTGTCAGTAATATAAATAAACTAAAAAAAAATATAATTTTTATACTATGGGGATCATTTGCAAAAAAAAAACTACCATTAATTAATAAAAAAAAACATTTTATATTAACTTCATCACATCCATCCCCACTATCAGCTCATAGAGGATTTATAGGATGCAATCATTTTTCTAAAACAAATAAAATATTATTAAAAATAAAAAAAAAAATTATAGTTTGGTAATACAATATCTAATTAAAAATTAAGATCATTTTAAATAAAATTTTTAACAAAAATAATATTTATATATTCCATTATATCATAATAATAAGTTAAATTTTATTTAACAACGTTCACTCTAGATTTTCTTAATATTTCATTATTAAATAAATAACCTGTTTTTATAACATCATATATATGATGTGAACCTTTATCTTTAATATCAAGATAATTATTAACTTCATGTTTTTTATGATCGAAAAAACTATTTTTACTTACTTCTATTTTTTTTAATCCAAATTTAAAAAGGCACTTTAAAAGCAGATTTCTAGTTAATACAATTCCTTCGATAATAGGATCTTTTAACGTATTATCTTTTTTTACTATACATAATATATTATCTAATAAATCTAAAACAGAAAAAAAATCTAAAAAAAATCGTTTTAAATATTCATTTTTAATAATTAGTAACTCTATTTCTATTTTTTTTTCAAAGTTTTCTATATTCGCTTGATGCCTTAAATTCAAATTTTTAATTTCTTTTTTTATATTAAAAATTTTTTTTTGAATTTCATCAACATTTTTTAATGTATATTTAACATTTTTAATATTGTCTATTTCATCTATAATAGACTCATTGTGGTCTTTTGTTTCTTCTAATATTTTTTGATCTTGCTCTTTTTTTAAAAAATTTTTATTTTGACTAGTTTTTTTATTTTTTTCATTCATAAAACACCCTTTAGAAAGATAAAAACTTTATATTATTAGTTAAAATTTAAACGATAAAAAATCGTTATATAAAATTTAAAAATTTTATTATAATTTAATATTTTTTGATAAATCCAATAAAAAGGAAATAACAGTGGTAAACAAACAATTTTACTACATTGGAATAATTGGTCAACCTAGAAATAATCATTCTTTGATAACTCATAAAATTCTATATTACTGGTTACTTAAGAAAGGATATGAAGTAATTATCGAAATTGATGTTTCAAAAAAATTAAAATTTAAAATAAAAACTGTTGGTACATTAACAGAAATTGGAAAATTATGTGATTTAGCTATTATCGTAGGTGGAGATGGAAACATGTTACACGCAGCTAGAGTTCTATCTTCATATAATATAAAAATTATCGGAATAAATCGAGGAAAACTAGGATTTTTAACTGATTTAGAACCTGATACTGCATTGAAAACACTAGAAAAAGTACTTAACGGTAAGTATTTTTTAGAAAAAAGATTTTTTTTAAAAATACAATTATCTGAAAAATTTGATAAAAAAAAAAAAGTTTTAGTGCTATTAATGAAGTCATTCTACATTCAAATAAGGTATCTAAGATGATTGATTTTGAAGTATATATTAATGGAAAATTTTCTTTTTCTCATCGATCAGATGGTTTTATCATATCCACTCCAACTGGATCTACAGGTTATTCATTATCAGCTGGAGGTCCTATTTTAGAACATTCTTTAAAAGCAATAATACTTATTCCAATGTTTCCTCATACTTTATCATCACGTCCTGTAGTAATTAGTAACAAAAGTAACATTTGCTTAAAAATAAATAATAAGTACGAAAATTTACAAATTAGTTGCGATAATCAAGTTATTCTTCCTATAAAAATAAAAGAAAAAATTTTTATACAAAAAAGTGCAAATTACTTATATTTAATACATCCGAAAAACTATAACTACTTTAGTCATTTAAGATCTAAATTACATTGGTCAAAAAATTTTTTTTAAAATATATAAATATATACAGTTTAAATGTATTAAATTAATATATTGCTATTGATTTATAACGTAACATACAAAACATATTTATTTTATGGAGCTGGCGGGAGTTGAACCCGCGTCCAAAACACTTACAATTATGGTTCTACATGTTTAGTCTATATTAATTTATTATTCTTCTGATATAAAATAGACATAGATCAGAAAAAAATCTTATAAAAACTTTAACATAAAATACTTATAAGAAAGTATTGACTATGCGATCTTTTTAATTATAACCTTTTATACACAAAAACGAAAAAGAAACGTTTTTGTAAAAGGGCTTTATATAGTTTTTTAAGCTGCTAAAGCGTATTCTGTTTTTTTATTTGCGTTTAAATTTTAACGGTTTTTACGAGGCAACCGTAACCCTCGACATGCACCATATATTTTTGGTTATTTTGTCGAATCCATAATCAGCCCCAAAAAATATAATTATCATTATACCAAATATTTTTTTTTTTATATACATTTTTCACATTTATTTAAAACACGCATATTTTTAAAAATATTATATATCTCTTTCAAAAACATATTAAATGTACTATATTTATATCACATTTAACTAAATTTATACGAATTTATTCGCTAATTTATTAGTATTTTTTTATATATAAAAATATACTATTAATTAAAATTAAATTCTTATTATTGTAAATTAATTTTAAGGAATCTTATAAAATATTATGAATACTCTTGAAAAAATAAAAAAACAAATAAAAAAAAATAGTATTTTACTATATATGAAAGGTTCTCCTGAAAAACCTCAATGCGGATTTTCCGCTCAAGCAGTACAGGCTATATCTTTATGTAAAAAAAAATTTGCTTATATTGATGTTTTAGAACATCCAGATATACGCAAAGAATTACCGAAATATGCTAACTGGCCTACTTTTCCACAATTATGGATAAAAGAAGAACTTATTGGTGGATGCAATATAATATTAGAAATGTTTAATAATGGAGAACTTCAAAAATGCATTAATTCTGTTTAGAACACTATTTTCGAACTTTATCAATTACCAATTTAAACTTTTTCTATATACGTATATAAAAAACATTTACTAATTTAAATATAATTAATCTTGTATAGATTGAAATAACAATAAACAAAATCGTATAACCTATTTATATTTTATCAAATCATATAATTTAATTTTTAATTAAACATTATTTTCGTTTGGAGGCCATCCCCCTAATCGCTTCCAACGATTAACTAATTCACAAAAAAGATCGGCTGTTTGTAACGTATCATATAATGCAGAATGCGCTTGATTATTGTCAAACAAAATACCTGCTGCTTTACAAGCTTTAGCTAGAACAGTCTGACCAAAAACTAAACCACTAAGTGCTGCTGTATCAAAGGTAACAAATGGATGAAAAGGATGTTCTTTTATTCCTATTCTATTTATTGCTTCAATCAAAAACATATGATCAAATGCAGCATTATGTGCTACTACTATTGCACGACTGCATTTTTCTCCTTCAATTCCTTTGTATATACAAGAAAAAATAGACTCAAGAGCTTTTTTTTCACTTACTGCTTGTCTTAAAGGATTATAAGGATCAATTTTATTAAAAGCTAATGCTTCTTTTTGTATACATGCGCCTAAAAATGGAATAATATGAAAATGTAAAGTATCTTTTTTCTTTAACCATCCATTTTCATCCATACTTAATGTTACAATAGCTATTTCCAATAAAGCATCTTTTCGTGGATTAAATCCAGCTGTTTCTAGATCTATTACTACTGGATAAAAATTACGAAACCTACCAGATAAAGAATTTTTTTTATTATTATTTAACATATTACATCTCATTTAAATCATATTTAACAAAATTTTATTATTTATTAAAATAAATAATAAAAATAACAAACATATATATATTTTAACTTTTTTATTTTAATCACATACATATGTACATAAATTAAAAAATAAAGTGTATACTTTATACATAATTTATATAATAAAACTTTTTAAGTACAAATAAAATACTAAATTATTAAAATCACAATATATATATTGTTCATAATAATATGTTTATTAAAAAACTTATATAAAGTATAAATACTTTTTTTAAAAAATAAATAAAATATTATTTCTATTAAAAACACTATTATTTATATAATTAAATCCATCCAATGAAATAAAATAAAATCATATTTATTAAAAATAACATCACTCATTCTATTATACTACAGGAAAAAAAATGCGATTTATCTTACCAGAATTACCTTATTCATATGATGCACTAGAACCTTATTTTGATAAAAAAACAATGATTTTACACCATACTAAACACCACCAAAATTATGTCAACAACACTAACGCAATTTTAGATTCTATCAATTATCAAGCAAATTCCATTGAACAACTTATTTCATCTTTACATGCAGTTCCATTAGATGAAAAAAAATTAATATCTTTACGCAATAATGCAGGTGGTCATGCTAACCATAATTTTTTCTGGAATTGTTTAAAACCAAAAACAAAACTTACCGGAGTTTTAAAAAACAAAATCGAAACTCAATTCAACAACATAAATCATTTTAAAGATATATTTGAACAAACTGCTGTAAATCATTTTGGATCTGGATGGGTATGGTTATTACATAATGAAGGAAAATTAAATATTACTTCTACAATTAATCAAGATAATCCTTTAATGGAAAAAAATACTAAAAATTTTAAAGGATATCCAATTTTATGCCTAGATCTATGGGAACATGCATATTATTTAAATTATTTTAATAATAAACTAGACTATATAAAATCTTTTTGGAATATAGTAGATTGGAACGAAGCTACAAATAGAATTTAAAAAATAATATTTTAGTTGAATACTACTTCAATAAAAAATAAATTTGTTTATAATAATTATTTTATAAATTTGACATAATCATAAAAAACTTAAAATATTGTTATTTAAAGTTGTAAAATTTACAAATTTAAATAACAAAATTATAACTTAAAGTTAAAATATGAAAAATATAAAAATGATAGTAGGATTAGGAAATTCAACAAAAAAATTTGAAAAAACTCGACATAATGCTGGACACTGGTATATAAATAAATTAGCTCAATTCTTTAATATATCTTTAAAAAAAAAAAAAGAAGGAGAGATAGGAACAATAATAATAAATAAATTAAAAATAAAATTATTTAAACCAAATTCTTTTATGAACTTAAGTGGAAAACTTATATTTTATATAGCTTCATTTTATAAAATTAAATTAAATAATATTTTAGTTGTTCATGATGATTTAGACTTAATACCAGGAATCATTAAATTAAAAAAAGGATACGGACACAACGGACATAACGGAATTAAAAGCATAATCAATAATTTTAATCAAGAAAATAACACTGAATATTGGTTTTTTAGAATTCGAATCGGAATTGGAAGACCTACTAATTCTATAACAGTATCTGATTTTGTATTGTCAATTCCCTCTTATGAAGAAAGACTATTAATAAATAATTCTATTAAAAAAAACATAAAATTAACTTATACATAAAATATATAAATTGTAAAAATAGGATAACAATGGGATTTAAATGCGGTTTAATAGGTCTACCTAATGTAGGTAAATCAACTTTATTTAACACATTAACAAACATGAACGCTTCTGCACTAAATTTTCCTTTTTGTACAATAAAACCAAACATAGGAATAGTACCTGTAATAGACGAAAGATTAAATATGATTAAAAATATTGTACATCCTAATACCACTATTCCTGCAAAAATGACATTAATAGATATTGCAGGACTAGTAAAAGGAGCTTCAGAAGGAGAAGGTCTTGGTAATCAATTTCTCTCTAATATACGTGAAACAGATGTAATTATACACGTTATTCGTTGTTTTAAAGACGATAAAATTATTCATATATATTCTAAGGTAAATCCTATTAATGATGTAGAAATTGTTGAAACAGAACTAATTCTTTCTGATATAGATAGATGCCAAAAAATTATTTCTAAATTAAAAAAACAAAATTCAAAATTAAATAAAAAAATAATCGAAACAAAACATTTATTAAACTCATGTTTAACATATTTAAACCAATCTAAAATGTTAAATAGTATTAATTTTGATGAAATTGAATTAAAAATTTTATCTACATACAATTTTTTAACCTTAAAACCGTTTATTTATGTAGCTAATATTGATGAATCAAAAAATCAAAAAAAATTTTTAGATTCTTCATCTTTGTTAAAAAATAAAAAAATAATACCTATTTGTCTAACTCAAAAAAAAGATCTTAACTCTTCACCTTTAATAAAAAATAAAAATGAGAAAATTAAAAAAAATTTTGAAAATTTAAAAAAAATTATAAAATGCGGATATGACTTACTAAATTTAGAAACATTTTTTACAGTTGGAGAAAAAGAAGTCAAAGCTTGGACTATCAATAAAAATAGCTATGCTCCTACAGCAGCAGGAAAAATTCATTCTGATTTTGAAAAAGGATTTATAAGAGCAAAAGTTATATCTTATGCAGATTTTATTTTTTATAAAGGAGAAGTACAAGCTAAAAAATTTGGAAAATGTAGATTAGAAGGAAAAAAATATATAGTAGAAGATGGTGATATTATTCAATTTTTATTTAATAACTAACTTATAGAAAAAATATTTATTATAATTATTATTAAATACAAAAACATTATTTATATTTCTGAAATTTATATCTTCTAGAAATAAATATACAATTTTCTAGAAGAAATATAAATTTATTGATTTAATAAAATATTTTTTAGTAAAATAAAATCAGGATTGATATTTTTAGAAAGAAGTATGCTTTTTTCTCTACTTGCTAATTCTTTTGGTAAAGATAAAGAAATATTTAAAACTTCATCAACTACAGTTTTAAATTTAGCAGGATGAGCAGTTCCTAAAAAAATACCATATTCATGGTCACGTATTTTTTCTTTTAATAACTTATATGCAATAGCAGCATGAGGTTCAGATGTATAATTTAAGCTATATAACTCTTTAATGTTTTTTTTAGTTTCAATATCCGAAACAGAACCAAAACCTAAACTTGTCATACTCCATTTTTTTCTTCTAAATATTTCTTCTACTCTAGGCCAGTTATTAGGTTGACTAATATCCATAGCATTTGATATAGTTGAAACAGTTTTTTTAGGTTTCCATTTTTTATTTAATAAAAATCTTGGAACTGTATCATTAGCATTAGTAGCAGCAATAAAAGACTTTATTGGTAAACCTAATGATTTAGCTAATAATCCAGCAGTTAAGTTACCAAAATTTCCACATGGAACAGATATAATTAATTTTTGTCTATTTTTCTTTGGTAATTGTGAAAAAGCTTCAAAATAATAACAAACTTGAGCTAATATTCTACTAATATTTATTGAATTAGCAGAATTTAAACCATAATTTTTTCTTAAGTATTTATCATTAAATGCTTTTTTTACTAAATCCTGACAATCATCAAAACTACCATTAATAGATATTGTTTGTATATTATTACCTAAAGTACAAAAAAGTTTTTCTTGTAATGCACTAATTTTACCTTTAGGATACAAAATAACCACTTTTACATTATCCATTAAATAAAAAGCATGTGCTACAGCAGCTCCAGTATCACCGGAAGTAGCAGTTAAAACAGTAACACGTTTACTATTTTTTTTATTTAAATAAGATAATGTTTGAGCCATAAAACGAGCTCCAAAATCTTTAAAAGCTAAAGTTGGACCATGAAACAATTCAAAACATGAAACGTTTTGATTTAGTGTTCTTATCTTAGGACTTGAAAATGAAAAAGACCTTCTAACTATTTTTTCAAGTTCATCAAAAGGTATTTCGTTACCTATAAACATAGATAAAACAAAAGTACTTCGATAAATAAAATCCATATCAAGTATTTTTTCTAAATCTGATGACTTGATAATTGGTAATTTTTTAGGAAAAAATAACCCTTGATTATTACCCAAACCTAACTGAACAGCTTGTGAAAAAGTAACTATTTCTGTAGTGTCTTTTAAATTATATAACTTCATATTAATATTACCTTATTTTTCGTGCTCCCACTGTATCAACACGACAAATATCAACGAAACCTCTATCATTATCTAAATAATTCTTTGATAACCACATAGCAATATTATTAGCTTTTGTAATATCTTGACATACACTAAAAAAGGTTGGACCAGATCCAGATATTCCACAAGATAAAGCACCTAGATTCATAGCTAATTTTTTAGCTTCTAAAAATTTAGGTAATATTTTTTTTCTATATGGTTCAGCAATAAGATCTTTCATACAATTAGCTGCTAAATTAGATTGATTAGTATATGAAGCATGAACGAAACTAGACAAATTTCGACTATGTTCGATACAAATAGATCTTGAATAAACATTAGGAAGTAAAGACCGAGATAATTCTGTAGAAACTTTAGTGCCAGGCCAAGCTATAATCCAAAACCATTTTTTAAAACTAGGAATAGATTGAGATATTATATCTTTTTTATGAATGATTAACTGTAGTCCTCCCAAATAACACGGAGCTACATTATCATAATGTATACTTCCAGATATTTCTCCTTCTAATTGTCCCATTAAACATAATATTTCTTTAGAAGATAATGGTGTTCCAAATAAAATATTCATAGCTACTAAACTAGCTACTATAGAACAAGCACTAGATCCTAAACCTGATCCTATAGGCATATTCTTCTCTAAGTTTATAGATACAGAAATATCTTTTTTAATAATTTTAGAAAAAAGAATCCAGCATTTCCAAACAATATTTTTTTTTAAATCACTAGGTAATTCATCAGAAAAACAACCAGAACAAGTTATTTTAAATTTTTTAGACATTTTAATTGAAACACAATCCCCTAATAATTTTCCACTAATAGGAGATATAGCTATACCTAACAAATCAAATCCAACATTAATATTACCAATTGATGCTGGTGCATAAACTTTTACCACTTTTCTACTCCTAACTTCTACGATAATGTACAAAGTAAATCTGAAAACACTCCAGAAGCAGTAACATTATTTCCAGCACCATATCCACGTAAAACTAAAGGAAGAGGATTATAATATTTACTATATAAAGATAATGCATTTTCTCCATTTTTCACTGTATATAACGGATCACTTTTTTCTATAAAACGAATTTTAACACAACATTCTTTATTTTCATTAATAGTTCCAACAAATCGTAATACCTTCCCTTCTTTATTTGCTTGTTTTACAAGATTTAAAAAATACGCGTCTAATTCTTTTAATTTATTCATAAAATTTTCTTTATCTTTAATATTTTCAAAATATTGAGGAATTATAGATTGTATTTTAATATCTTTTAATTCTATATAATTACCTACTTCTCTAGACAATATTAATAATTTTCTAGCTACATCTATACCAGATAAATCTTCATATGGATGAGGTTCAGTAAAACCCATTTTTCGTGCTTTTGTAACAGCCTTAGAAAACAAAATTCCTTCTTCTAATTGTCCAAATACAAAAGATAAAGAACCGGATAAAATACCTTTAAATTTAATTAAATAATCTCCAGAAATTAATAATTTTTTTAAAGTCTTAATAATCGGTAAACCTGCTCCTACATTTGTTTCATATAAAAATTTTTTTCTATATTTACAAGCAGTATTTCTAATATCATTGTATAATTTAATACTAGACGTATTAGCTTTTTTATTCGAAGTTACAACGTTAAAATTATTTTTAAAAAAATTACAATAATTTTTTGTAATCACAGTATCTGAAGTACAATCAACTATTACTGGATTAAATAACGTATTATTTTTTTTAAAATCTATTAATTTATCGACAGAAAACGATGTACTACTATTTAATAAATCTTTTTTCCACTTTTTATAATTAATTCCGTTAATATCTGTCAATATATATTTACTATTTGCAATACCACAAACTTTTAAATTTATATTTTTTTTCTTCAAAAAATTCTTTTGATGGTAAATTTGAGTTAATAATGTACTCCCAACATTACCTACTCCTATTAAAAATATTTCTATGATTTTATTTATATAAAACAATCTTTCATGCAAATATTTTACTACTTGAAGAAGAAAATTTTCCTCTATTACAATTGATAAAGATCTTCGTGATATACCATAAACTAAATCTACTATATTTATTTCTAAATTAGATAATGCAGAAAAAATTTGAGTAAAAATTCTTAATGTATTAAACTTATTTATACCTACAACCGAAACTATAGATAAACCATTTGTTATAGAAATTGGATATATAATTTTATTTTTAATTTCTAATTCAAATTCATTTTCTAATATATTCTGCAAATACTCTTTATATTTATCATAAATATAAAAAACAACTTCATTTTTAAAAAATGATTTATTTACTAATAAAATTGATAATTTATTACTACTAAAAACTTTTGAAAAAACCCTAGAAAATATATCATAGTTTTCTTCATTACTAACAGTGCAAAATTTCACCATTGTGACTTTATTAAGGTGAGTAATACCTTTAATACATAAAGAATTGCTATTTAATATAGTATTAGATACCAAAGTACCTTTCTCTTTAGGTTTTAAAGAATTTTTTATTAAACAAGCTATACTAAAATTTTTTAATGGTTTAATTGTTTTTGGATGCAATACTTTTGCTCCAAAGTAAGATAATTCTATTGCTTCATCATATGAAAGATATTCTAATAATTTAGCATTTTTTATTATTCGTGGATCAAAACTATATACTCCATTTACATCCGTCCATATTTCACAGTGTGATGAATCCAAACATACTGACAATACAGAAGCAGAATAATCTGAACCATTACGCCCTAATAATACTAATTCTTTTTTAGAATTTCCAGCAATAAATCCTGGCATTAATATTATATCTTTTTTTGAAATTTTTAAACTTTTTATTTTTTTTTGTGATTTTTTAATATCTATAAATACATTTCCAGAACGACTAATTATAGCAAAAAAAACATCTATAGGATCTATGATCCTAACAGTAAAATCTTTAGATAAAAATAATAAATTCATTATTTCTATAGAAAATATTTCTCCTGTAGACATTATTTTTGCATAAGTTTTTTTTGAACACTCCTGTAAAAAACTTATACAAAATAATAAATCTTTAATTTTTTCAAATAACTTTTTTATCAAAAGCACTGAAGATTCAAAATAATTATTCGATTTTTCAGAATAAAGTTCTAATAATAAATCATAAAAAAATTGATACATTATATTTAATTTACATGAAAAATTTTCTTTACGAACTGCCATATTAATTAATTTTTCTAAACTATCTGTAATAGTAGCAGGTGCTGATAGTACAACTGAAATTTGTTCTTCTTTTGCTTTTTCTATAATTATTTTAAATACATTTAAAAAATTTTGAGCATCTTTTAGAGAAGTACCACCAAATTTTAATGTTCGCATATACAAAATGCTCCTAAAACAATAAATTAATTTTACTTATTTTCAATCTTAACATTTATTAAAAATATTAAAAATGCATACATTTATGCATATATTTAATAAAAATGAAATGTTTTAAATAAATTTTAAAAAAATATTATTCTTTATAAAAATAAAATTTATTTTAGTTATTAAAACTAAAAAATTTTAAATTTAAATTGAAATTAATATGCAATTATTTTGTAAATATGCTAATAAAAAACTATTTTTATAAGAAACAAAATTTATTTGTTAATAAAAATCTGAATTATAGAAATATATGTATATCTACTAAACATAAATAAAAATACTTGTATAAATTTTAACATTTTTACATGTAAAATTTAGTCTTTAAAAATAAAAATATATAAACATATTATTTACCCTTAAATAAAAAAATACTTGAATTATATTTAAAATTTAAATATTCCATACTATCAAATATATACATATTAAATATTACTATATTAGCTTAACAATATAAATACTATAATATATAGTTTTAAAAAACAACTAACAAAAAAAACTATTCAAAAATCTGTTGATTTAATTTCATAAAAATATAAAATTTTAATAAAATAATCTGATTATTATCAGTTTTCTATTATAAATTAACTATTTATATTATAAATATATTCATTATATATGTTTCTAAACACCTATAAAAATATTTATCAAAATTATTTTCATAAAAATTAAAATTTTTATTAAAAATTAAAAGTTTATTTTTTTAAATACGAGGTCATCCAAAGATATGAGTAATCTTTTAAATCACTATTTTTTTCTATTTTATTTCTTAATAACATCAAATCGTGAGCAGGATAAAATATTTTTTTATCAATTGTATTCTGACTAAATTTTTTAGGAAACTTAAACATATTAATTTGTAAAATCCAAATTTCTTTTATAAATACAATCATTTTTTTAGGCATAGCCAATTTTATAGATGCATAATCTAAAACGTTGTTTGTAGAAATAGAAAAAGATTTAAAATAAGAAAACTTTTTTTCTTTTTTAATTTCTAAAGTTTTTTTTACTTGAAAATACCATAAAAGAACAGAGAATAAAAAAGCAGGTTCTACTGTTATTTTTTTATGAATATAAAAATCTGTTTTTTTTAAAGCTTGCATAGTTAATAATTCTATAGGATATATTATCCTTTTTTTTATACATGAAGATAAAAATGGAAAAAGAGGTATTAATAAAGAAAATCTTCGCAGTTGTTTATATATACTATAACCATATCCTGTATGAAATAATTTTATAGATTCATTAAATAACCTTGCTGGAGGGACTTTATATAATAAATTAGATAATTTTATTATAGGTTTTTTAGTTTTTTCTTCTATTTTCATTTTTAATGAAACAGAAAATCGAATTACACGTAACATCCGTACTGGATCTTCCCTATATCTAGTTTCTGGATCACCAATTAATCGAATAATTTTTCTTTTTAAATCTTTAACACCTCCAACATAATCTTTAATAGTAAAATCAGTCATACTATAATATAAAGTATTAATAGTGATATCTCTTCTCTGAGCATCTTCTTCAATGTTTCCAAAAGTATTATCACGTAACAACATGCCATTTTTAGTTGTTTTCGTAGAGTAATTTACTATATTCCGTAAATTATTTTTTATATTCCCCCTAAAAGTAGATACTTCTATAATTTCAGAACGAAACATAATATGAGCTATTTGAAAACGACGGCCAATTAATCTAGAATTTTTAAATATTTTTTTTAATTGTACTGGAGTAGCATTTGTAGTGATATCAAAATCTTTAGGTTTTTTTCCTAATATTAAATCTCGAACACTACCTCCTACTAAATAAGCTTCATAACCTGATTTATTTAATCTATATAAAACTTTAATAGCATTTTCACTTATTTTTTTTCGAGAAATGTTATGGTATTTAAAAATTGTAAGAATCATTATATTATTTTCTGTAAATATTAATACAAATATAAATGTTAGCTGCTTAATTTACAATTATTTTTACTAAATAAAAACGTTAAAACTAATCTTTTAAGAAAAATAATACATAGATATGTTTTAAAATTATTTTTAATAATTTAATAATTTTATTATTTACTAAAATTAGCATAATTCTTTTAAACAAAAATAAATTTAAAAAACTATAAAAATTACATTTTTATGATTATAAAAAATTTATTTATAATACAATATTTTACATTTTTTAAAATTAATTTAAATTTGTAAAATACTAATATTAAAAAAAGATATATAAAATATAAAATTATTACTTTTTAAATTCTTGTAAAAAAATCACTAAATTTTTAGTAGACTAAAACGGGATTAATCACCCCGTTTAATTTAAAAAACTACTTTATCCCATTAATTGTTTTTCTCTCATTTCTGCTAACGTTTTGCAATCAATACATAAATCAGCTATAGGACTAGCTTCTAATCTGCGAATCCCTATTTCTATAGTACAACATCTACAATATCCAAATTTGTTATTTTTTAATCTATTTAAAGTAATCTCTATTTTTTTTATAAGTTTTCTTTCTCTATCTCTATTTCTTAATTTAAGACTAAATTCTTCTTCTTGAACAGCCCTATCTATCGGATCAGGAAAATTTGAAGCTTTTTCTTGCATGGTTGATAATGTAGAACAAACATCTTTTTTTATTTGTAAATACCAAGCTGTTAAAATTTTTTCAAAATGATTTCTCTGATATATATTCATATATTTTTCATCTTTTTTAACTGTATAAGAACAAACTCCAGCTATAGCTAATATACTCAAAGATGAAACTTTACTATTTTTTCGTTTATACATTATATTCTCTAATATTAAATATTGTTTAAAATAATAATAAATATCAAAATTTTAAAAAAATACAATTATTTATTACATCAATTATTTTTTTTAAATTCAATCTATAATTATATTTTACATAAATTAATTTTCTAATAAATTATAAATTTAATTATAAATAATATACTAAATATATTTAGACGAAAATATAAATATATAGGAAAAATAAATTAAAATATTAATTATCAATTATAATTTTTAATTTAAAATAAAAATTTCTTATTTTTATCATTTTACATAAATAAATGATATGTTGTCATAGATTAACATTTTTAATTTATAACTTAACCTAAATTAAATTATACTTTCAAAATATATTAAAATATTTAACTATCAAAAAAAAACACAAAACTATGAAAATTGCCTTAGGTATTGAATATAACGGAAAAAATTATCATGGGTGGCAAAAACAAAAAGAAGTAATATCTATTCAAGAAATGTTAGAAAAAGCTATTAGCTATATTGCTAATCAAAAAATAAAAGTAATTTGTGCTGGAAGAACAGATACTGGAGTACATAGCTCTGGTCAAATAGTTCACTTTAAAACAACATCAAAAAGAACAGAAAAAGCATGGACTGTTGGTGTTAATACTAAACTTCCTAGCGATATTTCAGTCTGTTGGATAAAAAAAGTTTCAGATAATTTTCATGCGCGTTATAGTGCTATATCTCGTCAATATCAATATATTATTAATAATAGTATACTACGATCAGCCTTACTAAATGACTATTCTTATCATTTTTTTAAACCACTAGACGAGAAAAAAATGCATTATTCAGGACAATGTTTAATAGGAGAACATGATTTTACTAGTTTTCGTTCTACATATTGCCAATCTAAAAATCCTTACAGAAAAATATTAAATCTAACAGTATCTAGATTTAAAAATTTAATAATTATTAATATAAAAGCTAATTCATTTTTACAACATATGGTAAGAAACATAGTCGGTTCTTTAATTGAAGTAGGAACTAACAAAAAACCTAAAAATTGGATACAAAAAATTTTAATTAAAAAAAATAGAAGATTAGCTGGAATGACAGCAAAATCTTCTGGATTAAATTTAATCTATGTTAATTATCCAATAAATTTTAATCTTATTAATAATAAAAAACCTCATTTTATACTATAAAAATAAAAAATATATACAAATTTATTTTAAATAAAATAATACTCTTAATAATATTTACATTATTCAATATACAAATATTTAAAAATAAAAAAAATAACAATAGTAACGATATATACTTCAAAAGTTTATAAATTTTACTATTAAAACATATTAAACTATAAAGTATATAAAAATAAATAACTTTATTATATAAAATAATAAATAATAGCTATTAATTTAATTAAACGTTTAAATGAGAGATATAACATGTTAAAAAAATTATTTAAAAATTTTTTTCTTAATAAAAATGAGAAAATATTAAAAAAATTTAATTTAATAGTGCAAAAAATTAATTCTCTTGAAAAAAATATAAAAAATTTAACTGATAAACAACTATCCAATAAAACTGAATATTTTAAAAATTCTTTAAAATCAGGGAAAAATCTTAATGATTTGTTACCAGAAGCCTTTTCAGTTGTACGAGAAGCCAGTATAAGAATATTTGGGATGAGACATTTTGATGTTCAATTATTAGGAGGGATCGTATTAAACAATCAAAGTATTGCTGAAATGAAAACTGGAGAAGGAAAAACTTTAACTTCTACTTTACCTGCATACTTAAACTCCTTAATTGGAAAAGGAGTTCATATAGTAACTATGAATGACTATCTCGCTAAACGTGATGCAGAAAATAATACTCCACTCTTTAAACTTTTAAAAACAACTGTAGGGCTCAATATTTCAGGTATGTCACAAAAATTAAAAAAAAAAGCATATCTAGCTGATATTACATATGGCACTAACAACGAATATGCTTTTGATTATTTAAAAGATAATATGGTTTTTCATTCAAAAGAAAAAACTCAACGTAATTTATATTACGCATTAATAGACGAAATTGACTCAATATTAATAGATGAAGCCCGTACTCCTTTAATAATATCTAACTCATTAGAAAATAGATCGCTATTTTTTTTAAAAATAAATAATATAATACATAAATTAAAATTACAAAAAAAAGAAAAAATAGAAAAAAATCATGAAATAGGTGATTTTTATATAAATAAAAAACAGAATCAAATTCATTTAACTGAGAAAGGATTAATAAAGATAGAAAAAATTTTAATTAAACTAAAATTAATTGAAAGAAAAGAATCTTTATATTTATCTAGTCATTCCCTTTATATTCAACATGTAATAGCAGCTTTAAAAGCTCATTATTTATTCAAAAAAAATGTAGATTATATTGTCAAAAACAACTCCATAGTTATAGTAGATGAACATACAGGTAGAGTTATGCCAGGAAGACGATGGTCAGATGGTATTCATCAAGCTATAGAAGCAAAAGAAAAAGTATTTATAAATAATGAAAATCAAACACTAGCTTCTATCACTTTTCAAAATTATTTTAAATTATATAAAAAATTAGCTGGAATGACAGGAACTGCTATTACTGAATCAAAAGAATTTTACGAAATTTATAAATTAAATACTATTGTCATTCCAACTAACAATCCCATGATAAGAAAAGATTTACCGGATTTAGTTTTTATAAATAAAAAAGAAAAAATGAATGCAATAATTTTAAATATTAAAAATTGTGTGAAAAAAAAACAACCTATATTAGTTGGAACTATTTCTATCGAAAAATCTGAAGATATTTCTAATAAATTAAAAAAAATTGGAATAAAACATAACGTCTTGAATGCCAAATCACATAAAAAAGAAGCGGAAATAATAGCAGAAGCAGGAACATTAGGAATGGTAACAATCGCTACTAACATGGCAGGAAGAGGAACAGATATTGTATTAGGTGGAAGCTGTTACTTTAATCAAAATAAAAATATAAAAAAAGAAAATTTTGTAAAATGGAAAAAAAATCATAATTTAGTATTATCAGTAGGAGGATTACACATCATCGGAACAGAACGACATGAATCAAGAAGAATTGACAATCAATTGTGTGGGAGAGCAGGAAGACAAGGAGATATAGGTTCGTCACAATTTTACATATCATTAGAAGATTCTTTAATAGAAACATTTGCCTCAAAAACTATTATTAATCTTATGAAAAAGTTAGTAATTGATCCAAAAATTCCAATACAACACAAATTAATAAATCAATGTATTCAAAATGCTCAAAAAAAAATAGACATGAGAAACTTTCACATACGAAAACAACTAATAGAATATGACAATATTATTGATTATCAAAGAAATACTATATATAAACAAAGAAATCAGATAATAAAATCAAAAAATATATGTAAAATAATAGATACTATTGCTCAAGACGTTTTTGAAAAAACTATTAATCAGTTCATTTCAAAAAAAATATCTAAGAAAAAAGAATTAAAATCAATTCTAAAATTAGAAAAATTTTTAGTTGATAAATACAATTTATCTATACCCATAATACAATGGATCGAAAAAAACAAAAAATTAACTTCAAAAAACATTAGCAGGAGAATTACTAACTATTTTAAATTATATCATCTTTTTAAAAAAGAATTAATTGGAAAAAAGAAAATACAAAATTTTGAAAAAATGATTTTTTTAAAAATATTAGATTTATTATGGATAGATCATCTTTCATCTATAGAAAATTTACAAAAAGGAATACACTTAAGAAGTTACGCACAAAAAGATCCTAAACAAGAATACAAAAGAGAGTCCTTTGAAATGTTTATTCATTTATTAAAAATACTAAAGTATAAAATAATTACTACTTTTAGTAAATTATTTACTAATTTATATGATGACAAAAACATGATATTTAACAATAATTTAACTAACTAAAAAAATTTTTTGGACTTTATTATTTTGATAAAAATTAAAATATATAAAATATATAAATTTTTATGTAATACAAAATAAACAATTAAATTTAAAAAGTTAAAAAGTAATTCATAACTATTTAAAAATTTATTAAAAGAAAATGTTTTTAGTTTAATTAAAAACTAGAATTAATCTAATTTAAAATATTAATTACAATTACTATATAATAGTATAAAAATAAAAATTAATTATTTTTTTAAATTGTTTAATTAAATTTTTATAAATAAAAATATAAAATAAACTAAGGAACGTTAGGCTATGTCTAATGATATCTATAAAGATGTAGATCCACTTGAAACTAAAGACTGGATGCAAGCATTACAGTCAATGATTGACAGAGAAGGAAGTCAAAGAACTCAATTTATAATAAAAAAGTTAATTAAAAAAGCAAAAAAAAATGGAATTAAAATTTTCAAAAAAAACTTTAATAGTGATTATATAAATTCTATTCATTATTCTAAAGAAAAAAACTATCCAGGAAATTTAAAATTAGAAAAAAATATTTGTAATGTAGTACGTTGGAATGCAATTATTCTCGTATTACGAGCTTCAAAAAAAAATTTAGATTTAGGTGGACATCTAGCATCTTTCCAATCTGTAGCTACTTTATACGAAGTATGTTTTAATCACTTTTTTAAAGCTGATAATAAAAAAAACGGAGGTGATTTAATTTATTTTCAAGGGCACATATCTCCAGGAATTTATGCTAGAGCATTTGTAGAAAATAGATTAAGTGAAGAAAAAATGAATAACTTTAGACAAGAAATAAATGGTAATGGATTATCTTCCTATCCACATCCAAAATTGATGCCAGAATTCTGGCAATTTCCAACAGTATCTATGGGATTATCACCTATTTGTTCTATCTATCAAGCAAGATTTTTAAAATATTTAAAAAATAGAAAATTAAAAGATACATCTCAACAAACTGTATATGCTTTTTTAGGCGATGGAGAAATGGACGAACCTGAATCTAAAGGAGCTTTAAACATTGCAGTTCGAGAAAAATTAGATAACTTAATTTTTATTATTAATTGTAATCTTCAAAGATTAGATGGTCCAGTTATTGGAAATGGAAAAATAATAAATGAATTAGAAAATACTTTTAATGGTTCAGGATGGAAAGTAATTAAAGTTATATGGGGAAGTAGATGGGATTCACTATTAGATAGAGATAAAACTGGAAAACTTGTAGAATTGATGAATGAAACAGTTGATGGAGATTATCAAAATTTTAAATCTAAAAATGGAAAATATATAAGAAAGTATTTTTTTGAAAAATATAACCAAACTAAAATATTAGTAGAAAACATGACAGACCAAGAAATATGGAATCTAAATAGAGGAGGACATGATCCAGTAAAAATTTTTAATGCTATAAAAAAAGCAAAAGAAACAAAAAAAAAACCAGTAGTTATTCTACTTCATACTGTTAAAGGATACGGAATGGGAAAAAGTGCAGAAGCAAAAAATACTGCACATCAAGTAAAAAGTATAAATATTGAAGATCTATTAAAAATAAAAAAAAAACTTAATATACCAATAGAAGATGATAAGATTGAATCTTTACCGTTTGTTAGATTTAAAAAAACATCTGAACAATATAAATATATAATAGAAAAAAGAATTTCATTAGGAGGATTTGTACCACAAAGAAGAATAAAATTTTCTGATAAAATATCTATACCTCAAATTATAAATTTTAAAAAATTATTAGAAAAACAACAAAAAAAAATTTCTACCACTATTGCTTTTGTTAGAATTTTAAACATTTTGCTAAAAGATAAAAAAATAAAAAAAAGAATAGTGCCAATTATTGCTGATGAAGCTAGAACTTTTGGTATGGAAGGATTATTTAGAACAATCGGAATTTACAATTCTGAAGGACAAATTTATACACCTCAAGATAAAGAACAACTCTCTTTTTATAAAGAAGAAAAAACAGGACAAATGCTTCAAGAAGGAATAAGCGAACTAGGAGCAGCATCTTCTTGGTTAGCAGCAGCTACTTCATATAGTAGCAATAACTATCCTATGATTCCTTTCTTTATCTATTATTCTATGTTTGGATTCCAAAGAATTGGTGATTTATTTTGGGCGGCTGGAGACCAACAAGCTAGAGGATTTTTAATAGGAGGGACCTCTGGAAGAACTACGTTAAATGGAGAAGGATTACAACATGAAGACGGTCATAGTCACATTTATTCATCTACTGTACCAAATTGTATTTCCTATGATCCTGCATACGCATATGAACTTGCTATAATAATTCAAAATGGAATAGAAAGAATGTATGGACCAAAACAAGAAAATATTTATTTTTATATAACTACTTCTAATGAAAATATAAAAATGCCAGAAATGAAAAAAGAAATAAAAGAAGGAATATGTAAAGGAATTTATAAACTACAAACTATTCATGGAAAAAAAAATAAAGTTCAACTAATAGGTTCAGGTTCAATTCTTCAAAACATAATAAAAGCGGGAGAAATTCTAAGCAAAAATTTTAATATTGGATCTGAAATTTATAGTGCAACTTCATTTACTGAATTAGCTAGAGAAGGTCAGGATTGCGACAGATGGAATACATTAAACCCAAAAAAACCACAAAAAATACCTTATGTTACAAAAATAATGAAAAAAATTCCAACAATAGCAGCAACTGATTTTATCAAATCTTATCCTGAACAAATTAGAAGTTACATCCCTACAAGAGCATACCGTACATTAGGAACCGATGGATTTGGAAGATCAGACAGTAGAGAAAATTTAAGATCACACTTTGAAATAAGTCCATTTTTTATAGTAATAACTGCTTTAAATGAACTTGCTAAAAAAGGAAAAATAAAAAATGAAATAGTAGAAGAAACAATAATTAAATTCAATATAGATCCAAAAAAAATAAATCCAAGAATAGCATAATTTTTAAAAATAAAAATAAAAAAAAAAAAAATAAAAAATAATATGAAAACATATACAATACCAGAAATAGGAAACGAAGAAGTAGAAGTAACAGAAATAGAAATAAAAAAAGAACAAAAAGTAAAACCTGAACAAACTTTAATTACAGTAGAAGGACAAAAAATTTCTATAGACATCCCTTCAACCGTAAAAGGTAAAGTTAAAGAAATTTTAGTAAAAATAGGACAAAAAATTAAGACAGGAACACCATTCATAAGAATAGAAACCGATAAATTAACAGAAAAAAAGGAGAAAAAGAGTAATAGAGTAGAAGAAAAAGAGAAAATAGAGACAAATTCAGAAAGTGAAAAGAGAAAAGAAGAAGAGAAAGCGAATACAGACATAGAAAGAGAGAGAGATCAGGATAAAAGTCATGCATCTCCTACAGTAAGAAGATTAGCAAGAGAGAGAAAAGTAGAACTAAGTAAGATAAAAGGAACAGGAAGAAAGGGAAGAGTTCTTAAGGAAGATATTAAGGTATATCTTAAGGGACGAGAGGATAATTCTACACTATTTTTATCCCGTAGTAAAGAGAATGTTTTTTTCAAAAATCCTTCTTCTTCTTCCGAATTGAATTTAGAAAAAGAACATACATATTTCTTTAATCGGGTTGAATTAAGTGCTATTAATCAATTAAAAAAAAATTGGAGTTCAATTCCTCATGTTACACAGTTTGCTGAAGCTGATATTACGGAATTGGATGAATTGAAGAAGAATCTATCTGAAGATTTTTTAAAAGAAGAAGATTTATATTCAATTACTTATCTTCCTTTTATTTTAAAAGCATTATGTTGCGCATTAAAAAAGTTTCCTAAATTTAATAGTATTTACTCTGATTCTACATCTAGTTTGATATTTAAAAAATCTTTTAATATTGGAGTAGTAGTGGATAGTAAGGAAGGTTTGTTTATTCCGGTTTTAAAAAAAGTGAATAAAAAATCTATTATAGATATTGCGAAGGAAGTTTTTCTTTTATCTGCAAAAACTAGGAAAAAGAATTTGTTATTATCAGATGTTCAAGGATCTTCTTTCACTATTTCTAATTTAGGAGGAGTTGGAGGTTCTTTTTTTACTCCTATAGTTAATAGTCCTGAAGTAGGGATACTAGGAATTTCACGTGCTTTTTTAAAGCCAATATGTATTTTTGATAAGATTTTACCACGTTTGATATTACCTTTGTCTTTATCGTATGATCATCGAGTAATTAATGGTGTATATGCGGTTAATTTTTTAAATTTTATAATAAAAATATTATCAAATGTAGCATTATTAACAGTTTATTAATAATTTTTTATAGAGTATATTATTGATGTAAGCACAATTTTTTTTTTTATATACTGAATTAGTTTTTAAGGGTTTATTTATGAATTCTGAATATAATGTTGATGTAGTGGTAATTGGATCCGGTCCAGCTGGGTATTCATCTGCTTTTCGTTGTGCAGATTTAGGTTTAAATACTGTATTAGTAGAACGCTATTCTAATGTAGGAGGTGTTTGTGTAAATGTTGGGTGCATTCCTTCTAAAGCTTTTTTACATATTGCTAAAGTCATTAGAGAAGCTGCTGATTTATCACATCAAGGAGTTTTTTTTAATAGTCCAGTGATTAAAATAGAAAAACTTCGATTATGGAAAGAAAAAAAAATAAAAAGCATTAGTTCTAATATTTCTTTAATGGCTAAAAGAAGAAATATAGAAGTTATTTTAGGATTAGGAAAATTTATAACTTCTAGTAGTATGAGAATAGTTTCAGAAAAAAAAATATCGACAGTTTATTTTAAATATGCGATTATTGCTGTTGGTTCAAAATCTGTAAAATTACCTTATCTAAAATATGACAATCCAAAAATATGGAATTCAACAAAATCATTAAATATGGAATACATACCAAAACGTTTGTTAATTATTGGAGGAGGAATAATTGGATTAGAGATGGCAACAGTATATAGTGCTATAGGTTCTCAAGTAGATATAGTAGATAGTAGTCAGGTCACTTTGCCGTTTTTAGATAACGATATAGTTTATACTTATTTGAAATTATCAAAAAAAATGTTTGATTATAAATCAAATACTTCTATTTTAAATGTAGAAGATAAAGATAGTTTTTTTATTGTTAAA
The DNA here is from genome assembly GCF_005080765.1 of Buchnera aphidicola (Anoecia oenotherae). Lineage (NCBI taxonomy): Bacteria > Pseudomonadati > Pseudomonadota > Gammaproteobacteria > Enterobacterales > Erwiniaceae > Buchnera > Buchnera aphidicola. The sequence continues at coordinate 205,670 of NZ_CP033012.1, forward strand.
ATGAAAAATAGAGATGGAAAAATATATGTAAATAAATATGATAATATTTTAGCTGCAGTAGGGCGTTTTCCTTCAACTTCTGAACTTAATCTTGATTTAATAGGGGTTAAATTAGATAATTTTGGTTTTATTAAAGTAGATGATCAACAAAGAACAAATATTCCGCATATTTTTGCGATAGGAGACGTAGCAGGAAAGCCAATGTTAGCTCATAAAGGAATTTATGAAGGTCATATAGCAGCGGAAGTTATTTCTGGCAAGAATGTATATTTTGATCCAAAAGTTATTCCAAGTGTCGCTTATACAGATCCTGAAATAGCATGGGTTGGCATTACTGAAAAAGAAGCAATTAGTAAAAATATAAGTTATGAGGTGTCTATTTTTCCTTGGGTTGCTTCAGGTAGAGCAATTGTTTCTAATTCTTCTAGTGGTTTAACTAAATTAATATTTAATAAAGTTACAAAAAAAATTATAGGAGGTGTTATTATAGGTAATAATGCTGGTGAATTATTATCAGAGATCACATTAGCTATTGAAATGGGATGTGATGCTGAAGATATAGCTTTAACTATACATGCTCATCCTACTTTAAGCGAATCCATATGTTTAGCTTCTCAAATTTTCCAGGGTACTGTAACTGACATTCCTAATTTAAAAAGTAAATTAGAAACTAATTAAATTAATATACTCAATATTTTTTATAAAATATTTTAATTAGATTAGCTCGTGCACGGTGGTTATTATAGTTTGCACGGGCATGTAGTTGTTTGTATTTTTATATTTTATATTTTAAATTTTAAATTGAGATATATATTATTCATTGTGATAGTTTTTAAATTATTTTTTTACAGTATTATGTGATTTTTCTTATATTTTTAAGCATACTTAAAACTAATTTAGAGTAGTTTTTTATAGATTTTTTTCTATTTTTATAATAATTAAGTACAGAGTTTTTATTTGAAAGATCAGAAATGCTACGGATAGATATGAAAGGTGTTTGAAAAAAAAAACATACTTGAGCTATAGAAGCTGATTCCATATCTATTGATAAGGGTTTCTTTTCTACATTTTGAATTTTAATTTTTTTAGTATTTGTAATGAAAGAATCTCCGCTGATCATGTTTCCAATAAAATAGATTATTTTTAATATTTTTGAACAATTTTGAGCTAGTTGAATAAATGGATAATATGCATGAAATATTTGTGGACATCCTGCTATTTGGTTATTTTTATATCCAAATGATTCTAAATTAACATCATGGTATTGAACAGAATTAGAAATAATAACATCGCCTATATTTAATTTTTCGTTAAATCTTCCACATGATCCAATATTAATGATTCCATTGACCAAATAATTTTTTATAAGCAAAGTAGTTATTATACTAGAAAAAACTTTTCCAATTCCTGATTTAACTAGAATAATATGTGTATTGCATATATATCCATCGTAAAAATTATGATTATTTATAGTTTTTTTCTTATACAGTTGCATTTTTTTTTTATAATTTTTATTTCTTTATCTGTCGCGCCAATAATTCCAATTTTTATTTTTTTCATAATTTTTAAAACGTTTTTATCATGTAATAAAGTTAAAGTAAGTTCTATTTTGTAGATTATGTATTTTTTATGCGCTAAAAGATTCTCCGCAACTACAGGTTTGTTTTGCGTTCGGATTTTTAATAGAAAACATGGATCCTGAAAAATCTTCTAAGTAATCGATAGTTCCACCGTGGATATATTGTATACTAATAGGATCTATAACAAAAGAAATTCCTGAATTTTTAATAACAGTATCATGTTTATGAACTTTTTCATCGATTTTGAAATTGTATTTAAACCCATTGCATCCTCCTCCAGTAATGTAAATTCTTAAATTTAAATTTTTATTTAACAAAATTTTCTTTGTTTTTTTTATAGCAGATTGAGTAATATTTATATAGTAATTATTTTTATTTTTCATATTGTATAAATCTAAAAATTATAGAGTATATTATTCGACATAATATGAGTGTGTTAGTTAGTTAAACAATTATTTGTTTTATTAAGTATTTTTTAATATTTAAAGTTCTTTTTATTATAAAAATTATTTTTTTCTAAGAAAAGAAGGAATATCTAGATAGTTTTGAGTTTTTTTATTATCTTGTTTTTGATTATTGAATTTGTTTTTTTCATTATTTTTGATTTCTTTAGAAAAATTTTTTCTAGTAATATTTTGGTACCTGTAATCAGAAGATAATTCTTTAGACGATATGTTTTGAATGGAAGGGAAGTCGTCGTATCTTTCATTTCCAATACCAGTAGCTACCACTGTTACTCTTAGAGATTCATTCATATCAGGGTCGAGAGAAGTTCCAATAACTATAGTTGCGTTATCAGAAGAAAATGATCTAATAGTATTACCTACAGTTTCGAATTCATCTAATCGTAAGTCAAACCCGGCGGTTATATTTACTAATACTCCTTTTGCTCCTGATAAATCAATATCTTCTAATAATGGACTAGAAATTGCTATTTCTGCTGCTTCTTCAGCTCTATTTTCACCTTCTGCTATTCCACTTCCCATCATTGCATGTCCCATTTCGGACATAACTGTTCTAACATCAGCGAAATCAACGTTCATTAAACCAGGTTTTGTGATTAGTTCAGCTATTCCTTGTACTGCTCCTTTAAGTACATTATTAGCTGCACTAAAAGCATCTAGCAAAGAAATTCCTCTACTAAGAACTTTTAATAGCTTATCATTAGGTATTGTTATAAGAGAATCTACATGTTTAGATAAATCTACTATTCCTTGATCTGCAAAAATCATTCTTTTTTTTCCTTCGAATGAAAAAGGTTTTGTTACTACAGCTACTGTTAAAATATTTAAATCTTTTGCAATTTCAGCAACTACTGGAGCTGCTCCTGTTCCTGTTCCTCCTCCCATTCCTGCTGCTATAAAAACCATATCAGATCCTTCTAATGCTGATTTTAGAGCTTCTTTATCTTCTTCTGCAGAATTTTTTCCTATTTCAGGATTAGATCCAGCGCCTAATCCTTTAGTAGTATTATTTCCAATTTGAATTGTTTGACATATTTCAATTTTTTTTAGTGCTTGAGCATCTGTGTTTATAGCAAAAAAATCTACTCCTTCTATTTTTTCACGAACCATATGTTCAACAGCATTACCTCCACCTCCTCCTACACCAATGACTTTTATAACGGCATCGTTAATTAGTTGAGTTTGTTCAAACATTTTTTTTTTCCTTTCAGTGAATTGATATATATATATTAGAATTCTTTGTATAACCAATTATATATTTTTTTGAAGTATCTATTTAACAGTGTATTATTTTGACCAGTATTTTTATTCTGTTTAAATTTTTTTTTTCCATAGTGTAAAAGTCCTACAGCAGTAGAATACTTTGGTGTAGAAATAATGGATTTTTCATTATTGGTATTCAGTGGAGATCCAATTCTTATTTTTTTATTAAACACATTATAAGAACATGTTGTTAAAGATTTTATTTGAGATCCGTTTCCAGTTATAACTATTCCTGATTTTAGTTCAGCAGAATGATTTTTATTTTTTAATTTTTTTTCTACTATTTCTATTTCTAGTTGTACTAAACTAAGTAGTTCTATATATCTTGCTTCGATTACTTCTGTTAATTTTTCTATTGTGATATGGGGAAATACATTACCTTGAGTATCTAATATTTTTAGGTTTTTATTTTTCGGTATTTTAGATAAATCCGCATGTCCATATTTTATTTTAATATGTTCTGCTTCAGGAATAGAAATAGAAAAAGCATAAGATATATCGTTAGTTACCATATTTCCAGCATATGGAATAACCTTACTATAATATAAATATCCGTATATATATATAGTGATATCTATAGTTCCCGCTCCTATATCAAGCATGCATACTCCTAGATTTTTTTCTTCAGCTGTAAGTACAGCATTTCCAGAAGCTATTCCGGAAAATATAAATTTATCTATTGTAATTCCATTTTTTTTTGTAGCATGTTGAATGTTTTCTAGTATATTATTATGACATGTAATGATATGTACATTTGCTTCCATCCTTTTTCCACATAAACCTATTGGATTTTTTATTCCAATTTGTTGATCTATAGCATATTCTTGCGGAATAATATGTATTATTTGATAATCGTCATTAATCTTAATAGAACTAGCTGTATGAATGATATGATTAATGTCAGTTTCATTTACTTTATTTTTAGAAATTGGGATGATTCCTATTTCATTTTTAGAACCTATATATTTATTAGATAGAGTTACATATGCGGATTTTATCTTGCATTTAGAAATAAATTCTGCTTGGAATAATGCTTTTTTCAAACAATTAGTTACTGATTTTAAATTGTTTATAAATCCTTTTTCGATTCCTTTAGATTTAGATTCTCCTATTCCAATAATATTTATACCTTTTTCAGATATTTCTCCAATAACAACTGATATTTTCATAGTACCAACATCTAATCCAACTATTAGTTGTTTTTTTTGTGTATCGATCATTCTTTTAGTCCATACTGTAAATAAATACTGTGATAATATATTTTATTAGATAATTTAAAAAGTTAAATGTTTATGGTATTAATATATGTTAAGTAATAAATACATCATATTATAGATTATTTAATGTATAAATATGCTTTTTATAAAAGATTATTTTGATTTTAAAAATAGAAATAATTAAATATTTTTTTAATTTAATTTAATTATTAATTAACAATAGATAGAGTTATTTAAATAAAATAATATATATGATATATATATATTTATACTTTAAACATAAAATTTGTAAGATAAATGTAAATATTTATCATATTAAATGGTTTTTATGTGAACTATTAAGTAAAATATTATGAAAATTTTTTAGTTAGATATGTTTTATAAAAAATTTTTTAAAAAATTTTAAATTTTAAATAATTGATTAGTATACACGTAATTTGATGAATAAATTCATTTATGTTTATTTAAGAAATATATGTGAATGACTATATGTTATATAATGAATTTTTATTTCTATAAAAAATAAACATTATAGAAAATTTTATTTTGAAAAAATATTTTTAATATTGTATATATAAATTATATTTAGTTTTTAAATTTAAATAAGAACGATGGGTATAAATGTTTATATTTATAAAAAATATAATCAAATTATTGATATTTAAGCAGTATATTACAGGCAGACGATTTATATTTTTATATGAAAATTAATTTTAAAAAAAATATTTTTAATGTAAAGTTACTTAAATTAATTCTAATTTAATTAGATAAGATTTTGTTATCAATTGTAATGTTATTTTAATTTATATAGGAACTTATATAAAACGTAGTAATGTTATTAAGGATTATTTTTTAAAAATTAATTAATATTAATTTTTTATATTTTAAATATTCTTATAAAAATAATATGAATTTAGTTTTATTTTTATAAAAATATATGCAATATTTGTTTATTAAATATTTGAGTTAGACTGTAATAGAGTTTTTTCAATAGATATTGATATAAAGTATATAATATTATTATATATATTAATGTTTTTAATAGATTTTATATGTTAATTTTTAATTATATAAAAAATTTTTTCTTTTATTTTTTGTAGTTTGATTTAGTTTATCGAATATAGAAATATAATTATATTTAATTGTATTAGAATTATAAGATTAATATTATTGAATAGTTAGTATTTATTAAAAAATTTATATTAAATTTTTAATTAAATACATGTGTATTTTATTGATTTTAATATATTTATATGTATGTATATACATAAATTTTTTGTCAAGATATGTACATAGATTTTTTTTATAAGAATCAATTTACTTGTGATTGAATTGAGATATTTTTCATTAATAGTTATTTGTTTTTAAAACATAGGAATAGATAGATTTTTTTAATATTTATAATTTTTAATTTTAAATATTGATAATAAATATTATTTTAGACATTAGTATTACTATTTTATTTTTAAAAAAATACTAAATTTTTTACAATTGGAATTAACAGTGTATTAATGAAAAAAAATTTATAGAACAAATTTTGAACTCTAAATTTTTATACATATTCTAAAATAAACAAGAATAGATTTATTAAAATAATAAATTATATATTAAATATATTTCAGTAAAATGGTTAGATAGTGTTTTTTTTATAATAATTAAGATTGTATTAATTTTTAATAAATATTTAACAACTTTTAAAAATTTTAAATTATAATGCTTTTATTTACATAAATATTGTATGTATATATATATATAATGTATTTAAGTATGAACATTGGTATTTTTAAAATTTTAATAGATCTAGAAATGTACATTTTATAATAATTAGTATATTAAATTTTTTTTTTAAAAGTAAAAAGCGCCTATGTATTAATTAAATACAAATAGTATTTATATTATGTTTAATTTTTAATCAAAAATAATTTTAACTAATAGTTCTGTTATATATATGTTTGTTTTATTAATAATATGATAAATAGTTTTACAGATGTACATATATTAAGTTTTAATTTTATTAAAGTTGAATATTTATTGAATAGTATTTTCATTTGTAGTAGAACTACAAGTATCTAAAATAGAAAATAAAAAATTTATGGTTTAATATGTACTTTTCATGTGCATTTTGTTAATTATAGTAATTTTTTTAACAATTGATTTTTATTAGTGAATATATATATAAATGTGTATAAGTTTATTAATAAGAATTATTTTTATATTTTGTACATGTTATATGTATATATATATTGATAGCAGTTTTATTAAATTTAGTTTTTATTTAGATTAAGGATTATTTTTTTGCATTAAATTAAAATAATTTATCTAATAGATAATGTTAATGATTATTTATATAGTTTATATATTATTAGTAGCATAGTTTAATTAAAATTTATAAAAAGCTTGACGTATATTTTTTTTTGTTTCAAAATCAATTTTTATGATAATTAATATTGCTATCCAAATAGTAATAAAGTTAGCTTTGCCATAAATTAAAAATGGAAGTGTTGGTATTGGTATTATATTTTGTTGGGTAGTATTGAACATATTAATTATTGTTTGAGTTAAAAACCAAATAGAACAAGATAATGAAAAAAATCCAGAGAAGTTATTATTTTTTTTAAGAGATTTTTCTCCAATTTTTGTTATGTATGTAATCATAAAAATAATAATAAAAATTAAATAAAAAAAATAAAAAAAGCTCAATTTTTTGGAGATTATAATGAAAGTAGAGTATAGATTAGTATTTTTTAGAAAGTAATATTTATTAGTAAAATTATTAATTGTGTTATATGTTAGATTTTTATATTTATAGTTTAATATAAATTCAATAATTTGCATATTAGATGCAATTGTTATGAATAATACTTTTATAGTTAAAAATATGGTTTTTATGTAGTATTTTTTTATAAACTTGTGATTTAAAAATAATATTAATGTTGAAGGAAGTATAGCTAAAAAAAACATTTTTTTTCTTTTATTAGTTAAGCATATTAAATATATGGTTGTAATAAAAAGAATAAAAGCATTGTTTACATCTTTTTCAAAAATAAAAAAACTACATAATATCATTAATATAATTATCAGTTTGAGTATATTCCAAACATTTTTTTTTTTGTTAGTTTTCTAGAACAATAACTAGAAATATAGATAAGAAAAAATAATTTTATTAATTCTGGTATTTGAAAAAATAAATTATTATATTTATTAATTATTTGTAATGTATATTGAAAATTTTTCAGAGAAATTATTAAAAAGAGTGTTATAAAAATTATTTGAAGTATAATTGTGTTGTTTTTTTTCCAAAAAGAAAGAGGAAGATATACTATGGTATAAGTTATTATGGATAGTATTATTAAATAAAAAAAATTATTATGTATTAACAATACTGATTGAGACAGTATGTTTTCTTTCTTTATCGTATTTGGAATAGAAAATAATATAGTATATAAAATTAAGTTTATTAGAATAATAAACCATCTAAATAGAGATTCATATGATTTTATAGAAAAAGTATACATTTTTTTTCACTATTTTTATTGTTGAATAATATATTAAATTAACAATTTAATTAGTTTTATTCAGGATATGAATGAATTTTATTTATAAAAATTTATTTATATAACAATATTAGTAGAATAGAAAAATAATATATAAAAAATTTTATTATTTTTATATTTTCTAAATAGAATAAATAATGAGATGTTTATTTTAACTATTCTAGAGTATATATAGAATATATATGTCATTAATTTTTAATTTAAAAAAATAATTTAATCTTTATTAAAATTAATTATTTTTTATATAATAAATTTATAAATTCTTTTAATTTTATTAAATTTAATTTGATTAAATCAGGTTACATAATATTTAATTTAATATGTATTAAACATATTAAATGTAATTGTAGATATAATTTATTATACGATGTTCCTTAAAATTTTTTTTTTAATATATAAAAGTTTGTTTATTATTAAAAATAATAAGATATATTAACTTTAGTATTTAAAAATAATCTAATTTTTAAAGAAAATGTAATTTATATTTAATAATTTAAGCAACAAAATAAAAATTTATATAGTTAGAAATTATAAATAGTTGTAATTTTTAGTAAATATTTATAAAAATTTAACATTTATTTTTTTACATAGTAAAATTTATAATAAATAAAGTTTGTTGATTTTACAATATAAAAAATGTAATTTAAACGTAGATATGGTATTTTAGTTTTTTTTTTTAATTATTATTTTTAATTAATTATTTATGTATAGCAAATAATTATTGCTAGATTGTGTTATTTATACATATAGAAATATTTTTAATATTATTAATTTAAAATTAAAAATGAATTTTATCTGTATTATTTGGTATGTTAAATAACTATAGCTTATAGTATGAATTTTATATATGCATACGTAGTATTTTATAGATATATAAGTATCTCTTTGTTAAATCAATTCAGCTGTTCTAATAACAGCACTTCTAGATCTTGGATTTAAAATAATTTGGTGTTTATTAGGCATTTTTTTTGAAATTAATTTTAATTTTATTGAATTAGATAAAAAAATTTCTTTTTCTGTAATAGGAATACCTTTTGGAATGAAATTTTTTTTACTATATTTGTTAAAAAATTTTTTTACAATTCTGTCTTCTAAAGAATGGAAACTGATTACAACAATGCGACCTTTTGGAGCTAAAATTTTTAATGATTGTTGTAATGCGATTTTTATTTCTTCTATTTCTTTATTTATTTTTATTCGAATAGCTTGAAAACTTCTAGTAGCTGGATGTTTAAATTTTCTTATTTTTTTAGGTATTATTTTAGTAATCAAATCAGCTAGTTGTTTCGTAGTTACAATAGGTTGTATGGAATTTTGTTTTTTTATTGCATAAGATATTTTTTTTGCGTAACGTTCTTCTCCATATTCCCGTAGTACTTTTTCTATTTTTTCTTGTTTAGATGTTAATAACCATTGTGATGCCGAAATTCCTTTTTTTGGATTCATTCGCATATCGAGAGGACCATCTTTCATAAATGAAAATCCTCGTTTAGAAGAAGTAATTTGAGGAGTAGATACGCCTAAATCAAATAGTATTCCATTTGTTTTTTTTAAAATATTATTTTTTTTTGAAAAGTTAAAAATATTTGAAAATACATTGTTTTCTATTTTAAATCTTGAATCTGTAATTTTTTTAGAGTAGGAAATAGAATCAGGATCTGTATCTATAGCAAAAAGCTTCCCCTCAGAACTTAAATTTTTGAGTATTAAAGAAGAATGACCTCCATATCCAAATGTGCTATCGATGTAAATTCCTTTTTTTTTTATTTTAAGTGATTCAATAGCTTCATTTAGGAATACTGTCGTGTGTAGTGTTTTAAAATGATAGTTGTACATATTTTTTTATAAAGTAGAAAATCATTAAAGTAATTAAATTGTTTGTAAAAATAAAATTTTTAATTTAAAAAAATGGTAAAAAAGTAGAGTATCTTTATAAGACATAGATAATCATTATTATCGTTTTATATTTATGTATTTATTTAGTATTTTAAATTTATTTATAAAATATAACAATATCTATTTATTATTTATTCCAATAATTCCAGATGTGCATATTTCTAGAATTTTACTGATAATTTCTATTTTTGAAATAAAAGATTTTATTTTTTCAGGTGTTCCAGTTATTTGTATAATATAGTATGAATGAGAAACATAAATTATTTCTGCTTTAAAAATTTTACAGTTTTTTTTAATTTCTTCGTTTCTAGAATCAATAATTTTTACTTTTATTAATGATATTTGACGTGATATATGAGCATTTTCTGATATTTCTATTACGCTTATTATATTAATTAGTTTTTTTAATTGTTTTTGAATTTGTTTTATAGTATTTTCATCTCCTCTAGTTTGAATAAAAACATTAGATAGAGTAATATCGTTTGTTGTTGATACGTTAATACTATCTATATTGTAGCCTCTTTGAGAAAATAGTCCTACTACACGAGAGAGAGAACCTGGTTCGTTTTCTAAGATTAAAGATAAAGTTCGTTTCATTTTTCAGATAGATTTTTCCTTAAAATCATTTCGTTCATAGCTCCCCCTTTTATTTGCATAGGATATACATGTTCGGAGCTATCAATTATGATGTCTACAAAGACTAGTTTGTTTTTAGATAAATTTTTAAGAGCTAACATTAATTTCTTAGATAGTTCTAATGGAGAATTTATTCTAATTCCTACATGTCCGTAAGATTCTGATAGTTTTATAAAGTCTGGTAGAGATTCCATGTAAGAGTGAGAATGTCGTCCAGAGTATAGCATGTCTTGCCATTGTTTTACCATACCTAAACATCTATTGTTTAAATTCATAATTAGTATAGGTATATTGTATTGCATAGCAGTAGATAATTCTTGAATATTCATTTGAATACTACCGTCTCCTGTAATGCAAATAACAGTTTCTTTTGGAAAAGCTAATTTTACACCTAAAGCTGCTGGAAGTCCAAATCCCATAGTACCTAAACCTCCGGAATTAATCCAACGTCGAGGTTTTTCAAATAAGTAATATAAAGCTGTAAACATTTGATGTTGACCTACATCTGAGGTAACAAAAGCTTTTCCTTTTGTTAACTTCCAAATAGTTTGTATAGCTAATTGAGGTTTTATTTTTTTTTCGTTCTTTTCATATTGTAAACTTTTTTTGTCTCTCCATTCTTTTATTTTTTTCCACCATATAGTGAGTGATTTTTTATCTTTTTTGATTTTTTGATTTTTTAGTAAAGAGTTTATTTCTTTTAAAACATCTTTTGCATTACCTAAAATTGGTAATTGAGCTTTTATAATTTTTGAAATAGAAGTTGCATCAATATCAATATGTATAATTTTTGCATTTGGACAATATTTTACAACATCATTTGTAGTTCTATCATCAAATCGAACTCCAACGGCAAAAATTACGTCTGCATAATGCATTGTCATATTAGCTTCATATGTTCCGTGCATACCTAGCATTCCAATGTGTTGTTCATGGGTTCCTGGAAATCCTCCTAAGCCCATAAGTGAAGTAGTTACAGGAATGTTAAGTTTTTCAGCTATATTTCTGATTTCTTGATGACTATTAGAAGTTATAATGCCTCCTCCTATGTAAATAACAGGTTTTTTAGCTTGTATTAATAATTCTAAAGCAATTTTTATTTGTTTTTTATTTATATTAATTTTAGGATTGTATGATTTAAATTTTATAGTTTTTGGCCAATAATATGGTATTTTATTTTTTGGATTTAGTATGTTTTTAGGTAGGTCTATTACAACGGGGCCGGGTCTTCCTGTAGAAGCAATCCAGAATGCTTTTTTTATTGTTACCGCTATATTTTCGACAGATTGAACTAGAAAACTATGTTTTACTATAGGCCGGGATATTCCAATCATATCGCATTCTTGAAAGGCATCGTATCCTATGAGGTGTAAAGCTACTTGTCCGGAAATAATAACCATAGGTATTGAATCCATAAAAGCAGTAGCTATTCCAGTAATAGCGTTGGTTGCTCCAGGACCTGATGTCACTAAAACTACTCCTGTTTTTCCAGTAGATCTAGAGTAACCATCTGCCATATGGGTGGCTCCCTGTTCGTGTCTTACTAAAATATGATTTATTTTTGTTTTACTAGTTTTTAAAGCATCATAAATGTCTAAAACAGCTCCTCCAGGATAACCAAAAATATATTCTACTTTTTGATCTATTAGAGATTGAATAACTATTTCAGCACCAGATAATAATTTCATTTATTTTCCTAATAGTAAAATTTTTGCTTTAAATATTTATAGTTAAATATTTTACAAGAATTAATTTAATTGGGGTTAAGTATACTTAATAAAATTTAAGTTTATAATATTAAACATATCATATTTTATAGAAGATAGTTATGTTTTAACATGTTATATATATTTTTTAAGTATTTTAATACTAATATTTAAAGAATTAATTTAATAGTAGAAATCTTTTTTTAAGATATATCTTTAAAGTAAGATAATTAAATAGATAGTTTTTATATTATAAGTTTAATAAATAATTTTAAATAAAATTTAATTAAAACATATGGAATTAGTTATTTAACAAATATTAAAAAATGTATGTGAATTTAATTCTTATTAAGAAAGTATTAGTATATGTTTTTTGAAGTAAAAAATTATATATTTTACATACATAAAATTGCATTATTATTTTTAATAAACAAGTAAAATATTATACATAAATTATATACGAACGCGTTTTAGAAGGGGTTTTTACAGGAAAATATTATAATTATTTTTAACTTACATATACAAATATTTATACATGTATGTACATATATATATAATGTTTTAAATTTTTAGTAACTAGTATAATTATAGAAATATATATATATATAAATAAATGATTAATGTCTATATGGTTTTTTTTTTATAAATAAATATATTAATTTATTTATTTTAAAAATAGTATGTAATTCTAGTTATACTAGTTTTATGTTTATTTTAAATTTATTTGATTAGTTAGTTGGATGTTTGTTATAAATTTTTTTATTTATAATAAAAGTAGTAATTGAATAGTAATAAGAACGTTGTTAAAAGCAATATATATAATGATTATAAACAAGCATATATATAACGAAGAATATATGTGTATATATTTTATATTATAAAAAATGAGTTATTTCAAATAAAATTAAATTATTTTGAGTAGATATATGAAAACAATACGTTTTTTATATGGTTTTTTATTAAAAGCATTATTTTTTTTATACTTTTTTTGTTTTTTTTGTATTTCTTTATTAGCAAATTCTTATGCTAAAACATCTTCTATGGTACTTCAAAATAGTTTTTCTTCAGTAATACAAAAAACTATTCCTTCGATTGTTAGTATTTATGTTGATGGAATGATTACTGTAGAAAATCAAAAAATTGAAGATCAAGATAATATTTCTGAAAATAAAAAAAATAAACGTACAAAACAAATCGCATTTTTTAATAATCATTTTCTTACTAAAAAAAATGAAAATATTTATGAAGTTAAGAAAAAGTTTAAAGCACTTGCATCAGGTGTAATTATTGATTCTAACAATAGATATATTGTTACTAATAATCATGTAGTAGAAAATGCTGATTGTATTATTATTAAAACATATGACAATTATTATTGTTTAGCAGATGTTGTAGGAACAGATGCTTATACTGATTTAGCTGTAATTAAAGTTAGAGGAACAAAACAATTAAAAGAAATAAAAATTTCTGACTGTAAAGAGTTAAAAGTTGGAGATAGTACTATAGCTATAGGTAATCCATATGGTTTACCTGATACTGTAACAACAGGAATAGTATCAAATATTGGAAGGAGTGGTTTAGATTTAAATAAGTATGAAAACTTTATTCAAACTGATGCAGCTATTAATAATGGAAATTCTGGAGGAGCATTAATTGATTTAAAGGGAGAATTAATAGGAGTAAATTCTGCTATTTTTAGTCCAGTAGGTGCTAATGTAGGGATAGGTTTTTCTATACCAGGATATGTAGTAAAAATTATTAGTCAACAATTAATTTCAAATGGTTCTGTTCATCGTGGGAATTTAGGTGTTTCTGGAGTTGATTCAGATCAAAATATGGCTGAATCTATAGGAACATTTAAAATTGATGGAGCTTTTATAACTGAAGTGGCAGATAATACTTCTGCGAAAAAAGAAGGATTGCGTGCTGGAGATGTAATTGTTTCTTTGAATAATAGAGCTATTACTAATTTTTCTGAATTAGTTTCAGAAATGTTAATTGCAGAATGTGGATCTAAAGTAAGATTAGGGGTGATAAGACATAATAAAGTATTTTTTATAAATGTAAAAGTAGAAGAAAACAAAAAGAAAAAAAACATTTTACCTGAATGTGTAAATCATTTTTTTTTAGGATCTAAGTTATGCAATTTTAATTATAAAATGAATGGAGTAGATAATAAAAGTGTAAAAATAAGTGCTATTAAGCAAGGTTCTTTTTCAGATATAAAAGGATTTAGAAAAAATGATGTAATTTTATCGGTAAATAAACGTTCGATTATAAATTTAAAAGATTTGAAAAAAAAATTGAGTCAAGAATATATATTGGTTCTTTTTCAAGTTTTAAGAAATAATAAAACAGTATATGTAGTCTGTAGTTAATCTTATGTAACATATATTTTACATTAGTTGTCCTAGTGTTTATGAAAGTTGTAAAAAACAGGACAACTAATGATTTAAAAATTTTATATAAAAATTAAATATTAATAATTAATCTTGATATATGTTTCTGAGTAATTTATTAATTTCTATTTTACTTAGTGTTTTATTATCTACCTTTTTTACTATGATTGCAGAGTATAATCCATATTTTTTATTTTTTGAAGGTAAATTTCCAGGTACTACTACTGATTTGCTTGGTACCCGTCCATAATAGATTTTGTCGTTTTCTCTATCATAAATTCTTGTACTTTTTCCGATATAAACTCCCATAGATATTACTGATCCTTCTTCGACAACAACACCTTCAACTATTTCAGATCTAGCTCCAATAAAGCAGTTATCTTCAATGATCGTAGGTGATGCTTGAAGAGGTTCTAAAACACCGCCAATACCTACTCCTCCTGAAATATGAACATTGTTTCCTATTTGAGCGCAAGATCCTATAGTTGACCAGGTATCTATCATAGAGTTTTCTCCAATATATGCTCCTATGTTCACATAACTTGGCATTAGAACACTATTTTTGCCTATAAATGCTCCGTTTCTTACAGTAGATAAAGGTACAATTCTTACATTATCTTTCTGAAATTGAGATTCGTCGTAATCACTGTATTTTAATGGTATTTTATCGTAGTAACAGGTTTCAAGAGCATGAAATATAGAATTTTCTTTTATTAAAAATGCTAATAAAATCGCTTTTTTAACCCATTCATTAACTATCCATGAATTGTTTTTTTTTTCTGCTGCTCGTAATGTTCCGGAGTTTAGTAAATTAATAGTTTTATCGATAGATTCAGAAATAGAAGAGTCGATATTATCAATGTCTAAAGTATCTTTTTTTTCATAAGCTTCATCAATTATTTTTTTTAAATTTTCCATGAATAAATATTTCCTATAATGAATATTAATGGTTTTAAATACTATTTAATTTAATATTATAAATTATATATAGATATATATAACAAATATTTTTATATTAGAAATATATTTTTTTAGAACTTAAAATATTGAATTCTAAAAATAGATTTTAATCATATTTAATATAATAAATTATTGTAAATAGAATTAAACTTTATACAGTAAGCACGCGAATATTAAATATATATAGTATATCAATATTTTTTACAAGTAGGAGGTAAAATTATAATTTATAAAGTAAGAATCTCGCATCCATTTTCTGTAACTAAAATGGTATGCTCATATTGAGCAGAATAGCTATGATCTTTTGTTTTTACTGTCCATCCATCCTGCATACATTGAACATTATGGTTTCCAATATTAATCATAGGTTCTACTGTAAAAGTCATGTTTTTTTTTATTTTAATACCAGCGATTTTTTTATTATAAAAATGTAAAATTTCAGGTTTTTCATGAAACTTTTTTCCGATTCCATGTCCACAATAGTTACGAACTACAGAAAATTTATTACTTTCTACATATTTTTGTATTGTTTTTCCAATGATAGAAGAATAAACTCCAGGTTTTATTTTTTTTAAAGCTAAAAATAAGCTATTTTTTGCAATTTTACATAGTTTTCTAAATTGTTTTGTGGTTTTACCTATAACAAACATTTTAGAGGCATCTCCATGATATCCATTTTTAATAACTGCAACATCAATATTAATGATATCTCCTTCTTTGAGGTATTCTTTGTAGTTAGGAATACCGTGGCATACTACGTCATTTACGGATGTGCAAATAGAATTCGGAAATCCATTATATCCTAAACAAGCTGGAATAGCTTTTTGTTGTTTTATTATATAATTATGGCAAATACGATCAATTTCACCTGTTGAGATTCCTGGTATAAGAAAGGGTTTAATCATATTTAATACTTCTGAAGTTAATTTCCCTGCGATTCTCATTTTTTTAATTTCTTGACTTGTTTTGATTAGAGTGCTAGTCATTCTTTACCTAAATTATACTATATAGTGGAATTATATAAAAAATATTTAATTTTATGAAATGTCTAATTTTACCTTTTTATTAAAAATCAAAATTTTTTAGTGTGTAAGTATATATATGTAACAATATTATAAACTAAAATAGTTGTAATAATAGATGATATACTGTAGCAGTATATTATAGATAAATTAAATTATATCAATTAAATTTTACTTATTAAGTTGAACTTGAAAAAAATATTATTAAAATAAAATATATGTAGTTAATTGATAAAATTATTAATGCAAATTATTTGGAGTTGTTATGCATATTATTTCAATGAAGGATATGTTAAAAGCAGGAGTGCATTTTGGTCATCAAACACGTTATTGGAATCCAAAAATGAAACCTTTTATTTTTGGATCACGCAATAAAGTGCATATTATTAATTTAGAAAAATCATTACCGTTATTTAATATAGCTTTATGTGAATTAAAAAAAATATTTTATAGAAACGGAAAGATATTATTCATAGGTACTAAAAAAGCAGCAAGAAAAGAGATAAAAATAGCAGCTGTAAACTGTAAGCAATTTTATGTTAACCATCGTTGGTTAGGTGGAATGTTAACGAATTGGAAAACTGTAAGACAGTCAATAAAACGTTTACAGGATTTAGAAATTCAATTAGAAGACGGTACGTTAGATAAATTAACAAAAAAAGAACGACTTTTAAGATTAAGAGAATTAGATAAATTAGAAAAAAGTTTAGGTGGAATAAAAAAAATGGGAGGGTTACCTGATGCTATTTTTGTTATAGATGCTGAATATGAAAATATTGCTATAAAAGAAGCTAACAATCTTAGTATACCAGTATTTTCTATAGTTGATACAAATTCTAATCCAGAAGGAGTTGATTTTATCATTCCTGGTAATGATGATGCTATTAGAGCTATTAAATTATATTTAAACACAGTAGTATCTGTTCTTCGAAGGAGTAGTGATAAAAAAATAATTATTAAAAAGAATAAATAGAACTGTAATATATTTTATGATCTAATATTTTATTGATTATTGCATTGGTTAATATCATACGTGTTTTTATATGCAGATATTAAATAGTTTGTTTGACTAAACTTGCATAGAAATATATTATTTAAAACAGTTAAAATTATACAATGTAATATATTAAATATTATTTCTTTTATTAAAGAGAGTTTCGATATGGAAAATGTTTCAGCTTCTCTTGTAAAGAGTTTAAGAATGAGAACAGGAGTAGGTATACTAGAGTGTAAGAAAGCTTTGATAGAGTCGAATGGAAATATAGAATTAGCTATTGATTATCTTAGAACATCTGGTATAAAAAATGCTAAAAAAAAAATAAGAAATACAACTTTGCAAGGTTCTATTTTCTTAAAAATTAAAAATAATTTTGGAGTTATTTTAGAAATAAATTCTGAAACTGATTTTGCTTCTCGTAGTACAGAATTTAACTTGATAGGTACAGAGTTAGCAAAAATAGCTATTGAAAAAAAAATAAAAGGTATTGATGAATTAAAAAACATTTTTGAAAAAAAAAGATTATTTTTTATTAATCAATTTTCAGAAAATATTTCTATTCGTAGAATTAAATTTTTAAATGGAGAGAGTTTAGGATCGTATATGCATAATTCTAGAATTGGAGTATTAGTATCTAGTGATTTAAAAAATGTTAGAACAGATATTTTACATCAGTTAGCTATGCATATTGCAGCAAATGACCCAGAGTATATTTCATCCGATAATATTCCTAAACATATTACGGATAGAGAGTATGAAATACAATTAAATTTATCGAAAAGAATAAATAAAAAAGATTTTGTTATAAAAAAAATTCTAGAAGGTAGAATGAAGAAATATGTAAATAGTATTTGTTTGATGGAACAAAATTTTTTGTTAGATAATACTAAAAAAGTAAAAGACGTGTTATTAGAACATAAGTTTTTGGTAAAGAATTATATTCGGTTTGAATTAGGTCGTTAAATACATAATTATTAAATTATATTTAATAAAATTAATCATTGTATAAAAGATAATTAATTTTACATATCTGTTTAGAGGAACTAATAGTTTAAGTTCCTTTAAATAGATAAAAATGTTTACATTTTATCAAAAAATAAATTATTTAAAGTTAGTATTAATTTTGTGTTAAGTAGTTTTATAGTGGATATAAAATAATGAAAATGTGTATTTATAAAAAAAAAGTATATAATCGAGTATTAATAAAATTAAGTGGAGAATCTTTACAAAACGAAAAAAAAACCGGTATAAATCAGTTTTTTTTATACCGCATAGCAAAAGATATAAAAGAAATAGTACAATTAGGAATACAAGTTTCTATTGTGATTGGAGGTGGAAACTTGTTTAGAGGTTCTAGTCTAACTAATATAGGAGTAAATCATATTGTAGCGGATCATATAGGAATGCTAGCAACTATCATTAATGGACTAGCTATCAGAGACATTTTATTTCAAAAAAAAGTTCAATCATATTTAATGTCTTCATTTTCTATAAAAGGAATGTGTTCAAGTTTTAATTTAGATAAAGCTAGAAAATTACTTTCTAGTAATATAGTGATTATTTTTGGAGGAGGAACGGGTAATCCATGCTTTACTACAGATTCAGCTGCATGTTTGAGAGCTATTGAAACTAAATCAGAAATAGTATTAAAAGGAACAAATGTGAATGGTGTATATTCAGCCGATCCAAAAAAAAAGTTAAATGCGATAATGTATCATAAATTAAGTTATAAAGAAGTATTAGACAAAGAGTTAAAGATAATGGATTTGTCAGCATTTATTTTAGCGCGAGATTATAAAATTCCTATTTGTGTTTTTAACATTAATACTCCAGGATTACTGTATAAGATTGTTACTGGAGTTCAAGAAGGAACATTTATTGGATACTGATGTATAAAAAAATAATATAAAAACATTTTTATTTAAAATAATTTTAATTTGTAAAATTATTAGGAATATAGTTTTTAAAAAAATATTTATTTAATAAATTTTTTATTATTGAATATGTATAAAAGTACATATATATATATATATATTTATAAATATTAGTATGGAGAGTAATATTATGAATGATTTAAAAAAAGATGTGTATGTTAAAATGGATAAGTGTATAGATTCTTTTAAAGAATCTATTAAAAAAATTAGTACTGGAAGAGCTACACCTTCTTTGTTAGATTCTATAAATATAGAATATTATAATAACATAGTACCTTTAAAAAAAATATCTAGTATAGTTGTTGAGGATTCGCATACGTTGAAAATAAATACTTTTGATTCTTCTATACGTTCTGTAGTAAAAAAAAATATAATGAAATCTAATTTGGGATTAAATCCTGTAATAGTAGGCGATAGTATAAAAGTATTTATACCTATTTTAACTGAAGAAAGAAGAAAAGAATTTATAAAATTACTGAATCATGATGCAGAAAAAGCAAAAATTAGTATTAGAAACATAAGACGTGAAGCTAATGAAAAATTAAAGAATGGTAAGAAAAAAAAAATAATTAGTAATGATGAAGAATATATTACTCAGAATGCTATTCAGGATTTAACTGATAATTATATGAAAAAAATAGAATTTATAGCTCTAAAAAAAAAGAATAATATTCTAACTATATGATTAAAAAAATTGTTTTAAATATAATTTTTTATATTTAAACATGAAAATTTTTAATTTATATAAGTATTATGAACATAGTTAAATAGCACTGTTTATTTTTATAAAAAATACTAGATGACAAATATTAGAAATATTCTTCATATAAATTTAATAATATTTTATTTTTTATTTATAAAAAACATATTTTTATTAAAATAAAAAAAAAGAGTATATATTTATTTTTTTTTAAAAATTATATACATATAAGTGTTTGTATAATAATTTATTTTTATATGAATTTTATATAAATAATCTTTTATATTTTTTTTTAAAATCAAAAAATGATTAATATTAATTAAAAATAATAGATCATAAGTAAGAATATAAATTTTATTAAAAATAATATTATTTTAAATAAATATAAATATATGAAATGTTTTATTTGGATCTAGTTTTATATATATTTGAAATAGAAATGTGTAAGTATTTTTTTTATAAAAATAATAATATATTAGTATATATAACTATAAGTTTAAAAAAAATGATAAAAGAATAAAAAATTTTAATGTAAAAGTATTAGTATTGTTATTGTTTGTTTATTATTTATGATAGATAGTAATTTATAAATACATTTATTAAAATAATAGTTATATATAATTATTTATAACAATAAAGTTTAAAATAATTATTTTTATAAATTTTGTATTGTTTTATAAAAATAAAGGATATTTATATTTTATATGATTAATATACCTGATTTTTTACCTCATTGTTTTCCATTTTTACTTATTGATAAAGTAATTGCATATCAAAATAATAAATATTTATATGCATTAACAAAAATAGCTAACAACAGTTTTTTTTTAAATATTCATTATCCAGAGAGACCTGTTTTCCCAGGTTCTATAATTTTAGAAATAATAGCACAATCAAGTGGTTTGCTAGAATTCATTAGTAACGGAAAATTAAAAAAAAATGAAATATATTATTTATATAAAGTTAATACATTAAATTTTAGATGTCCTATTTTTGCAAATAATATATTAGTAATTAAGGTTTTTGTAAATGAATCACGGAATTATATAACAAGATTTAAAGGTTTCATAACAGTTAAAGATAAAATAGTATGTAATTTCTATATCTCGTGTATTAGAAAGTGTATTTATTAAATCAATACAATTTAATTGTTTTATGTTCACATTTTAATTTTAGAATTTAAAAGTTATATTTTTAATAGATAAATTTATTATTTGTTAATTAAAACATGTTTATAACTTATGAATTGAAACTGTGTAGTAATTAATTATTTTTATTATTGAGGAAATATATTTTTTCATGAAAAGAATTTTTCCATGTTATATGCGTACAGCTGGAATAGATGAAGTAGGAGTTGGTGCAATAGCAGGAGATATAGTTAGTTCTGCTGTTATTTTAGATCCAAAATTTCCTATATTAGGACTTCAGGATTCAAAAAAAATATCTTCAAAAAAAAGATTGGTTTTGTATAAGAAAATAATTAAAAACGCTTATTCATGGAGTATAGGTAAAGTTTCTTGTAAAGAAATAGATATTTTAAGTGTATCTAAAGCAATAGAATTATCTATGATAAGAGCAATTAATCGATTAACAGTTAAACCTACTTTTATATTTATAGATGGCATTAGAACTTTAAATATATCTATTCCTAATATTTCAATTATTAAAGGAGATAATATTGTTAAAGAAATAAGCGCTGCTTCTATTATAGCTAAAGTATCACGTGATAATAGCATGGTAGTATTAGATAAAATTTTTCCAAAATATGGTTTTTTAAACCATAAAGGATATTGTACATATAAGCATATATGTGCATTAAAAAAGTATGGATTTACTAAATTTCATCGTCGTAGTTATAGGTTAAAATTATTATAACGAACAAATAAATTTTATAGGTTCAATATAGTTTTACTATTTAGGGAGTTAAAGTTTGGAAGAAAAGTTTTCTCATTTAAGTGTTCATAGTGATTATTCTATGGTAGATGGAATATGTAAGCTTGAAGTTTTAGTTAAACAAGCTTATGATTTTAAAATGCCTTATTTAGCTTTAACAGATTATAATAATTTATTTGGAATCTTAAAGTTTTATAAAATTTCTCAGAAATATGGAATTAAACCAATTATTGGATTAGAAACCAAAATTATTTCTAGTGATTTTGGTGATACTTTTTTTGATATAATTTTATTAGCTTCTAATTATACAGGATATAAAAATCTTCTTATTTTAATTTCTAAAGCATATAATTTTAAAAAAAATAATAAAAATATTTCAGTAGTATTTATTTTTAGAAAATGGCTAACTGAATTTAGAAAAGGATTAATAATAATTTCTAGTTCTGAAAATGGAGATATATTTCAATCTTTATTAAAAAATAATTATTTAATAGCTAAGAATTATTTAGAATATTATCATAAATATTTTCCTAGAGCATGTTACATAGAAATATCTAGAATAGGAAAAGAAAATGAAAGAAATTATTTAGATTTAGTTGCTGATTTTTCCTATCAAAATAGGATTCCAATAGTAGCTACTAATAAAGTGCGTTTTTTAAAAGAAGAAGATTTTTATGCGCATACTGTTAGATTATCTATTAATCAAGGTATAAGTATTTATGATAAAAATTTTAAAAATAATTATACAAGGAAACAATATTTTCGATCTCAAGATGAAATGTGTTTTCTTTTTAAAGATACTCCAGAAGTTTTAGTGAATAGCATAGAAATCGCAAAACGTTGTAATGTCTTATTGCAGTACAAAAAAAAATTGTTACCTGTCTTTTATGACAACGTTATTTCTGAAGATAAGTTTTTAATAAAAAAATCTAAGAAGGGATTAGAAGAAAGATTAAAATTTATTTTTCCAAATAAAGAACAAAGAATAAGTATGAGTAAGAAATATTTCAATCGATTAAATAATGAACTTAAGATTATTAATCAAATTGGTTTCCCTGGATATTTTTTAGTAGTGATGGAATTTATAAATTGGTCAAAAAAAAATAATATACCAGTTGGACCTGGTAGAGGATCAGGTGCTGGTTCTTTAGTAGCTTATGCATTAAAAATTACAGAACTAGATCCTATAAAATTAAATTTATTATTTGAAAGATTTCTTAATCCAGAACGTGTTTCTATGCCAGATTTTGATATTGATTTTTGTATGGATAGAAGAGATGAAGTAATTAATCATGTATCAAAGATTTATGGAAAAGAACTAGTATCTCAAATAATAACTTTTGGAACTATGACAGCTAAGTCGGTAGTTAGAGATGTTGGGAGAGCATTTGGACATCCATATGGTTTTATGAATAGTATTTCTAAGTTAATTCCATTAGATCCTGGAATATGTTTAGATTCAGCATTGAAAATATCAAATGAATTAAGTGATTTATGTAAAACTAATTCTGATGCTCGTCATATTATTTTTATAGCTAAAAAGTTAGAAGGATTAATAAAACATGTAGGAAAACATGCTGGAGGGGTGATTATAGCTCCAAAAAAAATTTTTAACTTTTCTCCGTTATATTGCGATGCATTTGGAAAAAATTTAATTACTCAGTTTGATAAAGATGATTTAGAACAAATCGGTTTAGTTAAATTTGATTTTTTAGGATTAAAAACTTTAACTATTATTCATAATGCAGTGAAGGTTATAAATGAAAAGAGAAATATATTATGTAAAAAATGTATAGATATAAAGTTAATCTCTTTAAAAGATAAAAACGTATTTAATTTATTACAACAATCGGATACTATTGGTATATTTCAGTTAGAATCTAGTGGTATGAAAGATCTTATTTTGCGTTTAAAACCGGATTCGTTCGAAGATTTAATAGCTTTAATAGCTTTATTTAGGCCAGGACCGTTACAATCTGGAATGGTAGATAATTTTATTAATAGAAAAAACGGAAAAGAAAGAATTTCTTATCCAATAGAAAAATTAGAACATGATTTATTACGTCCAATATTGCAGTCGACATATGGCATAATTTTATATCAAGAACAAGTCATGAAGATAGTTCAAGTATTAGCTGGTTATACTTTAGGAGCTGCTGATATCTTAAGAAGAGTAATTAGTAAAAAAAAATTGTTAGAAATGAAACAGCAGAGATCTATTTTTTTAAATGGAGCTAAAAAGAATAATATTAGTACGACATTTGCAGAAAAAATATTTAGTTTATTAGAAAACTTTGCTGATTATGGTTTTAATAAGTCTCATTCTGCAGCGTATGCTCTTATTTCGTATCAAACGTTATGGTTGAAAACATATTATCCTACATATTTTATGTCATCAGTTATGAGTTCAGAGATAGATAATACAGAAAGAATTATTACTTTAGTTAATGAAGTAAAAAGAATGAATATTAGAATAGTTCCTCCTAGTATAAAATATAGCGAATATTTTTTCTATGTTAACGACAAAAATCATATAGTTTATGGAATGGGTGCTATTAAAGGAGTTGGAAAAATTGCTATAAATTCGATTGTAAAAATAAGAAAAAAATATAAGCAATTTTCTAGTTTTTTTGATTTATGTATAAAGATAGATCATAAAAAAATTACTAAAAAAATTTTAGAAAAGTTAATCATGTCAGGAGTTTTAGATACATTTAATAGATGTAGAATAGAATTATTAAGGCAATTAAATTATGTTTTTAGGTCATCTGTTAAATATTTAGAATATAAAATGTTAAAACAAAAAAGTTTATTTGGTTCACTTTCAACTGAGTTAAAAGCATTAAATAAAAGTTATATTAAGAATAAACCTTCGTTTGTTTTGAAAAAAGATATATATATGTATGAGTACGAAACTTTAGGTTTTTATCTTACTAATCATCCAGTACGACGATATTTCAAAGAAGTAAAAAGATATGTAAAAGATATTTCTTTTACTACGAGTAAAAATTTTTTTAATAAAAATAAAGAAATATCTTTATTTGGAGTAATTATATCTATAAATAAAAGAATAGATAGAAATAATAAAATGTATATTACTTTTGTTTTAGATGATTATTATGGTAGGATTGGAATAGTAATTTTTAGTAAGTTTTTAAAAGATAATGAAAAATATATTAAGAACAATCATGTTATATATGTTAACGGATTTGTGAAATTTGACTTATATGTTAACAAACAAACATTTATAGCGACTTCTTGTAAGTCTATAGTAGATTTAAGAGAAAAAAATATTAATTTTATAAAGCTGATTATATATGAAAAAAATATAAGTACTTTGATATTAGATAAGTTGTACAATATTTTAAAAAAGTATAATACAGGCATTGTTCCAGTGTATATATACTATTTTAAAGATAAAAGTTTCACTAAATTATCTTTAGGAAAAAAATGGAACGTATTTCCTATAGATGAATTATTTAATGATTTAAAATATATTTTAGGAAAAGATAATGTAAAATTAAAATGTAAAAATATATATTAAGTGATTTACATAGTAATAAAACAAATTTAATACTTAATATTAATGTATTTTAATTTTTTTTTAAATATAACAAATATTATTTAAACCATTTGTTGTTTTATAAAATCTATAACATTTTTAATAGGAATGAGAATATTGTTTTTTTCTCTTCTATTTTTATATTCGATTTTTCCTTTTAAAATATGATTTTTTTTTAGTATAAGTATATGTGGAATACCAATCAGTTCTATTTCAGAAAACATTTTTCCTAAATATTCTTTTCTATTATCGAGAATAGTGTCAATATTATTTTTTTTTAATTCATCATACATATGATTACTAGTCTTTTTAACAGTAGTAGATTTATGAAAATTAATAGGTATTAAAGCAACGTGAAAAGGTGCAATGGAATTTGGCCATATAATACCGTACTTATCATGGTGTTGCTCTATAATAGTTGCTATTAATCGAGTTATTCCTATTCCATAACATCCCATTTTTAAAAAAACATCTTTTTTATCTTTATTTTTTATAGAAAAATTTATTTTTTTTGAATAAATTGAACCAATTTTAAATATATGAGCTATTTCTATTGATGGTGAAATGGTTATTTTTTCTGTTGTATTATCAGGATTATTATCGTCTTTTTCTATATTTCTTATATCCTCTATATATGGTTTTTTTAAATCACGAATCCAGTTTACTCCAGTAAAAAAATAATTTTTAGCATTTGCTTTCACAGAAAAATTTTTCATTTTTGCTACTTCTATATCAGAAATTATAGGAATAGTTAATCCAATAGGTCCAATTACATTTAGATCATTTTGCCCTGTAAGTTTAAAAATTTCTTTTTGTGTAGCTAATGTTATAGGAGAAGAAAATAAGGTTAAATTTTTGATTTTAGTTAGATTTAATTGTCGATTTTTTTTTATGAGTAAAGCAATAAAAGATAATTTTTTACCAGAATAATATTTAGCTATAAATGTGTTTACTAGATTTGGAATAGAGTAATGATTTATTTTTTGAATGCATATTCTATTTAATTTTTTAAAAAATATTTTATTTTTTAATAAATAATTATTTTCATCAATATCTAATAGATTATTTAAATTATTTTTTATTGCAGCGATTTCTATATTTGAAGCGTAGTTGGAATTATTAGAAAATACAATTTTGTCTTCTCCAGAACTTGATATTGCTTGAAATTCATGAGAAATGTTTCCTCCCATATTGTTTGAACTTGCCTCGACTATTTTAAAATTAATATTCATTGATTTAAATATTTTAGAATATATTTTATACATGATTTTATAGGTTTTATCTAAACAACTTGATTTTAAATGAAAAGAATAAGCGTCTTTCATCAAAAATTCACGTGTTCGTATAGTTCCAAATCGTGGTCTAATTTCGTCTCTAAATTTTGTCTGTGTTTGATATAAAATAATAGGTAGTTGTTTATAAGAATTTATTTCTTTTTTAAGCAATAATGTTATTAATTCTTCATGAGTAGGGCTTAATATAAACATTTTATTTCTTCGATCGTGTATTTTTAATAGTTCTTTTCCGTAAGTTTTTATTCTTCCGCTATTTTCCCATATTTTACTTGGTTGTAAGATGGGCATGCTAATTTCTATAGCATTAGTTTTATTAAGCTCTTTTTGAATTATTGTTTGAATTTTTTTTATAACTCTCATTCCAGTTGGTAACCAAGTATATAATCCTGAAGAAATTTTTCTAATAATTCCTGCTCTTAACATTAACTGGTTACTAATTGTATCAGTTTGATTAGATATTGTTTTTAAAGTATAGAGTAAATAATTACTTGTTTTCATCTTTTTCTCAGGTAATGTTACAGATACGTGAGTGATTTATAGTAAATTATGTATTTTTAATGAAGTTTTTATAATTTCTATAAAAAATAGTTTTTATTATAATAGATTCTTTTATTTAGAAATATTCTAAAATAGTTGTTAAGAGAACATATATATGTTATGTAATAGGTACATATAATGTTGTTTAGTTAAATAATATATATTTTATAGTCTATTATAGATAATATTTAAAAATGAATTTAATGTTATAAATATTTTTTAATTTAATTAATGTAAAAAAAATTAATAAATTTAGCATTATTTAATTTAAATGATAATAAACTTATTATAATTAAATTTATAATTTTAATTAAAATTACATAAAATTTAATTAGTATATAAATTATCTATATATAACATATAAAGGTTTAATAACAAATATATTATATATATAATATATTATACAAACAGATAAGGCTAATACATTGTCATATGATGGAAATGAAAATAGAACTGAACATGCTACTGAACATAGAGTAAAAAAAGCGCTCGAAAAAGGAAATAACAGTTATTCTTATGAATTAAATTCGATGTTAATACTAAGTTTTTATTTTTTTGTTTTGTGGTTCTTTAGAACTGAAATAATTAATAATTTATTAAATATAGTTAATAAATATCTAATTTTTGATCATAATATTATTTATTACGAAATTGATATATTTTCATCAAGTATTTTTTTATATAAAAAAATAATAAAAATAATTTTACCATTATTTTTATGTGTTTTTTTTATATCTTATATTTCTCCGATTATTTTTAGTAATTCTATTATAAAGTTTCGATCTATAAAATTTAAGTTAAATATTTTAAATATTTTTTTAGGATTTAAAAATATTTTTTCTATTAATACGTTTATAGAACTATTGAAAATAGTATTAAAAGTATTTTTTATTATTTTTTTTATAATGTTATATTTATTTTTAAACAATATAAATTCGCAAAGTTTTTTATGTTTATCAACATATAATCCAATAAATGCTTTTATATTTTCTTTTACTCTAATAGAAAGATGTGTAATTTTATGCATGTTAAGTTTTCTCCCAGTAGTTATATTAGACTTTTTTTGGAAAAAATTTCTTTTTTTTGAAAAAATAAAGATGTCTAAAGAAGAAGTTAAAGAAGAATATAAAGAAATCAATGGTAATCCAGAGATAAAAGCAAGAATTCGAAGAGCTATGAAAATAGCTATACGCAATAAAGTTGCATCTAATGTTGCTAAATCGGATGTAATCATTACTAATCCATTACATTATGCTATTGCTATACAATATGATGAAATGACTATGGAAGCTCCAATTGTATTATCTAAAGGAAAAGGAAAATTAGCTTTTAAAATAAAAAATATAGCTAAAAAAAATAAAATACCTATATTTGAATGTGCAAAATTAGCTAGATCTTTATATACTTCTTCTGAAGTAGGTGACTGTATTCCATGGATGTTATACAAGATATTAGCGGAAATATTAGCATGGGTGTGGAAATTAAAAAAATGGAAGAAAGAAGGTGGTGTATATCCTGAAAAACCTGTAAGTTCATTTATTATATAAATTTTTATAAAAAAAAAGAGTTAAGCCTATGTTTAATTTTTTTAAATTAAAAAATAGTATTAAGAAACTAAAAAATTCTAATTCTATTTCTTGGAATGTATTATCTGGACCGATTTTATTATTAATGATTTTATCAATGATGGTGCTTCCTTTACCTCCATGGATATTAGATCTGTTCTTTACTTTTAATATAGTTTTGTCAATTATAATAATATTAGTAAGCATGTTTAATACAACTACTCTGAATTTTTCATCTTTTCCAACAGTTTTACTGTTTTCAACGTTATTACGTTTAGGTTTAAATGTAGCTTCTACTAGAATTATTTTACTGGAAGGTCATACTGGATCTGGATCAGCTGGAAATGTTATACAGTCATTTGGTCATTTTTTAGTAGGAGGAAATTTTGCTATAGGAATGATAGTATTTGTTATATTAGTTGTAATTAATTTTATGGTTATAACAAAAGGAGCAGGTCGTGTTGCAGAAGTAGGGGCTAGGTTTGCTTTAGACGGTATGCCAGGAAAACAAATGGCAATAGATGCTGATTTAAACGCAGGTTTAATTGGTGAAGCAGAAGCTAAGAAAAGAAGACTTGAAGTAGCTTGTGAAGCAGATTTTTATGGATCAATGGATGGAGCTAGTAAATTTGTTCGAGGAGATGCCATAGCTGGAATTTTAATTATGATTATTAATATTATAGGAGGTTTAGTTGTAGGAGTTGTTCAACATGGTTTATCTGTGAAAGAAGCAGCAGAAGTATATACGTTATTAACTATTGGAGATGGATTAGTAGCTCAAATTCCTGCTTTAGTAATTTCTACTGCTGCTGGAGTAATAGTTACTCGTGTTACTACTAAAAAAAATGTTGGAGAACAAATGATAAGTGAGTTGTTTAATAATCCACAAGTAATTTTATTAAGTGGATTAGTACTCGGTATTTTAGGCTTAGTTCCAGGTATGCCTAATTTAGTTTTTCTATGTTTTACTGGTTTTCTTTTTTTGTTATCATACTATTTGTATAGTACTAATATTAATCAATCACATTTTTCGTTTTATGAACAATTTAGAAAAAGTAAAGAATCTTTTTATTTAAAAGAAGTATCTTGGGATGATGTACGATTAGAGGATCCTATTGGAATAGAATTAGGAAGTAGTTTAATTTACATAGTAGATGAGAGTAAAAGAAATAATTTATTAATTAAAATTAGAGGAATAAGAAAAAAAATTGCACAAAAAATTGGATTTTTACCACCTATAGTTCATATACAAAATAATCATAATTTACCTAATTCGTGTTATAAAATATTTTTAAAAGGAATAAAAATAGTTAAAGAATATGCATTTTATGACAAATTATTAGCTATTAATACTGGAAATGTAAAAGATATTTTAACAGAAAAAATAGTTAAAGAGCCTATTTTTGGAATGCCAGCATGTTGGATAGATCATTCGTTGCGAATAAAGGCAAAAAATAGAGGTTATTCTATAATAGATCCAGTTTCTTTAGTAGCTACACATTTAAATTATATTATAAAAAAAAATTTGCACGAGTTATTTGGTCGACAAGAAGCACAAAAACTTTTAGATAGAGTAAGTAAAGTAGCTCCAAAATTAGTAGAAGAATTTATTCCTAATATTATTACTTTAACGTCTTTTCATAAAATATTAAAAAACTTATTAGTTGAAAATGTACCAATTAGAGATATAATAACAATTATCGAAACAATAATAGAAAATGTAAATGTTCAAAATAATGTTAAAGAATTAACATCTTATATTCGAATATCTTTAAGAAAATCTATCCTTCAAAGAATATGTAAAGATGAAAAAAATATACAAATACGTGTTTTAGATATAAAGTTAGAAAATATTTTACTGCAATCTATTCATCCTGATAGTTATATCATTGAGCCCGGATTAGCTGATTATTTAATTAAAGACTTGACTCGTTCTATTTTAGATAAAAAGATAATGAGTAAAAATGTTATATTAGTAGTAAAACATTCTTTAAGAAGTTTTTTATCAAATTTTTTAAGACCTTACTTTGAAGATATAAATGTTCTTTCTCAGTTAGAGATAGGAGATCAAAAAAATATACAGATTATTGATATAATTGGATCAAATTTAAATAAAAAAAAGTAAGTTTGGTATGAAATAAAAAATTTTAAATAAATTACATATAAAGTATTATTTTTTTGCAATATTTGTAACCTTATCTTTTTAGTAAAAATGTATTTATTAGAAATAGTTACATATAATCTACTGTTTCTATGCCTAATAAAGATAATCCTATTTTTATTGTTTTTGCAATTAGTGCAGATAGTTTTAGTCTACTGTATTTTATATGTATTTTATTTTCTGAAAAAATGGGGTAGTTTTCATAAAAGTGAGAAAATGAAACAGATAGACGGTATAAGTATGAACATATAATATTTGGAATCCCATTTTTTGAAGCAGAATACAAAATTTCTTCAAATTGTAAAAGTTGTATTCCTAAAATTATTTCTTGATTTTCTAAAAGAATAATATCATTTTTTAAATTAAATGGATAAATTTTATTTTTTTTAAATATAGATAATATTCTTGTATAGGCGTACTGTATATATAATGCTGTATTTCCTTCAAAACGAAGCATATTATTCCAGTTGAAAACATAATTCATTTTTCTGTTTTTAGAAAGATCAGCGTATTTAAGAGCACCTATTCCTATTACATGAGCTGTTTTATCTAATTTTTTACCTAATAAATTAGGATTCTTTTGTTTAATAATCACTTTAGCTCTTTCTATAGATTCGTGTATTAATTTAGTTAGTTTTATATTTTTTCCAGATCTAGTTTTGAAAGGTTTATTGTCATTAGATAACATCATTCCAAAAATATGATGTTCTATGTTAAAATTATTTGGTATATATCCTGATTTTTTACATATTATTTCTATTTGTTGAAAGTGTTGTTTTTGTCTGCTATCTACATAATATATTATTCTATCTGCTTTTAGATCATTGAATCTGTATTTTAGACAGGCAACGTCTGTTGATATATATAAAAATGCACCATCTGATTTTTGCATAATTACCCCCATATCATCTCCTAATTTATTTTTTAGTTCTTTTAGAAAGATGATTACTGAACCTTTTTTGATTACGGCTATTTTTCGTTTTAATAAATCATTAATTATAGAAGGTAGTAGTTTGTTGTAAAAACTTTCTCCTAAGATATGTTGTTTTTTTAGAGATACACCAAGTTGATCATATATTGATTGATTTTCTTTTATAGTTATATCTACTAGTGTTTTCCATATTTTAGTAATATACGAATTTCCAGATTGGAGTAAAACAACAGTTTTTTTTGATTTTTTTAAGAAACTTTTTTCTTCATTAAATTTTAATTTTGCTTTTTTATAGTATTTTTCAAGTTTTTCTAAAGAAATATTTTTTAATACATGATCTTTTTTTTTGTTTTGTAAATAAGCAATAAGCATTCCGAATTGTGTTCCCCAATCTCCGATATGATTAGTTCGAATAACTTTATCTCCTAAGAATTCTAATATTCTTGCTGTAGAATCTCCGATAATAGTAGATCGTAGGTGTCCAACATGCATTTCCTTTGCTACATTTGGAGATGAATAGTCAATTATGACAGTTTTTGGATTAGTATAAGAAATATTTAATCTAAAACATTTATATGATTTTTCTAAATTTTCCTGGATCCATTGCACATTTAAAGTTAAATTAATAAATCCAGGATGAGAAACGGTAATTTTTGAACATATTTTTTTTAATTCACTCATATTTATAATGTTTTTTGCTAATTCAGATGGATTTTTTTTAAGTATATTAGCAATTTGTATAATACCGTTTATTTGATAATGTACATTTAGTTTGTTAGTTACACATTGAATAATAGGATTAAAATGTTTAGGAATTTTGTTTCTTAAAAAAGATTGTTTTATTTTTTTTTGAAGCAATTTTTGAATGTTCATATATTTCCAAATATATTTAATATATATATATATATATTGTAAACTAAAAATAGTCTTATAAAAATAAGTAAAAATTAGTTTTTTATTTAAATTAATAAATAGAAGTCTTTAAAATATTAACAAAAAAATGAAAATAAGAAAATAATTAATAGTGTATAACGGAATTTTATTTTGATAAAAACTAAATTCAAGTTAAATAAGGAGTGTTTTTTTAATTTTACTTTAAAAAAATGTTGACAAAATGCTAAAAGATTAGTAATCTATAAAAAGTTTATATGGTTTCGCTCTTTAAAAAAATATCAGAAAATTTGTGTGGGCACGCTAAATTAAGTCAAAGAAATTTAGTTTTAAGAATTATTTTTTACAATTGAAGAGTTTGATCATGGCTCAGATTGAACGCTGGCGGCAAGCTTAACACATGCAAGTCGAGCGGCATCGAAAAAACTTCGGTTTTTGTCGGCGAGCGGCAAACGGGTGAGTAATATCTGGGAATCTACCCTAAAGAGGGGGATAACTACTGGAAACGGTAGCTAATACCGCGTAATGTTGAAAAACCAAAGTAGGGGATCTTTAATAGACCTTACGCTTTTGGATGAGCCCAGATGAGATTAGCTTGTTGGTAAGGTAATAGCTTACCAAGGCTACGATCTCTAGCTGGTCTGAGAGGATAACCAGCCACACTGGAACTGAGACACGGTCCAGACTCCTACGGGAGGCAGCAGTGGGGAATCTTGCACAATGAGCGAAAGCTTGATGCAGCTATGCCGCGTGTATGAAGAAGGCCTTAGGGTTGTAAAGTACTTTCAGTAGAGAAGAAGAAATAAGAGATAACACCTTTTGTTTTTGACGTTATTTACAAAAGAAGCACCGGCTAACTCCGTGCCAGCAGCCGCGGTAATACGGAGGGTGCTAGCGTTAATCAGAATTACTGGGCGTAAAGAGCACGTAGGTGGTTTTTTAAGTCAGATGTGAAATCCCTAGGCTTAACCTAGGAACTGCATTTGAAACTAAAAAACTAGAGTTTCATAGAGGGAGGTAGAATTCTAGGTGTAGCGGTGAAATGCGTAGATATCTGGAGGAATACCTGTGGCGAAAGCGACCTCCTAAGTGATAACTGACACTGAGGTGCGAAAGCATGGGGAGCAAACAGGATTAGATACCCTGGTAGTCCATGCTGTAAACGATGTCGACTTGGAAGTTGTTTCTAAGATATATGGCTTCCGAAGCTAACGCGTTAAGTCGACCGCCTGGGGAGTACGGCCGCAAGGCTAAAACTCAAATGAATTGACGGGGGCCCGCACAAGCGGTGGAGCATGTGGTTTAATTCGATGCAACGCGAAAAACCTTACCTGGTCTTGACATCCATAGAACCTCTTAGAAATAAGAGGGTGCCTTAGGGAACTATGAGACAGGTGCTGCATGGCTGTCGTCAGCTCGTGTTGTGAAATGTTGGGTTAAGTCCCGCAACGAGCGCAACCCTTATCTTCTGTTGCCATCAGGTTATGCTGGGAACTCAGGAGAGACTGCCGGTTATAAACCGGAGGAAGGTGGGGACGACGTCAAGTCATCATGGCCCTTACGACCAGGGCTACACACGTGCTACAATGGTACATACAAAGAGAAGCAACCCTGTAAAGGTAAGCAAACCTCATAAAGTGTATCGTAGTCCGGACTGGAGTCTGCAACTCGACTCCACGAAGTCGGAATCGCTAGTAATCGTGGATCAGAATGCCACGGTGAATACGTTCCCGGGCCTTGTACACACCGCCCGTCACACCATGGGAGTGGGTTGCAAAAGAAGCAAGTATCTTAACCAGATTTATCCGGATGGAGCTTACCACTTTGTGATTCATGACTGGGGTGAAGTCGTAACAAGGTAACCGTAGGGGAACCTGCGGTTGGATCACCTCCTTACAGAATTTTACTTATTTTTGTAGTGCCCACACAAATTTTCTGATTGCCTTTTTCGTTATAAGATAAAGGCTTGTAGCTCAGTTGGTTAGAGCGCACCCCTGATAAGGGTGAGGTCGGTGGTTCAAGTCCACTCAGGCCTACCAAGACTAGCATGTAAAATATAATATATATATATATATGTATACATATATATGTATGTATATTTTATTTTTAAAAAGAAAATTTTTGCATATATATTGAAAATATGGGGTTATAGCTCAGATGGGAGAGCGCCTGCCTTGCACGCAGGAGGTCAGCGGTTCAATCCCGCTTAGCTCCAATTTTTATATATTTACTTATTATTTTTTTTAATTCTTAAATATCTAAAAAGATCAAACGTAGAAACATTTAATTTAGGAAAAATATTTTTTTTTATTTCTCTTTTGTAAGTACATAGAAATATATTTATGGTTTTTTCTTTTTTTAAAATTGTAGGTATTGTTCTTTTTTTATTTTCTATAAATTTTAAATATTTCTTTAATGTTTTATTTTTTTTTAATATAGAACAAAAAAATTCTATATTAGATTTTGTATATTCATGAGAACAAAAAATTGCAGTATTATTTTGTAGTTGGCTTATTAATTTTAATGAATTGAACATATCTAATAAATTTTCATATTTAGTATACCCACAACCTCCGGAAAATAGAGTATCTCCACAAAAAAAATATGGTTTAACAAAATAAGAAACGTGTCCTTTTGTGTGTCCTGGTGTATGTAATACTAGTATATTTACATTCATAATATTTATTATGTCATTGTTAAATACATACGTATTAGTTCCTGATTTTTTAGTTTCTATTGGTCCATAAATTGGAATATTTGGATATAACAATATGATATCTTTAACCCCAAAAACATGATCTTGATGATAGTGAGTTAGTAAAATAGCATTTAGTATTAATTTTTTTTTTTTTATAAAGTTTAAAACATTAAATGATTCTCCAGGATCTACTATAATACAGTTTTCTTTTTTACTTAAAATCCAAATATAATTATTTTTTAAAGATCGAACATAAAATATCATAATACACCTAAATTGTTTGCTTGATAGTTTTAAACATAAATAAATATATATATACATCAATATTAATATATATATATATATCATTTATTTGTAATTATAATCTGTAAATTTTGGATTTTTTGCTGATTTTTTGGCTATTTTATCACATAATTCGTTTTTTGTATTTCCACTGTGCGATTTAATCCATATCCATGTAGTATTATGTAGATTTAGAACTTGATTAAGTTTAATCCATAAATCTATATTTTTAATTTTTTTTTTATTTGGAGTAAACCATCCTTTTTTTTTCCACTGTTTGATCCAAATATTGGTGCCTTTTTTAACATATTGGCTATCAGTATATATAGAAACATTACAAGATTCGTTTAAAGCTTTCAAACCTACTATTACAGCCATTAACTCCATGCGATTATTAGTAGTCTTATAGAATCCTGCTGTTAATATTTTTCTATGTTTTTTATAATATAAAATAGCACTATATCCTCCTGGACCAGGATTTCCTAAACAGGAACCATCTGTAAATAGTATAATTGATTTATTCATTAATTTTATTTTATTGTTAAATAATTAGTTTATTTTAATATATATACGATGAACACGATAATGAAAAGAGAAATTGTTATAGATACAGAAACAACAGGTATGAATAGTAAAGGATGTTTTTATAAAGGACATAGAATTATAGAAATATCATGTATAGAAATATTCAATAGAAATATTACAGGGAAAATTTTTCATACTTATTTAAAACCAGATAGAAGAATAGATGATTCTGCTTATAAAATTCATGGAATTTCTGAAAAATTTTTATATAACAAACCTAAATTTAAAGATGCTATTAAAACATTTTTTTCTTTTATAAAGAATTCAAATTTAATCATTCATAATGCAATGTTCGATATAGCTTTTATAAATTATGAATTAAAAATTGCAAATTACCATATTAAAAATATAGAAAAAAATTATAAAATAATAGATTCTTTATCAATAGCTAGAAATTTGTTTCCAGGAAAAAAAAATAATTTGAATGTTTTGTGCGATAGGTACAAGATAGAAAATAAAAATAGAAAATTACATAGTGCTTTATTAGATTCACAATTACTTGCTAAAGTATATTTAAAAATGACAAGTTATCAAAAAAATATATGTTTTGATAATAATCATAAAATTAAATTAAAGCTAAAACATGATATAAAGCATAAATTTATAGTAATTTTAGCAAACAAGAAAGAAATCAATAGTAATAAGGATTATTTACGTTTTATGAAAAAAGTTTATTAAAAGATCATAAAGATCTTGACTAATTTTTTTAAATCTATTATCTTTTAAACTAAAGATAATTTATAAGTAAAAAATTTTTGGTGCGGTAGTTCAGTAGGTTAGAATATCGGCTTGTCACGCCGAGGGTCACGGGTTCGAGCCCCGTCCGCACCGTGAAGTACAATATTGATTCGAATAAAAAAGTATTTTAAAACAAAATATTGTATTTTATATCCTTCCTGAAGAAAAATAACAGTGTTTCATTACGTTGTAATAGAATATAAAATATATTGATATTATTAATATATCAGTTAATATTAATTATTATATTATTTTTATATATAAAAATTTATATTCCTTTTATATTAAATAAATTTGATTTTATTGAAATAATTTTATTTAAGATTAAAATGTTTATTATATATAAGAAAATAAAAGTTAAGGGTTTTATTACATGTATGAACGAATTATTAAAAAAGAATTAGAGTCTTCTTTAAATCTATTAGAAAAAATTTTAAAAAATGAGTCTTATATTAAAAAAATTGAATTATCTGCTGATATAATAGTTGATTCTTTTAAAAAAGGAAAGAAAGTAATTTCATGTGGGAATGGAGGGTCACATTGTGATGCTATGCATTTTGCTGAAGAACTAACTGGTTGTTATAGAAAGATACGAAAAGGGTATCCAGCTATATCTATTTCTGATTCAAGTTATTTTACCTGTGTATCTAACGATATAGGATATAATTATGTTTTTTCTAGATTTATTTCAACGTTAGGAAAAGAAGGAGATGTTTTATTAGCTATTACTACGTCAGGAAATTCTGAAAATATTTTAAAAGCTATTAAGTCAGCCTATAAAAAAAATATGAAAGTTATAGTTTTAACAGGGAATAATGGAGGAAAAGTGAAAGGGATAGCAAATATAGAAATTTGTGTACCTTATATTGGTTATGCAGATAGAATTCAAGAAATACATATAAAAATTATTCATATATTAATATATTTAATAGAGATAAAAATGAAAAATAGTATTATTAAATAATTTTTAAAAGAATTAAATATATTTTTAGTATCAGTAAGAAATATATTGTTTTTATTGTATATATTACAATTATGAATGAAAAATTATTTTTATAAAAATTAATATTTTCTAAAAATAATTTATGAAAAAGTATATAGTTAGTACGGTTTTTATTTAAATTAAATATAACTAAATCCAGCTTTTTTTTGTTTTTTTTAAAGATTAGGAACATCTTTTATGAATAAAAAATACATTGTTACGTGGGATATGTTGCAGATGTATGGTCGAAAGCTTGCTACACAATTAAAATTAATAAAAAAATGGAAAGGTGTTCTTGCAGTTAGTAGAGGAGGATTAATTCCTGCAGCTTTATTAGCTAGAGAGTTAAATATACGTTTCGTAGATACTATTTGTATTTCTAGTTATGAACATGATAAAAAAAACAATATTGTAGTTATAAAAGAACCTAAAGAAATTAAAAAAGATTTTTTAATAGTCGATGATTTAGTAGATACTGGTGCTACTGCTAAAATAATAAAAGAAACTTATCCAAAATTATATTTTGTTACTATTTTTGCTAAACCGATGGGGAAACGTTTAGTTGATCGTTATGTAGTAGATATATCTCAAAGTACATGGATTGAGCAGCCATGGGATATGGATTTATTATATGTTCCACCATTGTGTGATTGATTGATGTTTAAATTGTATAAACATATATATGCAATATTTTTTAATGGTAGAATATGAAAAGTAAAAATTAGTAGTTATATAGTTTGATTTAATGTTTTTTATCAAAAAAAATTATTCTCTAACAGTTACAAAAGTATGTTTTAGTTTATATTTTATGTTATTACATAAAGTAATAATAATTAGAGTTACTTTTTTTAAATATTAAACATTGATTTATATGATATATAGATTATATATCTAAAATTATTCTCTAAAATAGAAAATTATGACTAAAAAGATAAAAAAATGTCTAATAATAATATTGATAAAAAAAATTTAAACAACCATGAAGCAAATGATATAACAATAAAAAATAACGTAAATAATAATGACATAAAATACGACAGTAATTTTTTACTTCATGAATTACAAAGTAAGTTATTAAAATTAGAAAAAAAATTAATTGAAAAAAAGAGTCATTTAATAAATGATGAAGAACAATATTTCAATAGAAAAAAGATTATTTTAGAAAAAGAAAATAAATTTTCTTTAAAAAAAATAATTTTTGAAATTTTACCAATTATAGATAGTTTAGAACGAGCCTATAGTTTATTAATAGAAACACAAGATAAAAAAAAACCATCTATTAAAAATTTATTGAAATGTGTTTTACAATCGTTATTGTTGACAATAAAAAAATTCAAAGTAGATATTATTAATTCTACAAATGTAGAATTTAATCCAAATATTCATCAAGCAATATCTATACAAAAATCTAATTCTATTAAAGATAATTATGTATTATCAATTGTACAAAATGGTTATTTATTAAATGGAAGATTATTAAGACCAGCTATGGTAATAGTAGCAAAGAATAGTTAACATCTACTTCTTGTAGAGAAGGTGTGTTATATAAATTATTTAGGATCATCGTGAATTTACACACCTTCTTGTTTTATAGTAAAGTGGTTTTTTTTATTTAGTTATAATCAGATATTTAGATACATATAATACACGTTATATTATTAATTATATTATGTGAAAAAATCATAATCATGCCATAAATTACAAAATAATTTTTATAAATATATTATAAACAATTTAATTTAATTTAATTAAAATTAATTATTAAAATATAAAATATGAAAAAAAAAATAAAAGATAGTTTCATATCTTTAAATAAAAAAGCTAAGCATTTGTATCTTATTGAGAAAAAAATAGAAGCTGGTTTATGTTTACAGGGATGGGAAGTAAAATCTTTAAGAAAAAAACAAATAAATATTGAAAATAGTTATGTTGTCTTTCGAAATGAAGAAATGTTTTTGTTTGGTTCTAGGTTTAATCCTGTTATTACTTTAGAATCTCATATTCAATATGATCTTATGCGAGATAGAAAATTACTGTTACATAAAAAAGAAATAAGTTTTTTATATGGAAAAATGAGTCGAGAAAAGGCTGTTATCATAGCTTTATCATTATTTTGGAAAAGAGCATGGTGTAAAGTACTTTTAGGATTAGCAAAAGGGAAAAGTAAGTATGATAAACGAAAATGTACAAAAGAAAGAGAGTGGAATCGGCAAAAAGAAAGATTATTAAAGAATAATAATAAATTTTGATTTTTAAAAAAAATATTTTTCCTAAAAAATAGGATTATAGATGTTTAATTTTGACTATGTTTGGATGAAGCATGCTATAAAATTGGCAAAGTTAGCTGAAAAAAACGGAGAAGTTCCTGTTGGGGCTGTATTAGTTCTGGATAGAAAAATAATTGGTAGTGGATATAATAAATCTATTTGTAATTATGATCCTACTTCTCATGCAGAAATTTTAGCTTTAAGAGAAGGAGGAAAAAAAATAAAAAACTATAGGTTATTAGAGACAACACTGTATGTCACTTTAAAACCGTGTATGATGTGTCTAGGAGCTATAATAAATGGACGTGTTAAAAGGTTAGTATATGGTGCTTCAAATACAAAAATAGATGTATTATATAATTTTTTATATAAATATAAAGAAAAAAATACAACTTCTTCTTTACAAATTAAAAAAGGTGTATTTTCATATATATGTAAGCATATTATTTTAAATTTTTTTAAAAAAAAGAGAATATAAATATGTAATAGTTGTGTTTAATTAATGTGTTGTTATTTTTCTAAAATTACTAAAGCATGAATATAATTCTTTTCTTTTGTTATAGAAACATGTATATATTTTATATTAAATTTTTTTTGTATTAATTTTGCATTATGTAGTAAACGCATTTTAGGTTTTCCTAGTTTTTCTGTATATAATTCAAAGTTATTAAAAAAAATTCCGTTTTGTATACCTATTCCTAATGCTTTAGCAGCAGCTTCCTTCACTGCAAAATGTTTTGCTAAAAATATAGATGTATTATTTGTTAAAAAATAATTTTTTAGTTCATGATTAGATAATATTCTATGTGCTAATTTAGTTTTCATATTTTTAACTAATATTTGAATACGTTTTATTTCTACCGCGTCTATTCCAATTCCTAATATACTCATATTTTTCTCTAATTCTTCTATAAATATTTTTTTAAATTTAATATAAATGAATATTTAGTTTATATTTTATATAGTTAAATATTGGTTTTTATTTATATGTTAGACATTTTTAAAAAAAACTATTTTTAATATTACATGTGTCTTTTCTTTAAAAAAATCTTCTATTTTTTTTCTAGACATAATAGAAATGCACTTTATTTTATTTCCATTTTTTCCTATTATAATTTTTTTATAATTTTTATTGGATGTTATAATATTAACGTATATTATTTTTTCTTTATTAGGTAGTACATATAATTTACACATTTTTACGTAAATTTTGTATGGAATTTCTTTATTTAAATAATGAAATAGAGTTTCTCTAATAAGTTCAGTATACATGTATTTATTACTTTTAATATTTTCTATATTTTTTTTATTTATATAATTTGTTTCGGGTAAAAACTTTTTAATATTATTCAATAGTATAGAAAATTGATAGTCTTTTTTTGCCGATATAGGAAATATAGATACAGGATTAATTTTTTTTTGAATAAAATTTATGTATGGTAATAAAATTTGTTTATTTTTACAAAGATCTATCTTATTTATTATGATAATAATAGGTACATTTTTGTTTTTAATATATTTATATATTTCTTCATCGTATGTTGTCCAAATGGTTTTTTCTACTATAAAAAGAATAAGTTGAACATGTTGAATATTTTTATTTATTCTTTTTAAATAGGTTTCATTAGAACTATAAATTCCTGGTGTGTCTATAAATATATATTTAATATTTAAACTTATTTTTGCACCTATTATATTTTTAATTGTTGTATTTTTTTTTTTTGATACAATGGATAATTTTTTTTCTAAAAGTTTATTAAATAGTGTTGATTTTCCAGTATTAGCTCTTCCTAAAATTAAAATTTTTCCACAGCATTTTTTTTTAGTATTCACTCCATCCCCAGTTTATATAATGCGCTTTGAGCGGCAGATTGTTCTGCTTTTCTTCTACTTTTACCTATTCCAATTATATTGCTTTTAACAGTACTAATTTTGCAGTTTATAGTAAAAATTTGATTATGTGATTCACCGAATACATTTGTAACAAAATAAGAAGGAAGTGGTAGATGTTTAGATTGCAAATATTCTTGTAATCTAGTTTTAGAATCTTTTTGTGTATGATTAGGGTTTAATTTTTTTAAACGATATTTATACCATTTTAATATTAAATTTTTAATAATATGTATATTACTATCTAAAAAAACGCCTCCTATAATTGCTTCTACAGTGTTTGCAAGAATAGATTCTCTACGTATTCCTCCGCTTTTAAGTTCTCCTTGTCCTAATTGTAAATATTGGCCTAAATTAAATTCATTAGCTATTTCTACTAATGTTTTACCACGCACTAAAGTGGCTCTCATTCTACTCATGTCACCTTCATTTACAGTAGGAAAATTATTATATAGTTCATTAGTAATAACGAAACTAAGTATAGAATCTCCTAAGAACTCTAGTCGTTCGTTATGAACAGAACTAGCACTGCGGTGAGTAAGAGCTTGTTCTAAAATTTTTTTTTGATTGAAAGTATATCCAATCATTTTTTGAAGCTTGTTAGTTACATTATAATTCATGCAATACCAGTTTAGATTTTATTAAATATAAATATATTAATTTACGATTTAAAATTAATTATTCATCGTTAGTTTTAGAATTTATAAATTTAAATATTTTTTTTTAAAATATATATAGTTAACAATAATTTAATGAATTAATCCGATTCTATTAAATCTAAAGTGTATAGGCCATATATTTTTTATTTTTTCTATACTCATCCAGATTATGTTTGCTTGTCCAATAAGTTCTTTTTCTGATATAAAACCCCAATATCTACTATCTAAGCTATTATCTCTATAATCTCCCATAACAAAATAGTGTGATTTAGGAACAATCCATTCTCCAGCGACTACTTTGTTTTGTTTATAGTACAATTTTACATCATCTTCTAATAATCTATTGATTAAAATTTTATGAGAACTATTATTGATAGTTTCTTGATTTTCTTCCATAGTAAACACATGATCTAATAATTTTTGATAATTATTTGAATCATTTAAAAAGACATTATTTTTGTTAGAATAAAGTTTTAATTTTTCATACTTAGAATTTTTTAAACTATTATAATGAACCTGTATGTTTGAATATATATTATTGTGATCTTTAGAATAAATAATTAGTTGTTTTTTTTTATTGCTGTATTTAATGTAGTCTCCTGGAATTCCTATTACTCTTTTTACAAAGTTTATATGATGGTTTTGTGGGTATTGAAATACAACAATATCACCTCTATGTGGAATGTTAGTAGAGATCATGATATTATTATTTATTGGATTTCTAATTCCGTAACAATATTTTTTTACTAATATAAAATCTCCTTCTAGTAGAGTAGGGTTCATTGACGTTGATGGTATATAAAAAGGTTCAAACAAAAAAGATCTTACTATAAATACTAATAAAAAAACATAGAAAAAAGAAGAAAAAAAACTGATATTTTTTTTAAAAAAAATAGCAAACATGTTTTTAT
The DNA here is from genome assembly GCF_005080765.1 of Buchnera aphidicola (Anoecia oenotherae). NCBI lineage: Bacteria > Pseudomonadati > Pseudomonadota > Gammaproteobacteria > Enterobacterales > Erwiniaceae > Buchnera > Buchnera aphidicola. The sequence goes on from NZ_CP033012.1 coordinate 249,845, forward strand.
TTTTGTTTACTTCTTTTTCTGAATCTTTATATAAAATAAATTTATCAATGAAAAGTGCTATTCCAGTAAACAAAACTATAAATAATAATAAATTAGGTATATTTATCATTTTTATCCTTTTATAAAATAATTTAGTTAATTTTTAATATTGAAAAAAATGCTTCTTGAGGAATGTCTACATTACCTATATTTTTCATTCTTTTTTTTCCACGTTTTTGTTTTTCTAATAATTTTTTTTTTCTTGTAATATCTCCTCCATAGCATTTAGCGATGACATTTTTTCTAAGTTGTTTTATTGTGGATCTAGCTATTATATTATTACCAATAGAAGCCTGAATAGCAATATTGAATTGTTGTCTAGGAATAAGATCTTTCATTTTTTTAACAATTTTTTTTGCTTGATTGAAAGAATTTTTTTTATGTATTATTAAAGATAAAGCATCTATTTTTTCTGAATTAATTAAAATATCTAATCTATCTAAATTAGATTTTTTAAATTTAATAAAACTATATTCTAAAGAAGCATAACCACTGGAAATAGATTTTAGTCGATCAAAAAAATTAAAAACAATTTCAGATAAAGGTATTTCATATGTTAGAGAAATTTGACGATTATGAAAAACCATATTTTTTTGTTTTCCTCTTTTTTCTGAACATAGAGATAAGACATTTCCTAAATATTTTTTTGGTAATAGAATATTGCATTCTGCTATAGGTTCTCGTAATTCTTTAATCATTGTTTTATTAGGAAATTTAGATGGGTTATCTAAATATATAATTTTGTTATTGTGCAATAATATTTCGTAAATTACTGTTGGAGCTGTTGATATTAGATTTAATCCATATTCTCGTTCTAAACGGGATTGAATTATTTCCATATGTAGTAATCCTAAAAATCCACATCTAAATCCAAATCCTAAAGCGGAACAGTTATCAGTTTCATAAAACAAAGAAGCGTCATTAAGTGATAATTTTTGTAATGCTTCTTTAAAATAGAGAAATTGATCAGATTGTGTTGGATACATACCAGCATATATTTGTGGTTTTATTTTTTTAAATCCGGATAACGGTAAAAGAGCTGGATAATGATCTAAAGTAATAGTATCTCCTACTAATATGGAGTGTATTTTTTTTATTCCACATATAATCCATCCTATTTCTCCACATATTAACATATTTTTTGTGATTTTTTTCGGAGTAAAAATTCCTAGTTCTTCTACAAAATATGTTTTACTAGAACTCATAATTCTAATTTTTGAACCTTTTTTAATTGATCCATTTTTAACTCGTATTAATGAAACTATTCCAAGGTAATTATCAAACCAAGAATCAATTACTAAAGCTTGAAGCGGGGAATCGATATTTCCTTTTGGACATGGTATATTATTAATAATTGATTCTAGTAGTGAATCAATTCCTATCCCTGTTTTTCCTGAACATTTTATAGAATTCTTACAAGATATTCCAATTATATTTTCTATTTCTTTTTCTACCCTTGTAGCATCTGCAGTAGGAAGATCAATTTTATTTAAAACTGGGATGACTATTAAACCCATATCTACAGCAGTATAACAATTTGCAATTGTTTGAGCTTCAACTCCCTGAGAAGAATCTACTATTAGTAATGCTCCTTCAGAAGCAGATAAAGATCTAGAAACTTCGTAAGAAAAATCAACATGTCCTGGTGTATCAATAAAGTTTAAATTAAATTTTTTTTCATTTTTATCCGTATAAAAGATCGAAACACTTTGAGCTTTTATTGTAATTCCTCTTTCTTTTTCTAAATCCATAGTATCTAAAACTTGAGAAGACATTTCTCTTTCAGAGAGTCCTCCACATTTTTGAATAAATCTATCAGAAAGAGTAGATTTTCCATGATCGATATGAGCTATAATAGAAAAGTTTCTTATATTTTTCATTTTTACAGATTAAATTCCGTTTAAAAAAAATTTATAAATATATTATATAGCAAATTTTAATTTTTTTTATATATAAATTTTTAGTATTAATGGTTTAATATAAAAAAGTTATTTCAAATTTTTAATAGTATAAGTTTATAACAATGGAGTTATATTTTATATGGTTAAAAAATGTTTTTGATACACAGTTGATTATAAATAATATAAATATATGTACTATTATATATTAGGCGTATTCATACGTAATATATAAAATTAGATTTTTAATAAAATATATATATATATAATAAATGTATTTAATTTTTTTTTAGATAAGAACATACTGTATATGTGACGATGTTACATTGTAATGCATTTGTTACACTAAAAATTAGCTGTAAATAATAGAATATCAATCGTATTTTTTTTAGTAAGATTAAATTATGAAAAAAAAAAATATAAAAATAGTAGTTGCTATGTCAGGTGGAGTAGATTCATCTGTAACCACTTGGTTATTAAATAAGAAGGGATATAATGTAGAAGGGATATTTATGAAAAATTGGGAAGAAGACGATAACCATCACGATGGTTATTGTGCATCGTGGAAGGATTTAAAAGATGCGCAAGCAGTATGCGATAGTATAGGAATACTATTACATAAAATAAATTTTGCAGAAGAATATTGGAATAATGTTTTTAAAAAATTTATCAATTTGCTAAAAACCGGAATAACTCCTAATCCTGACGTTTTGTGCAACAAAGAAATCAAATTTAAAGAATTATTGAATTTTGTTCTGTTTAATTTAAAAGCTGATTTTATGGCAACAGGACATTATGTTCGAAGAGTAGAGAGAAAAAAAAAATTTTTTTTGTTACGTGGAATAGATGATCATAAAGATCAAAGTTACTTTTTATATCATTTAAATCAATTTCAATTATCTAAATGTTTATTTCCTATTGGAAACTTAAAAAAGAGACAAGTTAGAATAATAGCAAAAAAATATGTCCAAGTTGTTGCTAAAAAAAAAGATTCCATGGGAATTTGTTTTATTGGACCTAAAAAATTTACTAATTTCTTAAGTAGATTTATAAAAAGCAGTCCAGGTAATATTATATCTAAAAAAGGTCAAGTAATTGGAATTCACAGTGGATTACAAAATTATACTATAGGACAAAGAAGAGGATTAAAGATAGGTGGTATTTCTAAAGGTAATGGTAAAGCATGGTATGTTTTTAAAAAAGATGTTAAAAAAAATATATTATTTGTTGTTCAAGGGAATAATAATATATCCTTGATTTATACAGGTATAATAGTAATAAATGTAGTATGGATAAATAAAAATCCAGTAAATAAAACATTTAATTGTACGGTAAAAACTAGATATCGACAGTTAGATGTATATTCTAAAGTTCAAGTAATATCTAGTCATCTAGTAGAAGTTAGATTTAGTGAACCTGTTCTAGCAATTTGTTCTGGTCAATCTGCGGTTTTTTATGATAAGCATATATGTTTAGGTGGAGGAGTGATTAAAAGAGGTTTTATGTTACATAAGTAGTATAATTTATATATAAAATAGAATTTTAAAAAAAAATTTAAAATTTTTAAAAATTAAATATATAATTTATATGCATTTGTAGAAGTCTAATATTTTATTCTGTTAAATATTGTTTAATATGTTAAACTGAAATTTAATTCTATTTAGAATTCTTAAAGTAATTTAATAGATAAAACAAATTTTTTTTATATTAATAGAAAATAGAAAAAATATATATATATATTAATTATAAAACTGTGAGAATAGGAGAAAAGGTATTATGGTATGTAAATCATCCTTGTATTCTATTTCCCCTTTAGATGGAAGATATAAAGATCAATTAAATGAAGTGAGAAGTATTTTTAGTGAGTATGCTTTTCTAAAAAATAAATTGTTTGTAGAAGTGAGTTGGATTAAAAATTTATTAAACATTAACAAAATACTTAATATTAATTATTCAAAAAAAGAAGTATTTAGTTTTTTAAACGATATTGTTATAAATTTTAATGAAGCAGATGCTTGTGAGATAAAAAAAATAGAAAATGTTATTAAACATGATGTAAAGGCAGTAGAATATTTTTTACGGAACAAATTGTTAAAAAATCAGTATTTTTGTCATATAATTGAATATGTTCATTTTGGATGTACTTCAGAAGATATTAATAATATTTCTTATGGACTTATGATAAATGAAGTTAAGAAAAATATTTTTCTTAGTTTTTGGATAAAAATTGCTAAATTTATCAAAAACTTATCTTTTAAATATAAAGATATATCTATTTTATGTAGAACACATGGACAACCTGCTACTCCGTCTACTTTAGGAAAAGAATTTTTTATATTTTATATGAGGATAAAAAAACAAATATATCAATTAAAAAAAATTAATATTTTAGCTAAATTTAACGGAACTACTGGAAATTATAATGCTCATTATTTTGCTCATCCAGAAGTTAATTGGATTAAAATTAGCCGAAGGTTTGTAACTAGTTTGGGATTAGAATGGAATCCCTATACTGCTCAGAATGAACCGCATGATTATATAGCAGAATTATTTCATTGCATTATAAGATTTAATAATATTTTATTAGATTTAAATCGAGATTTATGGATGTATATTTCTTTTGGTTATTTTAAACAGAAGCTAATTGACCAAGAAGTTGGATCATCTATTATGCCACATAAAATTAATCCGATAAATTTTGAGAATTCTGAAGGAAATATAGGTTTAGCTAATTCATTAATGGTATATATGTCTGAAAAATTACCAATTTCTAGATTACAAAGAGATTTAAGTGATTCAACAGTATTACGTAATATAGGAGTGGCAGTTGGTTATTCCGTTCTTGCTTACTCTTCTTTTTTACTAGGATTGAATCGAATAACAATTAATATAAAAAATATAGATAAAGATTTAAATAATAACTGGTCTATTTTAGCTGAACCGATTCAAACTATAATGAAAGCTCATAGAATAAAAAATTCTTATGAAAAATTAAAAACTATGACAAGAGGAAAAAAAATTAATAAAGACATTATTCATAATTTTATTAAAAATTTAAATTTACCTCACGATATAAAAATGAAATTACTTAATTTAACTCCTAAAAATTATATAGGGAAATCTTCGATTCTTGTAGAAAATATATAATATTTATATATTTTATTTTTTTATATATAAAAAATGAGTATTTAAAATATATATATAAAATTAAATATATATATATGAAGTATAATTTAATTTTTGTTATAAACAATAAACATTTTTTTAAAAAAAATAATATATAAATATAAAATATTTTTTCTAATTTATAGAAAAATTACAAAAAAAGTTTTTATTAATATTAAAAATTAAATTTTATTAAAAATGATTTAAATAAATTATTTTTTAGTACTGCATGTATATTACAAGAATTAATATTTTAATTTTATAATTATTTCTAATTAAATACTAGTTAAATTTTTTAAGATCATAAATAGTATTTTGTGTTTATAGAACAAAAAAATTTTGTCTATTCGATAACTACCGAACACTCATTGAGAAAGATATAAATGAAATTGCTGTCTGGAAGAAAATTTTTGATTACTGGTATTAAAAATAAAAGATCAATAGCATTTGGAATAGCTAAAGTTATGAAGTCGCATGATGCTAAATTAGCATTTACTTACCATAATAGTTTAATAAAAAAAAAATAAAAAAATTAATTACAACAATTGATTCAAATATACTATTACGCTGTAATGTCGGTGATGATGTTAGTATTAATAGATTAAAAAAAAATTTGTCTTTATATTGGAATTCTTTTGATGGAATAATACATTGTATTGCTAAAGCTAAAAAATCTGAATTATCTGGAGATTATATAGAATCCATAACTAGAAAAGGTTTTTATATAGCTCATAATATAAGTTCGTATAGCTTTGTAGCTTTAGCAAAAGTATTTAGAAATATGTTAAATACATATTCTTCTTTAGTGACTTTAACTTATATAGGATCTAACAAAGTTATACCTAATTATAATGTTATGGGTATTGCAAAGGCTTCTCTTGAAGCTAATGTAAAATATATGGCGTTTTATATGAAAAAAAATTTTGTTCGAGTAAATGCCATTTCAGTACCACCCATTGTCACTCTTTCTTCTTCAGGAATAACAGGTTTTAGAAAAATATATAAAGATTATGTATCTTCCTCTATTAAAAATAATATTGTTACTTCGCATGATATAGGTAATATAGCTGTTTTTTTGTGCTCTAAATTATCTTCTTCAGTTACAGGTCAAATTATTTATACTGATAATGGGTTTAGTGAATTTTCTAACTATAAATAATAACGATTATATTTTATAGATGATTTTTTTAAGGATATATTTACAAATGCATTATATAGGTAAAAAGTATTTTTTTAAAAAATATCAATTATTACAATTAACATTAAATTAATAATTTTTTATATATTAATAACATTATTTAAATCGAAAAAAATAGTATATATATACTATATTTACATGTTTTTATAGTAAATAACGTATTGTATGTTTTTAACAAATTCTAAAAAAATTAGGTTTTACATATGTTTTATAATAATCCATTATTAGTCCAATTAAAGCAAAAATTACATAACAAAGCAACCAGAGTTGAAGGAATTATAAAAAGTACAGAAAAGGGATTTGGTTTTTTAGAAGTTGATTCTGCTGTTAGTTATTTTATTCCTCCATATCAAATGAAAAGAGTGATGAATGGAGATCGTATTATAGCTAAAGTAAAATTAGAAAAAAACAGAGAAATAGTTGAACCAGAAAAATTAATAGAACCTTTTCTAAAAAAGTTTATTGGTTGTTTTCAAAAAAAACATAATAAATTTTTTATTATTCCAGATTATCCATACTTAAAGACACCTATTATTTGTTCTTATAGTAAAAAAATTGTACCTTCTTTTGAAGATGGAGATTGGGTTATAGCTGAATTAGTACAGCATAAATTGCGGGGAGAATCTTGTTTTAGAGCAGAAATAATTGATTTTGTTTCTAAAAAAAATAATGCTTTTTTGCCTTGGATCGTCACATTAAAACGTCATAATTTAGAAATAAACGAACCATTAATGAATGATTCTGATATTGCATTTGATTATTCTTTAACAAGAAAGGATTTAACATCTTTAGATTTTTTTACTATAGATAATTCGTCTACGAAAGATATTGATGATGCTGTTTATATAAAAAAAACAAAAAAAAATAATTTTCTTGTTATGGTAGCAATAGCTGATCCTACTGCGTATATTCTTGAAGGTAGTAAATTAGACAAAATAGCTTTTAAAAGAAGTTTTACTAATTATTTACCTGGTTTTAATATACCAATGCTTCCTAGAAAATTAGCCGAAGATACATGTTCTTTACATCCTTATTTAAAAAAGCCCGTGTTAGTTTGTGAAATGCAAGTTGACAGTAATGGAAATATATTAAAAAAAAGTATTATGTTTTTTTTAGGATGGATAAAGTCTAAAGCAAAGTTAGAATATGAATCTGTATCTAATTGGTTGGAAAAAATAGATGGTTGGGCTCCTCAAAATCATTTGATTATGAAGCAATTACTGTGGTTAAAAGAACTGTGTTCTACTCGAATACAATGGAGAAAAAAAAATGCTTTAATCTTTAAAGATAGATCGGAGTTTAGATTTTATTTTTCGGAAGATAAAAAAATTCAAAAAATTGTATTAGAAAAAAGAAGAATAGCACATCGAATTATTGAAGAGGTAATGATTCTAGCTAATATATGTGCAGCAACTATTTTATCTCAAAAAATAGGTTATGGAATATTTAACACTCATAAAGGTTTTGATAAGAAAAGTACAGAACAAGTTTTAGGTATTTTAAAAAAAATTAATATTCATTTTAGTGAACAAGAAATTAATTCTTTTGATGGTTTTTGTAGAACAAAAAGAATGTTAGACAGTTGTTCTAATGATTATGTTGAAAATCGTATTCGTAGATTCCATACTTTTAGTGAGATAAAAAATGTTCCGCTACCTCATTTTGCTTTAGGATTAAGAGAATATGCTACTTGGACTTCTCCAATAAGAAAGTATGGAGATATGATTAACCATAGATTATTAAAATCTATTTTTTTAAAAAAAATAGTAAAGAAACCATCAGACAAAATTATTTCTTTAATGAGTAATAGAAAAAGAAGGTATAAAACCGCTGAAAGAGATATTATAGAATGGTTATACTTTTTATTTTTTTATAGTAATTATGATAACGATACTATTTATAGTATGGAGATTGTTAATCTTACAAGAAGCGGTATAAGAGGTAAATTAACAGAGAATGGAGCACCAGTTTTTTCACCTATCAGTTTTTTAAATATTTCTAAATATGATGTTATATGTAATAAAGAAGAAGGTATTATGTACTATAGAGGAAAAGAAATATATAGAGTATCGAATTTTTTAAAGGTTAGAATATCTGAATTTAATGAAACAACAAGAAGTATTTTAGTAAAGCCTGTTTTAGAAAAAAGATAATAGTGTTTAAATTATTTATCATAATAAATTTATGAATAAAAATACAGAATAATATTCATATATATTGTTCAAAAATACTTAATTAAAAATCTATTGTATGAGAAATATACATAGAAAAATTTAATATTATTTTTTGAATAAATATAAATAAAAAAAAACGTGTTTCTATATTATATATAAATGTATATATATATTTAATTTATTTTCTATATAGTTTAATTGTTTTTAATATAGCAGATAAAAATTTTAAACGTTTTTTTTTAAATTAATATTTATAGTATTTAAAAATAAAATTTTTATATAAAAAAGTTTTTAGAACGTTAATGTAGTTTTATTTATTTATTAAAGATATCAGTTTTTATAAGGATTAAATATGAGTTTTTTTACGTTTGATACTTCTATTTATATAAAATTTTTTGCAAATTTATTAGCTTTAGTTAATCCGATAGGTATGATTCCAGTATTTATGAGTATGACTTATAATTATTCTAAAGAAAAAAGAGATAAAACAAATTTTATTACTAATATCTCAGTATTTTTTACTTTATCTCTTTCCTTATTATTTGGTAATTGGTTTTTGAATTTTTTTGGTATTTCAGTTAATTCTTTTAGAATTGCTGGTGGTGTTTTATTAATAATGATAGCTATGTCTATGGTGAATGGAAAATTTGTTGAAACTACGCAAGAAGAAAAAAATAAACAGATAAAAGTAGATAATAATGATATTGCAGTAGTACCATTAGCTATTCCATTAATAGCAGGTCCTGGAGCTATTAGTTCTACTATTATGTGGTCTTCTAAAAATCATGAAACAGAAAGTTCAATTATTTGTATAATTTTAATTTTTATTTTTTGCTTGTTTTGTTGGATATTGTTTAAATTTGCACCTTATATAGTTAATAGTATTGGTAGTTCAGGTATTAACGTTGTAACCCGTATAATGGGGTTATTATTATTATCTTTAGGTATTGAATTATGTGTTAAAAGTGTAATATTTGCTTTTACTAAAATAATATAATAATATTAATAGTAAATTAATTTTAATATATTTCATGTTATTTATTTTTTTAACAAAGATAGAACTTATATCTCAGTAAATAGGAATGTATTTTTGTTTAGTAAACATGTTACATATCAGGATATAGGTTTGACGGTTTGGAAAGATACGTTTTGTAAAATGTATGAATATACAAAACATAGAAATTGTTTTACTAAAGATCAAATATGGTTTACAGAACATTATCCTGTTTTTACTACTGGTCCAACTGGATATAAAAAAGATTATTTATTAAAAAATAATACGATTCCTGTTTTTTATAGCAATCGTGGTGGAAAAATTACATATCATGGACCAGGTCAACAGATTATTTACTTTCTTGTGGATTTGAAGAGGTATGAATTTAGTTTTCGCATTTTTGTCACCGCAGTAATAGACATAGTATTAAATACTTTAAAAAGATTAAAAATTAACGCTTATTTTAATAGAAAAAATCCAGGTATATATGTAAAAGAAAAAAAAATATGTTCTTTTGGTTTTAGAATAATTAAAGGATGTTTATTACATGGGATAGCTTTAAATATACAAATGAATTTACATCCATTTAGTTTGATTGTTCCATGTGGAATAAAAAACATTGTTATGACACAAGTTTTTAATATAAATCCAAATATTACTTTTAATATGGTAAAAAATATTTTAATAGAAGAAATGTTGTTTTTTTTTAAAAAGATATAGAATATTTATTCTATCTTAAGGTTAAATATTTTATTTGATTTTTTCGTTTAGAAAAAGTGTTTATTATTTAATAATGTTTTATTTATATTGAATATAAAATTATAAATTTATGCAAAAAAAAAATTATATACCTATTATAAAAGAAATAAAATATGTTAAAAATGTATTAAAAAAACCTAATTGGCTAAAGATAACGCTTCCTTTGAATTATAAAAAAATAAATATTATTAAGAAAAATTTAAGAAATAATAAGTTACATTCAGTATGTGAGGAGGCTTTATGTCCTAATATGCATGAGTGTTTTAATAATAATACTGCTACTTTTATGATTTTAGGTTCTGTTTGTACTAGAAAATGCCCATTTTGTGCTGTAAAAAAAGGAAGACCAACTATTCCTGATATTTTAGAGCCGGAAAAGCTAGCAGATGTAGTAGTAAAAATGAATTTAAAGTATGTAGTTATTACTTCAGTGACTAGAGATGATTTAAAATATGGTGGAATTGAACATTTTGTAAAGTGTATACAAGAAATAAGAAAAAGAAAAAATATTAAAATTGAAATTTTAGTTCCTGATTTTAAGAATTGTCAAAATAAAGTGATAGAGTATTTAGGTCTTTCTTTACCTGATGTCTTTAATCATAATATAGAAAGCGTTCCTAGATTATACAAAAAAATTCGTCCAGGAGCTGATTACATTTCGTCTTTGAATTTATTAAAAAAATTTAAAAAAAAATACTCTAATATTGAAACAAAGTCTGGCTTAATGCTGGGATTAGGAGAAAATAAAAAAGAAGTTTTAGATGTTTTGTATGACTTAAGAAATAATGGGGTTACTATGTTAACTCTAGGACAATATTTACAGCCATCATCTTTGCATTTAAAAGTAAAAAGTTATATTACTCAGTTTGAATTTAATTTTTTTAAAAAATTTGCTTTATCTATTGGATTTAAAAATGCTTTCTGTGGTCCATTAGTACGATCATCTTATCATGCTTATGATCAACAAAAAAAATAAGTGTTATTATAAAAAAATATATATACGGTAAAAATGTATATGAAGTGATATGTTAGTTTTAAGTCTTAATATAAATACATATAGTATAGTTTTTTACATAATAAAATTAATTCTTGATAGTTGTATTTAATATAAGTATTAAAGCTAAATGTATTGTTTAAAAAAATTTTTTTGATGTTTTTTATAATAAATACATAATTGTACTTAATAAAAACAATTGCTTATAAATAGATATATATTTATTTGTACTTTTACTTAATATAAATATTTTTTTAAATATTAAATTAAATATACAGTAATACTGATAGAGTTAATTTTAATTAAAAATTATAAATATTTAGTTAATACTGCTGATGTAAATATAAATATGTTTTAAACGGTTTGTATAAAAAAATAAATATGAAATAGTTAGATTTATAAATCTAGAAAAAATTTTTTTTTTTCAATTATAATAAAATATTAAAATAGTATTAGTATATTTTTCGCATTTTTATTTAATTTAAATTTGATTTAATTATTATTAATAAATAGTTTTTTTTTAAATTTTATGTATTTAACTAGTGTTATAAATGTTTTATTTATTTCATAAAATTATTTTTAAAATTTTTTAATTAAAAAATAAATAAATTTTTATTTCTTAATTATAATTGATTTTAGAACTAATTATTTTTACAAAAATTAATTAAATTATTTTATTTGTATTGTTAAAAACAAATAAACTTTTTTTAATTAAAAAAAAAACAAGTAAAAACGTATGAGATTGAATTGATTAATTTTTTTTCTAATCGAGTATTTTATATTTTTATAGATTTTATATTATAAAATACTTAATAGAGGAATAGTTCTAGGTTTTCCTTGATTGTTTATTGCAACATATACGATTGTAGCTTTAGTAGATAAATAATATTTTCCAATAGGGGGATTGCATATTTTTTTAATCCATACTTTAACTTTAATAGTAATAGAACTATTTCCAATTTTTACTGGTTGAGCGTAACAATGAATTAAATCACCTACTTCAATTGGTTTTAAAAATATAACTTTGCTAATTTTAACTGTTACAACGTTACCCCCTGTTATTTCTTTAGCTAAAATAGCTCCTCCAATATCTATTTTACTTACTATCCATCCACCAAAAATTTTTCCATTGGCGTTGGTATGATAAGGCATCGATAAAGTTTTTAAAACTAGCGTAGTATTAAAAATTTTATAAATTTTTTCTTTCATAAAATGTGTATATTTTCCGTATTATAAATGTTATAGAAGAAAACGGTTTTTTAGAGAAAATTATAAAATTAATAGTATTTTATTATAAAAGTAAATTCATTAAAATAAAAAACTATTAATAATAGAAAAAAGTGTATTTATTGATTAACAGTTTAATGACATATATATATATATTATATAAATAATTGTTTAATTGTTTTTTGATTCTGTGTCTAATTTTTGTAATGAATAAAAACGATATAATATTATATATAGTATAATGTATGAAAAATTATTAGCAGAATGCATTATTAAAAGATAAATATTATTTGAATCATTAAAATCAGATAGTAGCGTAGATACTATTAAAGAAATATAAATTTTTATATAAGAAAACAACATATTAGAAAAAATTATAAAAAATATATGGTTTTTAGATATAAAAATACTATTTTTTATAGAATAGAAAATGTTTTTCTTATTAAAAAATAATATAACAGGAGATAATAGTAACAATAATTGAAGAATCATTCCAGGAAGCATGAATATCATTGTTCCTAATGCTATTAACATATGATTTAATACTTGTAGCATAAATAATGGTAGTAATATAGAAGTAGATTTTTCTGTAATAGAAAAAAAAGAACAATGTTTTTCTTTGCATATGAGATAAATTGTAGACAAAATGGTTCCAATTAAAATTGCATTATATAAGGAATGTAGTACTAATTTAATGATAAAAATTATTATAAAATGAAGTTTAGTTTTAAAAAAAAAACTATCAGTAACTTCAGGAAAGTTATCATTATTTTTTGTAAAATATGAGTCATGGTATGTATCGGATATGAACTTTAATATTATATAATTATGAAGTTCTATGATAACTGAAGAAGTTAATATAGATACAATTAAAAAAATTGTAAAGTTTGTTCTAAGAAAGTAAAATGCATCTTTAAACAATTGTGTTTTTTGTACAGACATAAAGCATTCCTTATAATAATAGATATGCGTTTTATCTATATTTTGTAAAAAATGAAATATTAAATTAGGTTTTTTTTTTAGAAAAGATGTATGAGTGATTATTATATTAAGCACCTTATTTTAATAAAAATAAATGTTTTATATATAGATATATACGATATATTTTTTTACTTTTTATATATAGTAGTTTTTTTAAAAGAAGATAGTAATGTATGCATTTTTTTAAAAATAAGATGAGGTTTTTTTTCATACAGATGTTCAATTATTGAAATAATAGCTGATCCACAAACTATTCCAGATACTTTGTTTTTTAACGCATATTCTATGTGTTCTATTTTAGAGATACCAAATCCTTGTATTAAGGGTGTAGAAGTATATTTTTTAAGTTTTTCAATTGTTTTTAATATAGATGGAGTATTTAAAGTTTTGTTATTTCCAGTTACACCTGTTCTGGACAAAAGATAAATAAATCCTGTCGCTAACATAGATATCTTTTCTAATAAATCTTTATCTGCATCAGGAGGACACATTATGATAAAATGAATTCCATATAATTCTGCTGTTTTTTTAAAGTATTGATTTTCTTCTATTGGAACATCTGGAATAATAACAGAATCAATTCCACTTACATAGCACTCGTAAAAAAAGTTCTGTATTCCTTTTTGATAAACCATATTTGCATAAATCAATATTCCTATAGGAATTTTTTTAAAAATATTACGTATGTTTTTTATTAAAAAAAAGCATTTTTTTAGTGTAATATTAGATTTTAAAGCACGAATATTTGCTTTTTGAATTATTTGACCGTCTGCTAATGGATCAGAAAATGGTATTCCTAACTCTAAGGCATGAGCTAATCTTTTTTTTAAAATAAAGTAAATAATTTTGTATGATAATTTTAAAGAAGGATCTCCAATGGTTAAAAACGGTATTAAACATCTATTATTAGAAGAATGTAATTTTTGAAATAAATATTTATAACGTTCCATGAATATTTTTTTCCTTTCTTTGTACAATATTATTAACAGTCATAATATCTTTATCTCCTCTACCTGATAGATTAACTATAATAGTTTGTTTTTTTTTAGGTTCTTTTTGCATAATTTTTAACGCATAAGCTATAGCGTGAGAAGATTCTAAAGCAGGTATTATTCCTTCTTTTTTAGATAATAGTAAAAATGCATTTATAGCTTCTTGATCTGTTATTGAAACATATTTCACTTTTTTATTAATTTTTAGCCAAGCATGTTCTGGACCAACAGATGGAAAATCTAATCCAGAAGATATAGACCACGAGTTGTTTATTTGTCCTTCTGGATTTTGTAATAAAAACGATTTCATTCCAAAATAAATTCCTTTTTTTCCACATGTTAATGTAGCTCCATGTTTGTCGGTATTAGTACCAAGTCCAGCTGGTTCAACTCCAATTAAAGATATAGATTTTTTATTTATAAATTCAGAAAATATGCCTATAGCATTAGAACCTCCTCCTACACAGGCAATAACATAATCAGGGTATTTTTGTTCTTTTTCTAATATTTGTTTTTTAGTTTCTTTTCCAATGATTTTTTGAAAATTTTTAACTATTGTAGGGTAAGGATGAGGACCAGCTGCTGTTCCTAGCATATAATGAGCCTTTTTATAGTTTTCAGACCAATCTCTCAAAGCTTCGTTACAGGCGTCTTTTAAAGATTTTGATCCATGATTTACTGGTATAACAGTAGCACCCATCATTTTCATTCTTAATACATTTAAATGTTGTTTTTTTATATCTTTTGAACCCATGTAAATACGGCATTTTAAGTTTAATAAAGAGCATATAATAGCTGTAGCTACTCCGTGTTGTCCTGCTCCTGTTTCTGCAATAACTTCTTTTTTTTTCATTTTTATAGTTAGTAAACCTTGACCTAAAACCTGGTTTGTTTTATGTGCTCCACCGTGTAGTAAGTCTTCACGTTTCATATAAATTTTAGTATTCGTTCCATAGGTAATGTTTTTACACAGGGTTAGAGGAGTAGGTCTTCCTGCGTAATTATGTAGTAAATCATATAGTTTATTTTGAAAAATTACATCATTTAAAGAATCTACAAATGTTTTTTCTAACTCTAATAAAGCTGGAACAAGAACTTGAGGAACATACATACCTCCAAATTCTCCAAAGTAAGAATTTAACAGCGTCATAAATAACCTTTATATATTTATATAGGTATAATTGTATTATTGATAATAGCGTAATTTTTTAAATATAGAAATCATTTTTTTCTCATCTTTAATACCTGCTGTTTTTTCAATTCCAGAATTAAAATCTAATCCAGAACAGCCTAATTTAGAAGCAGAAAAACAGTTTTTTTCATTTAATCCTCCTGCAATAATAATATTACTTAAGTCAATATTTTTTAAATAAGACCAATTAAAGGTTTTACCTGTTCCTCCTTTTCCATTATCTAAAACGTAACGCGTAACATGTTTGAAGGATATTTTAGAGGTAATTGTAGTAGAAACTGATACAGCTTTCCATATTTTAATACCATGCGGTAAATGTTTATATAAAGTATCAATATAGTCTTGTGTTTCATTGCCGTGTAGTTGTATTGCAAAAATAGGTAGATTTTTAATTAAAGAAATAAGATTAAAAATAGGTTCATCTTGAAATACTGCAATATATTTTAAATTAGCACTTTGTATAATATTATAAGCTAAATTTTTAGATACATATCGAACAGATGATTTTTCAAAAATAAGTCCTCCATATATAGCTCCAACTTTATAACTTGAGATAGCGTCTTTTTTATTAGTTAAACCACATATTTTATTTTTTCCAAATATTATACTTTTTATTTTTTGGTTTAAATTAGTAGATTTTATTAGAGAGGATCCAATAAGAAATCCGTTGACTATCTTACTAAGACTACGAACTTCTTTGTAGGTAGAAATTCCAGATTCACTAATGATTATTTTTTTTTTGGATATTAAAGGAGCTATAGTTATTGTTTTCTGAATATCAACAGATAAATTTTTAAGATTTCTATTATTTATTCCTATGATATTTGCTTTTAAATAATTAGCCCTATTTAATTCCTCAGTATTGTTTATTTCAGTAATAATTCCCATATTTAATTTTTTAGCAATCTTAGATAAAATAGCATATTGATGATCGTTTAATATAGAGAGCATAAGTAATATAGCATCTGCTTTATAATATCTTGCGAGAAAAACCTGATAAGGATCTATAAAAAAATCTTTAGATAAAATAGGCTGATGTACTAGTTGGCTAGCTTGTAATAAATATTCAAATTTTCCTTGAAAATATTGTTCATCAGTGAGAATAGATATAGCTGTAGCATACGTTTTGTATTCGTTTAAAATAGAATGTAAATTAAAATTAGAGTTTAATATTCCACATGTTGGAGAAGATTTTTTACATTCTAAAATAAAAAAAGGATGATGTTTTTTTAATGATTCTTCAAAATTTTTATTAGATGGTACAACAAAATTTTTAAATTGAGTTAATGGTTGACGTAGCTGTCTTTGTTTTATCCATTTTTTTTTGTTATGAATAATTTCTTTTAGTAAATTTTTTTGCATTATTTTCTCTATTTATTTTGTTTAGAAATAGAAATCACATGATTATAGACTTTTCCACTTTGAATAGCATGTAATGCTAAAGATGTATTTTTTTTTAAATTAGAATATCCAAAAACTTTTAAAACTATAGCAACATTTGCAGCTATGATCTGTTCTATGGCTAAATTACTTTTTCCTTTTATAATATTTTTAATGATATCAGCATTTTTACTTGTATTTCCTCCTATAGCAAAGTTCTCGGAATGTTTTTTAATACCAAAGTCTGTTGGATTCAGTTCATAGAATGAAATATTGTTATTTTTTAGTTCAGCCACATAGGTAGTATCATGAAGTGTAACTTCATCAGTACCAGAACTATGTATAACTATAGCATGTTTATATTTAAAAAATTTTATGGCATTAATCATAGGTATAATAATGTTCTTACTGTATACTCCTACTACAATTAAAGGAGGTTTAGCTGGATTGAGAAGAGGTCCTATAATATTAAATATAGTTTTTGTTTTTAATCTTTTTCTTATTTTAGATATACGTTTAAAAAAATTATAATAATGAGGAAAATACAAGAAGCATAGGTTAAATTTATCTAGTAGATGCAATGAATTTTCAGGAGAAGAATATAAATTAATTTTAAAAGAATCAAGCAAATTAGCAGACCCACTTAGTCCGGTTATATTTGTGTTACAGTGTTTAGCAATTTTAAATCCGCAAGAAGATGTTACAAATGCACTAGTTGTAGAAATATTAATAGTATTGGATTGATCTCCTCCAGTTCCAACAATATCAGCAAATAAATATGTTGGTTTTAAAAACGGTTTAGAATATTTTAAAATTTCTTTAGTTGATCCTATAATTAACTCATATAGGTTGTTTTCCTCTAGATTCATAGAGCTTAATATAGAAGACAATTGTTCAGAATTAAATTTATCTAATACTATATTATGAAATAAATTATAAATTTCATTTTGATTTATATATTTAGAATTTAAAATTTTTTTTATTTTTTTATCCATTAGTTTTGATATGAATTATTTTTAATTGTTGATTAGTTGATTGATAAAGTTATTTAATAAGTAATATTCATTTATATAATTAAATATTAATTTAAATACAGTTTAATTTTTGTATACCTTATTTAAAGTAAAAATAATTTTATTTTTATATGAATGTTGTTTGAATAAAAAAAATATTTGTATTGAAAATATTACTAAATTTTAATAAAAATCTATGTTTTGCAATTTTTATAAATTTAAATTTTGTTTAAGTTTATAAATAAAGAAATACTATTTTTGATAAATTTTTTCATTAATCAAAAACAAAAAAACTGTGTTATTTATTGTTTAATGTTTTATTTTATAGATAAGGAGTATAAGTATGTTAAAAAAAGTAATGTTAGTGTTATTATTTATAACTGTAGCTTTTACGTTAGGTACAACTTGGATAGCTATGAAAATAATAGTGTCGACAATACCCCCTATTTTTGCTACAGGTATGCGATTTTTACTTGTTTCACCTTTATTAATTGGATTATCAATTTTTAATAAAGCACCTTTTTTATTTCCAAAAGAGCAAAGATTATTTCAATTAATTATCACTTTATTTTATTTTTCGATTCCATTTTCTTTAATGCTATATGGAGGTATTTACGTAAATGCAGGATTAGCAGCTTTAATATTTTCTATGATGCCAGTAATGGTATTAGTTATGTCAATCATTTTTTTAAAAGAAACAGTTAAAGACGTTCAAATTATTGGTTTGTTTATATCAATAATATCTTTTTTTACAGTATTATTTTATGAAATTTTATACGGTAAAAAAAACTCTATTTATGGAATTATAGCTATAATTATTTCCTTAATTAGTCATTCTATAGTTTACGTTCAGTGCAAAAAGAATTATAGTCATTTATCTGTTTTAACTTTTAATACAATTCCTTCATTATTAACTGGTGTTTTATTAACAATAGTATCTTTTTTTTATGAAAAACCAATTATTCATAATTTTTCCTACAGTTCTATGTTAGCTTTGTGGTATCTTGCTAATTTTTCTGGATTTTTTGGGGTTTTGTCGTATTTTTATCTACAGACACAAGTAAGTGCGTTTTTTTCTTCTATAATTTTTGTTATTTTTCCTATTATAGCTTTAATTATAGAATATTACATGTATAATATTTTATTTTCAACACAGGAATTATATTTGATAGTAACATTGGTACTAGGAATAGTATTGATTTTTATTCCTAAGAACATTATCAGAAATAGAAAAATAAACTTTATTTAAAAAAATAAATAAAAGTCTAAATTTTTCAGTTAATTTTGATTAGATATTTAATTTAATTTATTTTCTGTTATTATACTATTTATAATGAAAAAAAAAATACAGAAGTTAATTGCACATTTAGGATATGGTTCACGACGTAAAATAGAAAGGTGTATACTAAACCAAGATATTTTAGTAAATGGAAAAATAGTAACAATAGGCGATAGATATGATTGCAAATCTATAAAACGATTAACTATTCGTGGAATAGACATTAGTTTAGATAAATTGTCAGTTATAGACGCTCGATTAATTTTATATAATAAACCAGAAGGAGAAATCTGTTCAAGATTTAATTTCTATGATAATAGTAGTGTATTTAATAGACTTCCTGTACTAAAAAATAATCGTTGGATAAGTATTGGACGATTAGATTTAAATAGTAGTGGTTTACTATTATTTACAACTGATGGGGATATAGCACACAGATTTATGCATCCTAGGTTTAAGATTAAAAGAGAATATCTTGTTCGGGTTTTCGGACAAATAAATGAAAAGAAATTAAGCATGCTAAGTTCTGGTATTAAGATTCAAAATAGATATTGTAAGTTTAGTAGTATAGAATGCGTAAAAAGAAAAAAAAATATGTGGTTTAAAGTATCTCTATATGAAGGAAGAAATCGTGAAGTTAGACGTTTATGGAATGCTGTAAATGTAAAAGTTAGTAGGTTAATTAGAATAAGGTATGGTGATTTTGTTCTTCCTAAAACATTACCTGCTAAGAAATGGATTGAGTTAAGCTTAGATAATTCAGTTTTTTCAAAATAAAACATTATAAAATTTATTCTTATATATGTAAATTGCTAATATTTTTTATTTTTTGTACTAAACATGTTAAAAAAATAAAAAAAGTATACAGTTAAATTCAAATGTATTTTAATTTATAAATTGATTTAAGAAAAATGATTTGTAAATTAATTAATAAAAATATGAATTTTATCATATAAATAAAATATTTTTTATACGGTAAAAATAATGAAAGATATACATATATATATATATTGAAAAAATATTAAATTTATATTTAAAATATTCAGTGTGTATATTAAAAAGTAAAGATATTGTATCTATCTAAAATAGACAAATAATTAATTAAGTATTAAATTATGAATAAATTATAAACTATATATGAAATATATATAGTTATATATTTATAATATTTAAATATATAACTTAAAAAATTCAATATATTAAATTAATAATTTATGTATTAATGTAGAATATGTATAGTTTTTAACTTTAAAGTTATATTTTTGTTCGAAAGTATATTTTAAATATGTATATATATATGTGTATGTAATTTAGATTTTAAAATTATATTTTTATTTAAATAAATTTGTAAATTTTTAGTTAATATTAAGTAAAGGTTATTTTTTGAATATATAGTAATTACTTTATTTTATAGTAATGTTTTATATTTTATTATTTTATATATAAGTTATATGTATTGTGACGTTTTATATAAATTTATTTTTAATAAAATTTAAATAATTTATTATATATATGTAATTCTAAAAGTATAAAAAAGTATAATTTTTTTTAGATTAAAAATTAAAATTTAACAAAAATAGTTATAGTTTAAATATATATATATATATAAAAAAAAGTTTTAAATAACAAAAAAATGATTTTTAATCACATCTTATTAAAGATTTATAGATATTTTAATTTTTAAAATCTTAGTATTTCTTCTATTATTGCTATGGATTTAAAGTTTCCTAACAAAGATAGTTTTTCATTGTTACATATATTACTAGCATTTATTGACTTTATTAATCCCCCTGATTCTCTTATTTGTAGTTCTCCAATATAAAGGTTATAATTTTTTTTGTCGAAGTTAAATAAACATGTTATTTTACCAGCTGCAACATATGCTAAATCTAATAGGAAGGAACCGGAATTTCTAATAATAATTTTTTTTAAAATTAATTTTTCTAAAATTTGAGTGTAATAGGTTAACATTTTTTTATTAAAATTAGAAGGGTAGTGCATAGAAACAATTAAATTATTATCATTCATATCAGAACCAGAACAACGCATACGGTATCCGTTTAATTGTGATCCTTGTCCTTTTACAGAAGTAAATAGATCATTTTTTATTGGATCATAAATTACTGAAATTTCTATTTTATTTTTTATAATAATCGATATTCCAATACAAAAATGAGGGATATTGTTAATAAAATTTTCCGTTCCATTTAATGCATTAATAATCCAATAAACATTTTTTATATTTAATTTTGTAGGAGTAAATTTGTTTTTTAATAAAATATGGTTTGGGTAAGATTTTTGTATAGTAAAAAAAATGTTTTTTTCTAACATGTGAATCATTTTTTTTACAATATATATAATGTTTTCTTTTTTTTCTTTTTCTAATTTTTTTCTATCATAATTTTGTAGAAGAAAATTTCCGTTTTTTCGTATAGCTCGAATAGCTATGTGCAGTATTGGGTGCATTTAATATCCTTTTTACATTTAAATAACAATTTTATATTTTATAAAAAATTATTGTATAAGGTATAGATAAAAGTAGAACACAATATAATATTAAATATGTTTACTTTAAATTTTGTATTTTAAATTTGTGTAATGCCAATTTTACATTGATATTCAAAAAATTAGAATAATATTTATATAATAATTTTTACAAACTCTCTATTTATTTTTATTAATTAAAATATTTATGATAAATAAAATTAATCTACTAGATTTTGATAAGCAAAAAATGCATAGTTTTTTTCTCAGTATAGGAGAAAAACAATTTCGTGTGAATCAGATAATGAATTGGATATATAAATATTATTGTAACGATTTTAACAAAATGACAAATTTAAATTTGTTGTTGAGAAATAAACTTAATAATATAGCTTGTATATATAGTCCTAAATTTTCAAAAGAACAAATATCTCTTGATGGAACTATAAAATGGAGTGTTGAAATTGGTAATAAATTCATTGAAACTGTTTATATTCCAGAAAAAAAAAGATCTACCATATGTGTTTCTTCGCAAATAGGTTGTATATTAAAATGTAAATTTTGTTCTACTGGATATCAAGGATTTAATGGAAATCTATCGGTTTCTGAAATAGTTGGTCAAATATGGAATGCCTCAAGAATAATAAAAAATCAAACTGGTAAAAAAAATACTTCTATTACTAATATTGTTTTTATGGGAATGGGTGAACCATTATTAAATATAAAAAATTTAATTCCAGCATTAAAAATCATTACAGATAGTTCTTCTTTTAATATTTCTAAAAGACGAGTTACTGTTTCTACTTCTGGAATTGTTCCTGGGTTAGAAATATTAAGAAGCGCAATAGATGTTAATTTAGCTATTTCATTGCATGCATCGAATGATAAAATAAGAAATTTAATAATGCCTATTAATAAAAAATACAGTATTAAATCAATTTTATCTGAAGTAAGAAAATATTTAAAAACGTCTACAGCTAATCATGGAGGAGTTACAGTAGAATATGTCATGTTAAAAAATATTAATGATTCTTCAAATAATGCAAAAGAATTAGCAGTATTATTAAAAAACACACCTAGTAAAATTAATTTAATTCCTTGGAATCGTTTTATTGGAACCAATTATGAAAGTAGTTCATATAATACAATTGAAAATTTTTCTAAAATATTAAGAAAGAAAGGATTTATTACTACTATACGAAAAAACAGAGGAAAAGATATAAAAGCAGCTTGTGGTCAATTAGCAGGAAAAGTATAAATTATAGTAAAATATAAATATTTTTTACTATAGAAATTATTTTAGAAAAATAGTTATTTTAATAGTTATATAAAAATATATGATAATTATACTATTAACAATAGGTATGTTTTATATAGGATTGTTAATCAAAATAATTAGTTATTTATAAATAAATTATTATAAGATTTTATTAAATTGTGCGTTTTATATTTATGATTTAAAGATATAAAACGTAAAATTACCAGTAAATGTTATGGTATAGTATCTATTTTTATAGATGTATAAATTTAATATAATATTAATTTTCATTAAAAATGATAGATATATATATATCTAAGTAAAACACTTATTATTATTAAAATAATTAAAAAATATATACAGTTAAGTTTTAAATTTATTTTGGTGTATTTGAATAGCGTAATTTATATAAATATTGTAAAAGATAACGTCTAGAAAAAATTTTAGTTTTTTTTAATGTTAAATATTAATATTTTGTTAATTTGTTTAATATAAAAATTTGTTAAATAAATACAATATGATAAAATAATTTTATTGAGAATCAATTATTTTAAACATAGTGAAAAGTATAAAACAGTCTATTAGAGGATGTTCTGATTATTTACCAGAATATATGAGAATTTGGAGATTACTAGAAAGAAAAATAATAAAAGTTCTCAATAGTTATTGTTATAATGAAATTCAATTTCCAATAATTGAAAATACAGAATTATTTCAACGAACTATTGGATTAAGTACTGATATTTTACTTAAAGAAATGTATAGTTTTAAAGATAAAAAAAACAATAGTATTACTTTAAGGCCTGAGGGTACTATTGGATGTGTTCGTGCAATTATAGAGAATAAATTAAACAGTATTACTGAAAATAGGTTGTGGTATGTTGGTCCTATGTTTAGGTATGAGCGACCTCAAAAAGGAAGATATCGTCAATTTAATCAATTAGGTATTGAAGTATTTGCAATTAGTGAACCAGAAATTGAATTAGAATTATTAATGATATTTTCTCATTTACTAGATGATTTAAATTTATCTGATTCTGTTTATTTAGAAATTAATTCTATTGGTTCAAAATATACTAGACGTTTATATATAAAAGATTTAGTCATTTTTTTAAAAAAATATGCAACAGAGTTAGATGAAGATTCAAAAAAGCGTATTTATACTAATCCATTAAGAATACTAGATACAAAAAATAAAAATATTCAACATTTACTTAAAGAAGCTCCAATAATTTTAGATTATTTAGATGAAAAATCAAAAATTCATTTTGAAACATTGTGTTCGCTAATGAATAAATTCAATATAAAATACAAAATTAATACTAAATTAGTACGTGGATTAGATTATTATAATGATACTGTTTTTGAATGGAAAACAAATGTTTTAGGATCTCAAAATACAGTTTGCGGAGGTGGAAGGTACGATACTTTATTTCAACAAATAGGTGGACAGTCGACAAGTGCAGTAGGATGTGCTATAGGAATTGAAAGATTGATTTTATTAATAAAAAAAGAATCTCTATTTTTAAAAGATGTTTCATTATTTACAGACATTTATTTATTTTTTTTAAAGAAAGATATATATTTTATTGTTTTAAAATTAGCAGAAAACATACGAAAAGTTTTTCCTACACTAAAAGTTAAAATTGATTTTTTAGTTGGAAATATTAGTAATAAATTAAGAAAAGCGAATAAATCTAATACTACAGTAGCTTTAATATTCGGTAAAAAAGAAATTTTTACAAAGACAGTTTTAATTAAAAATTTAAAAAATAACGTACAAATGACTGTATCTAAAAAAGAGTTAATGCACCATTTAAAAAAAATATTTTTTTAAAAAAATATATTTTTACTAATATTTATAATTTTTTATTACAAATAATATTTGATAAGAGAATTAGTTATATATTGAATATATAGAGAAAAAAATGATTATTACAAGTAAACTAAAAATTAATGATTTCGATCTATGGAAAATTATAGAACAAGAAAAAATAAGGCAAGAAGAGCATATAGAATTAATTGCATCTGAAAATTATGCAAGTGTTTCTGTTATGCAGGCACAAGGATCTTGTTTGACAAATAAATACGCTGAAGGATATCCACATAAAAGATACTATGGTGGATGCGAGAATGTTGATAAAATAGAGTTATTAGCTATACAACGAGCTAAAGAATTATTTGATGCTGATTATGCTAATGTTCAACCTCATTCTGGATCTCAAGCAAATTTTGCAGTATATTCTACTTTATTAAAATCAGGAGATTTAATATTAGGATTAGCATTAAGTCATGGAGGTCATTTGACTCATGGATCTAAAGTTAATTTTTCAGGAAAAATCTTTAATTCTATTGAATATGGAGTTAATGATGCTGGTTTTATAGATTATTCTAAATTAGAAAAAATTGCAATTAATTATCGACCTAAAATGATTATAGGTGGTTTTTCTGCTTATTCAAGAATATGCGATTGGGAAAGAATGAGATTTATTGCTGATAAAATTAGCGCTTATTTCATAGTAGATATAGCTCATATTGCTGGTTTGGTAGCAGCTAAATTATATCCTAATCCTATTCATTATGCTCATGTAGTAACTAGTACTACTCATAAAACTTTAGGTGGACCACGAGGTGGTTTAATTTTATCAAAAAATCAAACAAAAAGTTTTTATCATGCAATTGATATGTCTGTTTTTCCAGGAAGTCAAGGTGGTCCACTAATGCACGTTATAGCTGCTAAAGCTATTGCTTTTAAAGAAGCAATGACACCTAATTTTTTATTATATCAAAAACAAATTTTAATAAATGCACAGTATATGTCTGAAATTTTCATTCAAAACAATTTTAATATTGTATCTAATGGGACAGAAAATCATCTATTCTTAATAGATTTAAGTGCTAAAAAGATTACTGGTAAGGAAGCTGAGTATTGTCTTGGTTGTGCTAATATTATAGTAAATAAAAATAGTGTTCCAAATGATACAAAAAGCCCCTTAATTTCTTCAGGTATTAGAATAGGAACAGCTGCTATAACGCGTAGAGGATTTAAAGAAAAAGAATCTAAATTAGTATCTTATTGGATGATAAAAATTATTAATAATATAAATAATAAGAATAAAATTGATGAGATAAAACAAAAAGTAAGAAAACTATGTTTATTATTTCCAGTATACGATTATACAACATAAAATATTCTATTTTAGAGATAAATAATTACTTATCATTTAAAATGATAAAAATAATTTTATAGTTAAAATATTAAGTATATATAATATATATATATTTCATTTATAAATATGATTTAAAAATATAAATAAAATATATATATATATGTATTAAAAATAGAAAATTAATATTTTGGTTTGGATTTATTTCATGTTTAAACCATTAAATAAGTTTAATTGTTAGTTAAAATTTAATGTTCTTTATTTACTAAATATAAACATTATTTATAAATATAAATTATATCAATAATTTATACACTATTTTTTATTTAACATGAAATTTTTTAATAACAATATTTTACTGTTTATAAAAAAAAGTACTACTATATTATTATTAGAAGTAATGTGTGTACTTCTATTTTTTTTGAGAAACATCATATTTTTGTTGTAAATCATAATTATTATATAGAAATTCAAAATTTTTTAGTAAAATAATTAAATATATATTTTAACTACGTTACATAAGTTTTAAATTTTTATGTAACGTCATAAACTATTTTTTTCATATAAAAAGTTATAAATACATATATTTATTTTTTAACTTAAATAGTTGCGTTATAATACAATTTTTTAGTATTATTTTCTTTGTTTGTTTTAATTGTATTGAAATAATTACTTTCTTTGTTAATTTTTGTATTTTTAAAATTTAGTCCTAATTTTTTAAACAATTTAAGATCATTTTCTTTATCTGGGTTTTTTGTAGTTAATAGTTTACAACCATAAAATACAGAATTCGCTCCTGCCATAAAACACATTGCTTGAGTTTGTTCATTCATATTTTTTCTTCCAGCTGATAATCTAATATAGGAAGAAGGTAGTATAACTCTTGCAACTGCAATTACTCGAATGAATTCAAATGGATCTATAGTTTGATTATTTTCCATTGGAGTACCTTTTGTTCTTACAAGCATATTTATAGGTATACTTTCTGGTGGAATAGAAAGATTTGATAATTCCACAAGTAATTCTATTCTATCTTGCATAGTTTCTCCAAGGCCTATTATTCCACCTGAACAGACTTTTATGCCATTTTTTCGTACTATTTCTAGTGTTTTTAGTCTATCTTCGTATTTTCTAGTAGTAATTATATTTTTATAAAACTTAGGAGAAGTATCTAAATTGTGGTTATAAAAGTCTAATCCAGCATTAGCTAATTTTTTAGCTTGTAAATTAGTTAAACTTCCTAACGTCATGCATGTTTCCATGCCCATATTTTTTATTTTTTTTATTATTTTTTCTAAATACGGCATATTTTTTTCAGATGGAGATTTCCAAGCAGCTCCTAGACAAAATCGATCTGATCCTGATAATTTTGCTTTTTTAGCTTCTAAAAGAACTGTTTTTAATTCCAATAATTTTTCTTTTTTTATATTTGTCTTATATCGTGCACTTTGTGGACAATATTTGCAATCTTCAGGGCAAGATCCTGTTTTGATAGATAGTAAAGTACTTATTTGCAAAGTATTAGGAGAAAAGTTTTTTCTGTGTATAGTTTGAGATAAAAATAATAGTTCTAAAAGAGGTAATTGAAATAACCGTTTAATTTTTTTTAAAGTCCAAATTTTTTTCATAATTTTCTCATAAATGTCATAATATTTATTTATAAATATATATATAACAAATGTTAATTTTATTTTCTGTAGATTTAAATTAAAAATAAATAAATGGAACTCATGTTCTAATATTAAAAATATATAGAATTCTTATTGTTTAATAAATACACTAGGTATTTTTAGTGAAGCTATTAAAAAATTTCTAAGGTATTTTAATAAATTAAAAATAATATTTAGATTTTTATTATTTTTTGTTTATAAATAGGTGTACACAATTTATATTTAAATTTATTTAATAAGATAAAAAACGTACTACTACTATTGTAGTGAGATAGAATTATGTCATTATATTTTTTATAAAAAATTTTAAATTATTTACCTTAATGAAAAATATAATAAATTTTATTTTTAAAAAAAGTAGTTGTTTTTTTTAGATAATTATGAAATTAGTTACAAAATTTTAGATTTTTTAATTAAAAAAATAGATTTTATTTATTTTAATAAAAATATAACAGAAGTATTTTTTATTTAAAGTTTATAATGGTTTTTTTGTTAAGAATCAGATAAACATTTTGATTGTGTATATGTGCTATTAACAATTTTAAATATTTATTTATGAAACCAAATATTTTTATATTGTATTGATATACAATTATTTTTCTGAATAATCAAATTTTAATTTATAAATTTGTAATCATAGGAATTCAAATATATATATATATACTTATATATTTATTTTGTTTTAATATTTTAAATAGCATGTATTTGTACTTTTAATGAAAATATATATGAAATGATTTATAGTTAATTTTTAATATTAAAAAGAATAAAAAAAATGTTTCAGATTAATATTTCATAAATGTTAAATAAAATTTTTATATATAAGATGTGTATCATTCAAGATCTACGAATACAAATTATTATAGTTGTTTAAAAATAATTAGGAATAATATTTTATCTATACAAGAGATAAATTAATTTGATAAGTCAAGAAATTTGTATTTCATTTTACACTTTTATTTGTTTTTTAATATAGAAATAGTTAAAAATTATTAAATTTTTACTGTACATAATTTTATTAAAAGATTTTTAATATAAAAAATGTATGAGATTTTAGAAACGTAAAAAGCATTTAAGCAACATATTGTAAAATAAAAACTACTTGATCTTAGGATTTTTTAATATTACATTTTACAGATATTATTTATTATATGTTTAGTGAATTCCATATTAAAAGTGTAAATAAAAAATTTTTTTTTATTTTTAAAAAAGTGTAAATGTTACAGTTTTTTTTTGTTAAATATATATGTAAAAAATATAAATATTAGTAATATACAATTTATATGTTTTTTATAAAAAATGATTTAATAAATTATGTACAACGTAATTATGTTTATATTTATTTAATTCATGATAACCCATACAGGATTTTCTCCAGCATAACTTCTTATTATAGGAAGAAGATCACCATTATTTTTAGAAATTTTATATATTGTAATGAAATTTGATTTTTCTCCTACCACAGATAGTAAGTTTTCTTTTTTATCAATAAAAAATGCACGAGGTTGTGTTTCTACGGAATAATGTTTTTTAAAAAAAATTTTAAAATTATTTTGATTAATTTCAAATAATGTTATTATACTATTATTTCTTTCTGACGCGTACAAATATTTTCCACATGATGATATGTGAATATCAGCAGCCCAATTGCATATAGAATTATTATGTTCTTTTGGAAGTAATTTTATATTTTGTATATTATTTATACTAATTTTATCATTTTTTATTTTCCATACATCTATTGTGCTATCTAGTTCGTTAATAGAAAAAATAAAATTTTTGTTTGGATGAAAAGTAAAATGGCGTGGTCCAGATTTTTTTTTAACTATAAATTGCAATTTTTTAAAATTTTTCTTGTTGTTTATAGAGTTAAAAATATAAATAGAATCTGATTTTAATGCAGTTGTAATTATGCTGTGATTTAAATCATAAAATTTAGAACAGTGACAACCATTGATGTTTTTAAATATATTTAAAATAGTTATAGGAATGCCATTTTCATTTAATTTTATTATAATTAATAATGATCCATGATATGAACTACATGCTAATAAATTGTTTTCTTTATTTATAGAAATATAGTTTAAAGGTACTGGTAATGAAAAAGTAGATAATTTTTTTATTTTTCCATTATTCAAAATTTTATAAGTTGTTATATTATAATTAGGTCTTATTCCAACGTACATTAATTTATATTTTTTACTTAAAGATATAGGTTGTGCTTGACCTTCAGTATAAATTTCTTGAACTATTGTTATATTTTTTTTAAAAAATTTTAAAACTTTGATTGAGCTATCTCCAGGGCTAGATATATATATATATTTATCCATTAATTTTTTCTCGTTTATATTATTATAAGTAATATATAAATTTTTTAAATTTTTGTAAATAAAAAAGTATGATAAAGGATATTTTTAATACGAATTTGTTCGTATAAAAATTATATACTTTTCTAAAATAGAAACGTATGGAAAATTTTTAATATGTAAAACATCAATTTAATAATTAATAAATTTTCAATTTTTAGACATATTTATATGCCGTTTATTCAAAAAAATATGTGAATTTTTTTGTTATTATTTGTAGAGTAAATACATATGTCTGAATAGATTATGTATTTTTAAAATAATAGTTTCATAAAAGCTAATAACACTTAAGATATAAAATTTTTACATAAAAATATTTTTTAAAAAATATTTTATATTTATTTTGATTTTAAAAATTAAGTAATTTATGGACATAAACAGATTACAAATAACACTATATTTTTATTAAAATAGATAATTAAATAATTTAAAAATTATAGTAGGTTAATTTTTTCATTAAATATTGATAAATTATTTTCAGTAGATTACAGTGTATTGTAAAAAAGCAATATTTAATTTAACCTAAGATTAGCAATATGTAATCTATTTTCTAGTGTAGTAAATGTTATAGAATAGGAAGATAATGAAAGAAAAAATTATTATTTTAGATACAACTCTTCGTGACGGAGAACAATCTTTAAGATCGAGTATGAGTATAGAAGAAAAATTAAACATTGCTTTATCTTTAGAAGACATGGGGGTAGATTTTATAGAAGCAGGATTTCCAGTATCTTCTCCAGGAGATTTCAAAGCAGTGCAAACGATTTCTAATACTATAAAAAATAGTAGAATATGTAGCTTAGCTAGGTGTATAGATAAAGATATTGATATAGCAGCAGAATCGATGAATAGATCAAAATATTTTAGAATTCATGTATTTCTTGGAACGTCTAACTTACATGTTACTTCTAAATTACAAAAAACTTTTACTCAAATTATAGAAATGGCTGTTAAAGGAGTAAAAAGAGCTAAACGGTATACAGATGATGTTGAATTTTCATGTGAAGATGCAGGACGTACTTCTATCCAAAATCTTTGTAGAATTATAGAATCTGTTATAGATGCTGGTGCTACAACAATTAATATTCCTGATACAGTTGGATATACAATTCCTAGCGAATATAAAAAAATTATTTTACAAGTGCGTAATGAAGTTCATAATATAGATAAAGCAGTTATTTCTGTTCATTGTCATGATGATCTAGGAATGGCTACTGGAAATTCTATTTCTGCATTAGAAGCAGGAGCTAGACAAATAGAAGGAACTATTAATGGAATAGGAGAAAGAGCAGGGAATACAGCATTAGAAGAAGTTATTTTAGCGATTAAAATAAAAGAAAAGCTATTAAATGTATATACTAGCATTAAAATTTCAAATATTTGTAATACAAGTAAAATTGTTAGTTCTACATGTGGTATTTCGATACCTGAAAATAAAGCGATTATTGGAAATAATGCTTTTTCTCATTCTTCAGGTATTCATCAGGATGGAGTGTTAAAAAATAGAAAAAATTATGAAATAATTTTCCCTGAAGATGTTGGTTTTAAAACTAAACAGTTACATTTAACGTCACGTTCTGGTAGAGCTGCAATAAAATTTTATATGGATAAAATGGGTTATAAAGAGGTAGATTATAATTTGAATTTATTATATAAAAAATTCTTAAAGTTATCAGATAAAATAGGACAAGTATTTGATTATCATTTAGAGATATTATCTTTTTTAGATAATCAAGATAAATTAATCCTATTTTTTTTAAAATCGTTAAAAGTAAAATTTTCTTGTAATAAAAATTACATGATTTTTATAGAATTGTTATATGGAAAAAAAATACTAAAAGGAGAATTATTATCTAAAAACAATAATCTAGTTAATTCTATAATAGATCTAATTGTTTCTGTAACTAAAATACCAATCATTTTAAATAATTATAATTTTTTAGTTCAAATGAAGAATAAAGAAGAAATTGGAATTGTAAATATATCAGTTCTATATAAAAAAAGGATATTTTACTCAAAAAGTTTTTCTATAAGTTTTTCAGAAGCAATTGTTAAATCGTTAATAAACATATTGAATGATATTGAAAAGTATAATAAAGCAATGTTATTAGCTAAAAGTACATAAATATATATATTTAGTTAAATAAAAAATACATTAGTTTTTAACTTAATAAATAATTAAATTAAGTAAAATACTTTAATTTATGAATTATAAAAATAAAAATTATATTTTTTATAAATTAATATAGTTTTATTATTTAAATAATTTTAGTATAAAATGCTAGACTTAAAAATTTAATTAAATTAAATTTTTATAAGTAAAAATTAAATTAATGAATATTTTGTTTATGGTTTTAAAGACATTTGTGCAATATAATAGTATATACTTATTGTACTAAAAATTATTTTTTTAAAAAAATTAATTTAATAAGTTTTGAATACAGTATGACAGGTTTAATGAATACATGTATGATTTTCATTTTATTAAACAAAAAAATATATTTGTATGTTTCGTAAGTATAGAATATATATTTATATATATATAAACATAATAATATAAAACAATATATATTCTAAATATATGAATCATTTATAAAATTGTAGTACTAGAAATACAATGTTAATGTTTCTTTGTTTATATATTCACAATATGTTCCAAAAAAATGTTAAATATTTTTTAAAATATTAAAAATTAAGAGTTGTTTTATGAAAAAAGAAACTAGAGTAACTATATTACCTGGTGATGGGATAGGACCTGAAGTAATGGAACAAGGTTATAAAATTTTAAAAGTATTAAAAAAAAAATTTAAGTTAAATATTTCGCATTATGAATGTGATATTGGTGGAATAGCAATTGATAAGCATGGAGTATCTTTACCTAAATGCACAATAGATTCTTGTGCTGAATCTGATGCGGTATTATTAGGATCAATAGGGGGTCCAAAGTGGGATAATCTTCCTAGTCATTTACGTCCGGAAAAAAGTGCTCTTCTTGCATTACGAAAGCATTTTAATTTGTTTTCGAACATTAGGCCAGCAAAAATATATCCTGAATTGCATTATTTGTCTCCTCTTCGTTATGATATTAGTAAAATAGGATTTGATATATTATGTATAAGGGAGTTAACAGGTGGAATATATTTCGGGAAACCTAGTGGTAATAGTGGTTACGGATTAATGGAAAATTCTTTTGATACGGAAATATATTATAAATTTGAAATAGAAAGAATTTCAAAAATGGCTTTTCAGATAGCTAGATTAAGAAAAAAATGTGTTACT
This sequence comes from Buchnera aphidicola (Anoecia oenotherae), assembly GCF_005080765.1. Classification (NCBI taxonomy): domain Bacteria; kingdom Pseudomonadati; phylum Pseudomonadota; class Gammaproteobacteria; order Enterobacterales; family Erwiniaceae; genus Buchnera; species Buchnera aphidicola. The sequence continues at coordinate 283,354 of NZ_CP033012.1, forward strand.
TCTATAGATAAAGCTAATGTACTAAATAGTTCTATATTATGGAGAAAAACTGTTGATAGTGTATCAAAAAGTTATCCAGATATTTCATTAAATCATTTATATGTAGATAATGCTGCTATGCAAATTATAAAAAATCCATCCCAATTTGATGTGATGTTATCTTCTAATTTATTTGGTGATATATTATCAGATGAATGTGCTGCTATTATTGGATCAATAGGAATGTTGCCATCAGCTAGTTTTAATGAAAAAAATTTTGGTATTTATGAACCTTCAGGAGGATCTGCTCCTGATATTGCTGGAAAAAATATTGCTAATCCTATAGCACAAATTTTATGTATATCTATGTTTTTATACTATACAATGAAATTACCTGAAATATCTTATTTGCTAGAAATGTCAGTTCGTGAAGCATTGAGGATTGGATATAGGACAAAAGATATTAGTGATAGTAAAAAATACGTTAGTACCGATGAATTTGGCAGTCAAGTAGCTAAATTATTATCTTCAAGGGCATAACATGATGGGAAAAACGATATACGAAAAAATATACGATTCACATATTATATTTCAAGATAAAAATACTATACCTATTATATATATTGATTTGCATTTATTACATGAAGTTACATCTCCTCAGGCTTTTCTTTCTTTAATAGATAAAAAACGTGGTGTTAGATGTCCAGAAAAAAGTTTTGCTACAATGGATCATAATGTTCCAACACATAGTAATAATATTAATTCATCAGGAAAAATGGCAAAAATACAAATGCAAACATTGATGAAAAATTGTAAAAAATACAATATTTCTTTATATGATTTACATCATCCTGATCAAGGAATAGTTCATATTATTGGACCAGAAAAAGGATTAACCTTACCTGGAACTACTATTGTTTGCGGAGATTCTCATACGTCTACTCATGGTGCTTTTGGAGCTTTGTCATTTGGAATAGGAACTTCAGAAGTAGAACATGTCTTAGCTACTCAGACATTATCGCAACGTCGTTTAAAAAATATGAAAATTAAAGTTATTGGACATGTGAAAGATAATGTTTCTGCTAAAGATATTGCATTATATATAGTTAGGAAAATAGGTACTTCTGGAGGTACTGGGTATGTAGTTGAATTTTGTGGAGAAACTATTAATAATTTAACTATGGAAGGAAGGATGACTATTTGTAATATGGCGATTGAGATGGGTGCAAAATCTGCTATAATTGCTCCAGATAATATTACTTATAAATATTTAAAGAACCGTACTTTTGTTCCAAAAGGTTCTGATTTTGAAAAAGCAATTAAGTTTTGGAAAACTTTGAGATCTGATGTACATGCAAAGTTTGATAAAGTTTACATAATAGATGTTAATAATTTGTCTCCTCAGATAACTTGGGGTACAAATCCATCTCAGGTAATTAATATAGAAGAAAGAATTCCATACATTAGTGATTATAAGAATGAAATAGACCAAAATAGTGCAAGAAGATCTTTAAAATATATGAATTTAAAAGAAAATATTTCTTTATTATCTGTAAATATAGATAAGGTGTTTATAGGATCCTGTACTAATGGAAGGATTGAAGATTTACGTGAAGCTGCAGATATTGTCAAAAATAAAAAAATATCTAATCGTGTACATGCTATAGTTGTTCCGGGTTCAAAATCTGTTAAAGTTAAGGCAGAAAAAGAAGGATTAGACAAAATTTTTAAATCAGCAGGATTTGAATGGAGATTACCAGGATGTTCTATGTGTTTAGGTATGAATAAAGATGTTTTAAATAATGGAGAGAGATGTGCGTCTACAAGTAATAGAAATTTTGAAGGACGTCAAGGGAGGGGAGGAAGAACTCATTTAGTTAGTCCTAGAATGGCAGCAGCCGCGGCTATTTATGGTAAATTTGTAGATGTAAGTAAGTAGTTTACAAATTATTAATTTTAAAGGTTAAATACATTGATGAAAAAAATAATTAGACATACTGGTTTAGTAGTTCCTTTAAATGTCTCGAATATAGATACTGATATTATTATTCCAAAACAATTTTTAAAAAGTAATGTTAAAACTGGATTTGGAAAAAATCTTTTTTATAACTGGAGATATTTAAATGGATTAAAAGATAAAAAAAATTTTGAATTTATATTAAATCAAGATAGTTATACAAAAGCTGACGTTTTGTTAACTAGAGAAAATTTTGGATGTGGTTCATCTAGAGAACATGCAGTATGGGCTTTGGTAGATTATGGGTTTAAGGCTATTATAGCGCCGAGTTTTTCAGATATATTTTATAATAATGCTATAAACAACCGACTATTATTAATTAATTTTTCTAAAGAAATAATAGATGAGCTATTTAGTTTATTTAATAATAATAAGAGCGTATTTTGTACAATTAGTTTATTAGATTGTAAGATAACGATAAGAAAAAAAGATTATTTTTTTAAAATAAATTCTTTTTATAGGTTTTGTTTGTTAAATGGATTAGATAGTATCGATTATACTATGAGATACGAAAGAGAAATTAACAATTATGAACAATCTATTCCATCTTTTTTACTATATAAAAAAAACGCATTTAATTTGTTTAACAATGATTAGTATTAATACTTATTTTTAAAAATATAAAAAAGAGTAGATATATATTTCATTAATAAAATATAGATTGTATAAAATAAGTTAAATAGATTTAGTATTTATTAAAATTGATTTATTTTTTAGTAACCATCATAGCAATTTTTATGGCAAAAGATAAAATCCATTCTAATCTAATATTTTCATTACAAAGTTTATAGTGAATTTGGATGCATTTTTCTGAAGAAAAACTCCATGATAAAATTGGGTAATCTGATAAATTTTGTATTAAAATATGATGTGATATAGGTGTTTTTTTATCGAAACATACTTTTCCCGTATTTTTATTAAGTATAGCTCTTTTTATTCCTATTTTTTTAAAAATTATTCTTAAATAAGAAATTTTTATTAAATTATTAACTTCATTCGGAATAGTTCCAAATTTTAAATTGAGTTCTTTTTTTATGTTTTTTAATTCTAACTTATTTTCTGCACTAAAAATTTTTTTATAAAAAAATAGTCGTTTATTAACGTTAGAAATGTATTGTGAGGGAATTAATGAAATAATATATAGTTCTATTTCTGGTTGAAAAGATAACATTTTTTCTAAAGATGTAGAATTACCTGATTTTAAATTTTTAATAGCTTGATTTAATAATTTCATATATAAAGAAAAACCAATCGAGTTGATATGTCCACTTTGTTCATTACCTAAAAGATTTCCAATTCCTCTAATTTCTAAATCATGAGAGGATAATATAAAACCAGCTCCAAGATCTTCAAACTTAGAAATAGCTTCTAATCTTTTTTGAGCGTTTAAAGTTGTTTTTTTAAAGTTTTGAACCAATAGCCAAGCATATGCTTGGTGATGAGATCGTCCAATTCGACCCCTTAGTTGATGTAATTGAGACAAACCAAATTGATCCGCGCGTTCGACAATAATAGTATTAACGTTTGGTATGTCAATACCTGTTTCAATTAAAGTAGTACATACTAATATATTAAAATTTTTTAAATAAAATTTTTTTATTATTTCTTTTAAATAAGAAGATTTCATACCTCCATGAGCAACAGCTATTTTTGATTCAGGAATTAATTTTTTTAGTAAATTAGCTTTTTTTTGAATTGTCATTATATTATTATGTATAAAATACACCTGCCCTTTTCTTTCAATTTCTTTTTTAATAGCTTTTTTTATAATATTTTCATCATAGTTTTCAATAATAGTTTTTATAGATCGTCTTTTTTCTGGTGGAGTAGCTATTATAGATAGATCCCGTATTCCATTAATTGTCATGTTCAAGGTTCTAGGTATAGGAGTTGCTGTTAATGTTAAAATATCGATATTAATATAATTTTCTTTTATTTTTTCTTTATCTAATACTCCAAATCTATGTTCTTCATCAATAATTAATAAACCTAAATCTTTCCATTTTATAGAGCTAAATAACATTTTATGAGTACCTATTAAAATATGAATTGTTCCTTGAGATACTTGTTGTATATTAGACTTAATAAGTTTATCAGAAGAAAATCTAGACAGAATTCCAATTTTTACATTCCAATTTTTAAATCTTTGAGAAAAATTATTAAAATGTTGTTGAGCTAACAAAGTAGTAGGAACTAATATCGCAACTTGCTTAGAGTTGCATACTGCTATAAATGCAGCTCGCATAGCTACCTCTGTTTTTCCAAAACCTACATCACCGCAAACTAACCTGTCCATTGGAGTAGATTTGTGCATATCTTTTAATACAGTATTAATTACTTTTTCTTGGTCTGGAGTAGTTGTGAATGGAAATTTTTTTATAAATTTTTTATATTTTGTATATTGTATTGAAAAAGAGAAGCCTTTTTTAGATATTCTTAATGAATATGTATCTAATAATTTTGCTGCATAATCGTGAATTTTTTTAAATACTTTATGCTTTTCTTTTTTCCAATTAGAGTTCCCTAACTTATCTAGAGGAATGTTAGTGTTAGTATATGATTGGTATTGACTAATTAGATGTAGATATGATATTGGTACATATAGTTTTGCTTTATTGGCATAGACTATAATTAAATATTCAGTAGTAATACCATTTGGTGTTGTTAAAGTAGTTAATCCTTTATATAATCCAATTCCGTGTTCTATATGCACTACTAGTTGATTTACTTTTAATTCTAGACAATGTTGAATTTGTATATTCACTGTTTTCGTTTCTTTAAATTTTATTGTTTATAATATATAGTTATACATAAATAATAAATATATATATATATATAATTTAGTATATATACATTTATTTAAATAAAATTAAATCGCGTGATTTAATGAAATATGATATTAGTAATTGTAAGAAATAAATTTAATTTGCATAGAACAGTTAATTCTATTTTTATAGAAAATTAGTATATTAATATTTTTAAGAAAAATTACATTTATATGTTTAAATATAAATTTATTTAATGAATAGTATTTATATTAAACAGTTTAAAACTATTATTGCAATAAATACACGATATTATAAATTGTTTATATAAAATTTTATTTAAATTAATAATAATAATTATTACTTATTTTTTTAAAAACTTTATACATAATTAATATTTTTTAAAATTTAAAAATTACTAATTTATTATTTACATATATATAGCAATATTATGGATTAATAATAAAAAAAAATCTTTAAAAAAAAATTGTTTGAATAATATATAAAATATCTTTTATATAAATAGTTATTTTTTAAAAAAACATTGATTTTTAGGATAAATATTAACAAATTTTTTTTAAATTATGTAGTTAAAATTTAAAATAATAATTTTATTTAATACGTAAAATACATAATATACTAAATATAATGTTATATAAGAGATGTTATATAGTTTTTTTATTAAAGAAGCAAATTATAAAAACATTTATATCAATATATTCATAATTTTAGAATTATATTTCATATGAATTATTTTTTATATATAAATGATTTTTTAGATAAAAGTTATGTTTTTAACATTCTTTTAATAAAAAAACAATAAATGTTAATTATGATACTTTGTATATAAAAAATTAAGGTGAAAAATTTTTGTATATTTTAGAAAAAATTTTTTAGAATAAATTTTCCTTTTTTAGAAAAAATACTAATTTTTAATATTTTATATGGAGTGAATTTATATATTAATTATAAATAATAAATACATATTTTATATTTTTTGACAAAATAATATTTTTTACATTTGTTTTTACAAAAATGAATATAAATAATAATTGAATAATTATTCAAACATAAATTCATGTTATATGATAAGTATTATATTTTTTAAATATATTTATAATTTTATTTATAAAAAAATATATAGGTTATTAATAATTAATCAGTTTATAGATAAAATATATTAAATTAAATAGAGTTATTATTAGATTTTATCACAATATGAGTATTTATTTTTTTAAAAATAAATTTAATTTTTAAATTTATTTAATGAACTTTTATAATTTTCTTGTATATAAATATGAGTTAAAATTTATATGAAATAGAATTTTAGTTTCGTAATATAATTAATGTATTTTATTTTTAATTGCTGTTTGCTTGGGTAATAAAGTATAATTATTAATTTGTATAGTTGAAAATTATTATGAATAAATATTCATACTATTTTTATAATTTAATATATTAAGTTAATTAACTATAAAATATTTGATGTAAATATTATTTTAATTACAGTAATGTAATTACATTTGAAAAATAATAATAGTACTTACAAGATTAGTTTTAATATTTTTTAATTTTAATAAATTGTTGTTTATATATATAAAAATAAAATGGTAAATTAGAATGAAAATAAGAGTGGGTATTAATGGGTTTGGACGAATTGGTAGATTAGTTTTTAGAATAGCACAAAATAATTCAAACGTTGACATTGTAGCTATAAATGATTTAGTTAGCGCTGAATATATGGCTTACATGTTAAAATATGATTCTACACATGGTTCATTTTTAAAAAGTGTGGAAGTAAAAGAAGATTGTTTAATTGTAAATAATAGAAAAATATTTACATCTGCTAAAAAAAATCCAAAAGATATTTTATGGAGTAAATATTCTGTAGATGTAGTTATAGAATCTACTGGAATTTTTTTAACTACTGAAAGTGCATTAAGTCATATATCTTCAGGAGCGAAAAAAGTAGTTATTACTGGACCATCTAAAGATGATACTCCTATGTTTGTTCGCGGAGTTAATTTTGATGCTTATAAAGGTGAATTAGTTGTATCAAATGCTTCTTGTACTACTAATTGTTTAGCTCCTTTAGCTAAAGTAATACATGATGAATTTAATATTTTAGAAGGATTAATGACTACAGTTCATTCGGTAACAGCTACACAAAAAACAGTAGATGGTGCTTCTAGTAAAGATTGGAGAGGGGGTAGAGGAGCTATTCAGAATATTATACCTTCTTCTACTGGAGCAGCTAAAGCAGTGGGAAAAATATTACCAGAACTAAATGGAAAATTAACAGGAATAGCTTTTCGAGTTCCAACACCTAATGTATCTGTAGTAGATTTAACTTTTCGTCATAAAAAATCGGCAAGTTATCAAGATATTTGTGAATTAATAAAATACGTTTCTAGTAGTTCTATGAAAGATATTTTAGGATATACTACAGATCCCGTTGTTTCTTCAGATTTTAATGGAAGTAAATTAATTTCTATTGTAGATATTACGGCTGGATTATCCTTAAATAATCATTTTTCTAAAATAATATCTTGGTATGATAATGAAACAGGATATTCTACTAAAGTTCTTGATCTTGTAGAGCTTATTTGTTCTTAACTATCTTTCTTATTTTTTAGAATGATTTTGATTATAATTCTTAATTATAAGATATTTAAATTAGTAATTTGAGTATTTTTTATTATATAAAAATACTTTATATTAAATATTAGCTATTTAATAAAAAATATAATTGTTTTTTTCATGTGACGAATGATTATCGTCACATGTTATAGTAAAAAATAATAAAATTTTATACAACGAATCACTGTTAAATTATGTAAATACATATTTATATTTTTATTTAAACAATATATTCATATGTATTTTAAATTTATTTACATTATAAACATAGAATGTATTTTTAATTTTTTACATTAATATTTATTATTAATATAATATTGGATCTATATATAAAATTAAAGTTATTATTACTATTCTTTATTTAAACAAGTTTATTTCTTTTTTTATAGAATTTACCCATATATAAACTCTTTCTTCTGTTAACTCAGATTGTCTATCTTCGTCAATAGTTAGTCCAAGGAAATATTTTTCATTTAACAGTGCAGTAGATGACTTAAAAGAATATCCTTCATTTTTCCATTTTCCAATGCATTTTGCTCCTTTTTTAAGAATTAAGTCGTATATAGTTCTCATTCCATTGCAAAAATATTCTGAATAATCTTCTTGATCACCACATCCGAAAAAAGCCACTGTTTTATTTTTAAAATCCATAGTTTTAAAATTTGGTAGGAAATCTTCCCAATCGCATTGTAATTCACCGTAGTACCATGTAGGTATACCAAACATAAGAATGTTATACTTTTCTATATCTTTTTTTTTTATTTCAGAAATATTAAACATGCTTGAAATTGCGTTTCCTAATTGTTCGTGTATTAAAAAAGCTACTTTTTCTGTATTTCCAGTATCGGAACCAAAAAAAATTCCTATTTTTTTCATATTTGAGGTCCAAGAATTATATTAAGTTAAATTGTTTAAAAAAGGATAACTTTTATTGAATAGTTAATAACGTGATATACTATACATATAAAATATATATCAAATATAGATTATTATATCTTAACACATATGAATATTTTATATAAAAATAAAGTTTTATACTTATAAAAATTTTAAATTTTATATTAATAAACGTATATGTTATTTTTTATTAAGTTATATAAATATGAATATTCATCTTATGTGGTTTAGAAGTGATTTAAGATTGACAGATAATGAAGCTTTATATACTGCGTGTAAAAATAAAAAAGATACAGTATTAGGAATTTTTACGTCTGTTCCAAAACAGTGGAAAAAAAATAATATGTCTCATAAAAAAGCGCAGTTTATATATGAACATATATGTAGTTTATCTAAGGACATGTTTAAAATTGGAATAATGTTTTACTATTATGAAGTAAATAGTAATTCAGTGTTAAAAAAATTAATAGTTAAATTTTGTTTAAAACATAAAGTAAATTCTGTTTTTTACAATTATCAATACGAATATATTGAAAGAAAATGTGATATTGACATAGAAAACAAATTAAATATTAATAATATTAGTATGAATGGATTTCATGGTAGTTTATTATTTAATCCTAAAAAAATATTAACAAAAGTTAAAAATACGTATCAAGTTTTTCATTCTTTTAAAAAAAAAATAATAAGCAAGTTAAATGTTACTAAATTTTTTATTTTTCCAAAACCTTCTAGAAAAAAATTAAATTTAGTTTATCGGTGTAGAGTATATTCTTTTAAATTTCCAAGAGAAAATTTTGATAAAAATGTTTTTCCAGTAGGAGAAAAAAATGCTTTATTTAAATTAAAACAGTTTTGTTTACAAAAGATTAAAAAATATTTTTTATATAGAGATTATCCTGCATTAAAATCAAATAGTTTTTTATCTCCATATTTAAGTATTGGAGTTTTATCTCCGAAACAATGTTTCTTGACATCCATAGAAAAAGAATTTGATTTTTTAGACAATAAATTTGTTTTTATATGGATAAATGAATTAATTTGGCGAGAGTTTTTTAAACATTTGTTAAATGGATATCCTATCTTAAGTAAAAATAAATCTTTACGAAAATGGGAAAAAAAAATTGTTTGGAAAAATAATATGCATTTTTTTAAAATGTGGAAAAAAGGTAAAACAGGGTATCCTATAGTGGATGCAGGTATGAAACAATTGAATAAATTAGGTTGGATAAACAATAGATTAAGAATGATAACTGCTAATTTTTTAGTAAAAAATTTACTGGTTGATTGGAGATTAGGTGAAAAATATTTTATGTCCAAGTTAATCGATGGAGATTTTTCGTCTAATAATGGTGGATGGCAATGGATATCATCAACTGGATGTGATAATGTTCCATACATTCGAACGTTTAATCCTATAGATCAATGTAAAAAATTTGATTATTTATGCAAATATATTAAAAGTTTTTTAAAAGAGTTAATTCATGTTCCTATATATTGCATACATAATCCTGGATCATGTATGTGCATACAAAAAAAAATTATACGTTATCCAATATTTATTGTTATTCATAATATTGAATACAAAAAATTTTTAAAATTAATCACGTTAGCAAAAGAATATGAGTAATTAATAGTATGAATAATATTGAGTTAGAATCAGTAGTAAACGCTAAATTAAAAGTTCATTTATTTAAAGATTATACTTTTAATGGATTACAAGTTGAAGGAAAAAAACAAGTTAATTCTATTATTTCTGGAGTTTCTATTTGTCAAGAATTGTTAGAATATGCTATAAAAAAAAAAGTTGATGCAGTAATAGTACATCATGGTTGTTTTTGGAATAGAGACTTACATATTATTAGAGGAATACAAAGAAAAAGATTAAAGAAGATCTTAAGTAATGACATTAATGTATATGCGTGGCATTTACCTTTAGATGTTCATAAAACATTAGGAAATAATTTTCATATTGGAAGAAAGTTAAATATTAATTATCAGAACAATATAACAAAATATGTTTCGTGGGGCAACACTGATAAAAAGATGACAGGAATAGAATTATACAAAAGAATAAAAAAAGCATTTTTTAGATCACCTTTTTATTTTGGGAAAACAGGATCTAAATATATAAATAAAATAGCTTGGTGTAGTGGAAAAGGTCAATCGTTCATTAAACAATCCGGGGAGTTTGGTGTAGATGCTTTTATTACTGGAGAAGTATCAGAAGAAACTATTCATTATGCTAAAGAATATAAAATTCATTTTTTTTCTATAGGTCATTATGCTTCTGAGAGAAACGGTATAAAATATTTAGGTAGATGGTTAAAAAAAATTTATGGTCTTCATGTTGAATTTTTAGATATTTATAATCCAATTTAAAATAATGTTTTATTTTTTTTATAAAAAGTTAAGTTTAAAAAAAAGTGAATTGTTTTAAATAATTTTTTTTAAAAGTTAAAATATTAATCTTAAAATTAAGGACATTATAATATGATTTTTTTAAAAAAAACTTCTTGGATGAATTCTAGTAATCAAGAGTTTTTAGAAAATTTGTATAATGAATTTATAAATAAAAAAAAAATAGATGTTTTAGATTTTTCTTTTAAATCTGAATTTAATGAATTAAAAAATAATCAATATAATATAAAAAATTTATTTAAAAAAAGTTACATAAAAGATGAACAATATAAATTAAATAGCTCAGAATCAACAAATATTAAAGAAAAAAAACCAACTTTAAAAAAAATACTGTTTTGTGTTTTAGATTCTTTTTTTCAAAAAAATGGACATAAGTTTTCGTCTATTAATCCTTTAGTTTCGAATTTAACAAAAGAAGATTTATTTCAACAGTATATTACAAGTTTAAAAAAATATTTAAAAACTAATTATTCAATGTTACAAAAAAAACTTATAAAACTAGTTTTAGAAAATAAAATCAGATATGAATTGAAAACTTATGAAAATTTATACTGCAAATCGATTGGGTTTGAGTTTTTACACATTGACAGTGATTTTAAAATAAATTGGATTAAAAATTATATTTCACGCAAATCTATTTATTCTGAAATTACAGAAAAAGAAAAAAAATCTATATTAAAAGATTTAATAAAATGTGAGGTTTTTGAAAAATTTTTACAAAATAAATTTCCAGGAGCAAAACGATTTTCTTTAGAAGGAGCAGATGTTTTAATTCCAATGTTATCTTCAGTTATAAAATCTGCAAAAAACGAAAAAATATCAAAAATTGTATTTGGAATGGCTCATAGAGGAAGACTAAACGTTTTAGTTAACATTTTAAAAAAACCAATAACACATATATTTTCTGAATTTTGTGATACTAATAAAAGAAAGAAGAACATTTCTGGAGATGTAAAATACCATTTAGGATATAAATTAATTAAAAAATTTGAAGAAAACTATAACCTTAAGTTAATTTTACAATGTAATCCATCGCATTTAGAAGTTGTTAATTCTGTTGTGCTAGGTACTGTAAGAGCTAGTTTAGATAAAAATAAAAAAAAAAATAATGTGAAAAACATATTACCCATATTAATTCATGGTGATGCAGCGATATGTGGTCAAGGAATTGTTCAAGAAGTACTAAATATGTCCAAGACTACAGGATATAACGTTAATGGGTCTATTCATATTGTTATAAATAATCAAATTGGTTTTACTACATCAAATAGTATGGATCTTAGATCCAGTAGATATTGTACTGATATTGCTAAAATGACTCAATGTCCTATCTTTCATGTAAATGCAGATGATCCAGAAGCAGTGATATATGTAACGAAATTAGCATTACAATTTCGTAATACATTTAATTCAGATGTATTTATAGATCTAGTTTGTTACAGAAGAAATGGACATAATGAAGCGGATGATCCTTATGTAACTCAACCTGTTTTATATAAAAAAATTAAAAATCATCCAACGGTATATTCTATCTTTTCTACTAATTTAATTAAGAACAAAATAATAACTAAAGAAGAAGTGAATAATAAAGTAAAAGAATATCGTAATAAAATAGAGAACGAATATTTTTTATATATAAAAGAAAAAGAAATAAATGTAAAAGATGATTTTTTAAAAGAAAAAAAAAATAATGATGATGTTTTAGAAAAAAAAGTTATGAATGCTAATTATCTAAAACAAATAGCTAATAGTGCATATTTATTTCCTGATAATTTTAATGCACATTTTTTAGTTAATAAAATTTATTCAAATAGATTAAAAATGGTAAAAAATAAATTAAAGTTTGATTGGGGGGCTGCCGAAGTTTTAGCATATGCCACTTTAATAAAATCCGGAATTTCTTGTAGAATATCAGGGCAAGATGTTTCTCGTGGAACTTTTTTTCATCGTCATTTAAAAATACATGATCAAAAAAATGGTTCTAGTTATATCCCTCTGATGAAAATGAATGGTTTTAGTTCTTTTTTTGATGTTGTTGATTCAGTTTTATCTGAAGAAGCAGCTCTTGGATTTGAATATGGTTATTCTATTGCTTCTTCAAACACTTTGACAATTTGGGAAGCTCAATTCGGAGATTTTGCTAATGGAGCTCAAGTGATAATTGATCAGTTTATCGTTTCAGGAGAACAAAAATGGAATATAAAATCTAATTTAGTTTTATTTTTACCTCATGGATATGAAGGTCAAGGACCAGAACATTCTTCTTCTAGAATTGAAAGATTTTTACAGCTATGTGCTCAAAATAATATATGTGTGTGTATTCCTTCTTCTGCTTCACAAATGTATCATTTAATACGTAAGCAAGCTTTTTTAACGAAAAAAAAGCCATTAATTATTATTACACCAAAATCATTATTAAGACGTCAAGAAACATATTCTTCTTTTGACGAAATATGTTACCAACATTTTAAAAAAATAATTTATTCTAAAGAAATTTTAGAAAATAAAGTAATAAAAAGAATAATATTTTGTACTGGGAAAATTTTTTATGATCTTTTAGAAAAGATAAAAGAAAAAAATATAGTTAATATATGTGTTATTAATGTAGAACAGTTATATCCATTTCCTAAAAAGGATATTCAACAAGTTTTAAATATATGTCATCATATTTATGATTTTGTATGGTGTCAAGAAGAACCGTTAAATCAAGGTGCTTGGTCTTTTTTTCAAGAAAACATAAAACTTTTGTTACCTGTCAAATCAAACATTATTTGTATTTCAAGAAAAAAATCAGCTTCACCGGCAGTAGGTAGTTTTTCTTGCCATAAAATAGAACAAGAAAATATTTTACAAAAAGCAATAAATATTAATTAATTAATTCATATTAGGAAAAATAATGAATGAAGTAGACATATTAGCTCCAGAATTTCCAGAATCTGTCTCGAATGCTCAAATTATTAGTTGGCATAGAAATATTGGAGAACATGTTAAACGAGATGACATATTACTAGATATTGAAACAGATAAAGTAATATTAGAAGTACCCGCTTTAATAGATGGTATTTTAACTGCTATAATAATAAAAGCAGGAGAAATTATTTTTTCAAAACAGATATTAGGAAAAATTACTTTACAAAAAGAAGAAAATTTAAAAAAGATTGTTGTGGAAAAAAAGAAATCTTTAATAAATAAAACAGAGTTAGAAGCTTCTCCTTCAGTTAGAAAATTAATAAAACAGCATAGTATAGATCATACATTGATTGTTGCTACTGGAAAAAAAGGACGATTAAATAGAGATGATGTTTTAAATATTATTAAAAAAGATAAAGTTGAAAATAGTTTAAATTATATAAAAGAAAAAGAAAAAAATGTAGAAAATCAACAAAATTATAAAGAAAGAAAAGTTGAAAGGATAAAAATTAGTCCTTTAAGAATGAAAATGTCGGAAAGATTATTATTCTCACAGAGAAATATGGTAACATCAACAACGTTTAATGAAGTAAATATGAAAAGTATTTTAAGTTTAAGAAAAAAATATAAGCATAAATTTGAAGAAAAACATAAAATAAAATTAGGACTAACATCTTTTTTTGTTAAAGCAGTATCTGAATCTTTAAAATTATTTCCAGAAATTAATTCTTCAATAGATAGAGATGATATTATTTATTATAAATATATTGATATAAGTGTAGCTATTGCAACAAAACGAGGTTTAATTACTCCTGTATTGAAAAACGTAGAAGAAATGAGTATAGTTGATATAGAAAAAAAAATTAAAGATTTTATTTTAAAGGGAAATATTGGAAAGTTATCTATAGATGATTTAACTGGAGGGAATTTTACTATTAGTAATGGAGGTATTTTTGGTTCTTTAATGTCAATTCCTATAATAAATCCACCTCAAACAGCTATTTTAGGAATGCATAATATAATAAAACGAGTAATGGTAGTTAAAGATAGTATTGTTATTCTTCCTATGATGTATATGTCTTTATCCTATGATCATAGAATAATAGATGGGAAAACCTCCATTCAATTTTTATCAAGATTAAAAGAAATATTAGAAGATTTTTCTAGAATTTTATTACATGTATAAATGTCTTATAAAATAAATCACTTAGAATATGTTGGAATTTTATATTTTAACCAACATATTTATATTTAATATATATATATATATAATAATTAATTTAATTAGAATAAGTGAGAACATTAATTTTGTTTTTAAAAGAAATAGAATTTACTAGAAAATAAAACATTTTGAATAAATAAATATACGTATATTTTATTTTTATAGTACAAATTATTTTTAATGAAGTTAAATATTTTAAATTAAATAACATATAAATAAATATATACATATTTTTAATATAAAACAATTTAGATATAAAATTATATATTTTTTTGATGAACAATAGTAGATATAAATTTATTATTGATATTTAATAACGATAAATAAATTAATTATCAAGGTATTATAGTTGTATCTGCTTGATGAAAGATTATAAATTTTTCTGTAATAAAGACTATTTATTATGTTTGTACATCACTTATATATAAAATATTTTAATAAATACAATGCATTTTTTTTAAAGGAGTGTATATGTCAGTAAAAAAAGTTATTTTAATTAGGCATGGGCAGAGTAAATGGAATTTATTGAATAAGTTTACAGGATGGAATGATGTTGAATTATCTGATTTAGGCAAAAAAGAAGCAGTAAAAGCTGCAAATTTATTAAAAATGAATAAAATTAATTTCAATTATTCATTTTCTTCAATGTTAACGAGATCTATTCATACTTTATGGATTATTTTAAAAACATTAAATAAAACTTGGGTTACTGTAGATAAAGATTGGAAGTTAAATGAAAGACATTATGGTGCTTTACAAGGATTAAATAAAGATGAAATGGTAAAGAAATATGGAGAAGAAAAAGTACATAAGTGGAGAAGAAGTTATAAAATATCACCGCCTAAAATAAAAAATTTTAATAGTTTATTTTCTGGATATGATGAACGTTATGAAAATATAGGATTAAATAATTTTCCTAAAGGAGAAAGTTTGGAGTTGACTGAAAAAAGAGTAGTTGAATTTTGGAAAGAAAAATTGTTACCACATATGAAATTACAAAAAAAAATAATTATAGTAGCCCATGGTAATTCTTTAAGAGCATTAATAAAATATTTAGGAAATATTGACGATGTATTAATTAGTAGATTAGATATTCCAACTGGATCTCCTATTGTTTATGAATTTAATAAGAATTATCTTCCAATAAGATACTATTTTTTATAAAAAAATTAAATATAAATTTAAGCATAATAATAAAATAAAAGATTTAAAATAAATAAATTTTTAATTTAGTGTCATATCAATTAATACGCATATCAGTTTATAGTAGTATTTTGTTACATATATTATATAGATTTAATCAGTACTAATAATTACGAGTAAATCAGTAGAATTAAAAATAAATATATATACTATATATTTAAATGTTAAAGTTCTGGTTTTTTATCAAAAAATAATAAAAATACATATTGTTTTAATTAAAATTAGTGAAATAATTTATAAAAATGTTAAAGATAAATTATTTATATCTCGTTAAGACTAAGTTATCTGGTTACTAATATATTAATAAATTTATGTTTAACGTTATATTTAAAGGGTTATAAAGTTTATGAAAAAAAAAATAGGTATTTTAACAAGTGGTGGTGATGCGCCAGGGATGAATGCTGCTATTCGAAGTATTGTAAGAACAGGTATAATGGAGGGATTAGAACTATTTGGGATATATGATGGATATTTAGGTTTATGCAAAAATAGAATAGTTAAATTAAATAGTGATAGTGTGTCAAATATGATTAATAGAGGAGGTACATTTTTAGGGTCTGCTAGATTTCCAGAATTTAATTTAGTAAAAAATAGATTGATTGCAATAAATAATATAAAAGAAAAAGGAATAGATTATCTAGTTATTATAGGAGGAGATGGATCTTACATAGGAGCGAAAAAACTAACAGAATCAGGAATTCCGTGTTTAACTATACCGGGAACTATTGATAATGATGTTGTAGGAACTGACTATGCCATTGGGTATTTAACTGCACTAGAAACAGTAGTAGAGGCAATTGATAGGTTGCGCGATACTTCTTCATCACATCAAAGAATATCTATAGTAGAAGTAATGGGACGTAGTTGTGGGGATTTAACTTTAGCTGCATCTATTGCAGGAGGATGTGAGTTTATTGCGTTACCAGAAATTAAGTATGTTAAAGAAGATTTACTTAAACATATAAAAAATAGATTATCTAAAGGAAAAAAACATGCGATTATAGCTATAACAGAACATATTTGTAATGTAGAAAACTTAGCTAGATATATAGAAAAAAATACTAAAAGAGAAACGAGAGCTACTATTTTAGGACATATTCAAAGAGGAGGTAAGCCTATAGCTTACGATAGAATTTTAGCATCTAGAATGGGTTCTTATGCTATAGATTTAATAACAAAAGGTAATGTTGGAAAATGTATTGGAATTAAAAATGGAAAAATGGTAAATTATGATATTAGTTACGCTTTGAAAAACATGAAAAGACCTTTCAAAAGTGATTGGTTTAATTTAGCTAAAAAATTAGTTTAGAAGATGTTTGTTTAATTGAATGTATTTTTTTGTTGTTTATAGAACTAATAATATAGTTATTTTAAGAAATGATTGATGTTTACAGATAAGTAAATTTATTTATTTTTTTATTTTAATTTTATAAATTTTATATATTCATAAAATATAATGTATTAATTATTTAATTAATACGTTTTCTAACGTATTAATTGTTGTTATTTATATTATATATATATAGATAATTGTTGTAACGATGACATTTTTTATATCTATAAAAAATAGTTATAATTGCATAAAAAAAATGTATAACTAATTGTTAATTATAATAATTTTATATATGAATAATGAATTCATAAAAATTTTTATTTATCTATTTTATTAGATTTTACTAAAATATTATTAAATATTTTTTTATTTAAAGAAGCATTTCCAATTAAACAACCATCTACATTTTTTTTATTTAAAAATTCATTTACATTTTCTTCGTTAACAGAACCTCCATAAATTATATAAAAATTGTCTATATTAAAATTTTGAAATTTAATAACATAATTTTTTATGAAAGTATGCAATTGTTGAATTAAATCTGGATCAGCAGATTTTTTAGATCCAATTGACCAAATTGGTTCGTAAGCAATAATAGAATTATTAAATATAGTTTTATTTTGTTTATCTATACTAGCAATAGCATTTAATTGACTTAATATTATTTCTTCTGTTTTTCCGCAATCTTTTTCTAATTGATTTTCTCCAAGGCATAAAATGGGAATAATACCTTTTTGTTTAGATAAAATAAATTTTTTTGCAATAATGTCATTGTTTTCCGAATGATAGTAACGGCGTTCTGCATGTCCTATTATAGTATATTTTATGTTAATATCAGATAACATATTTACCGATGTTTCTCCAGTATATGGTCCTTGCTTATGAATATCTATGTTTTGTGCTGATATTTTACAGTTAATATTTAATTTTGATACTAGTTCTTGAGCATAATTTAAATAAATATTTGGAAGAGCTAATATAGTTAAATTTTTTTTTATCTTTAATGATTTATCTTTTATAAATTTAAAAAATGAATTTAACTTATTTTTTGTTCCGTTTAATTTCCAGTTTCCTATAATTATAGGTAATGTGGTTTTTTTTTTCATTTTTTTAAAGGAATGTAGAAGTTGTTTATAGTTAGAAGAACTAAATTGCTACTTATTGAAGTAGCAATTTAGTTGTATAGAAAAATAAAATATTAAATAAAATATTTTATTTTAAATAGTATCTAATACTATTAATGCAATAATTGAATGTTATTTGATTTGTTTTTAATAAATGTAAAAAATAAAATATTGTAATGATTATTTAATCATTTAAATATTGATTACTCATTATTTTTTGCAGCTTTAAACGCTTCCATCATAGCATTCGAAAATTTTTCTTTTTTTGCTGTACTAGAGTGTGTTGTGTCGTTTTTTTCTTTTTCCAACTTGGTTTTATTTGGAATAATAGTTAAATAAACTGTTCTATGTTTTTTATCTACGTTATTTATTTTTGTAGAAATAATATCATTTATTTTATATTTTACATTAATATTATTATTTTTTTCAGATGATTCAGGTAATTTTACGATTCCATGAATATTATTTTTCATTTTTGTTATAATTCGTGTTTCTTCTATTTTTTTAATTTCTGTTGTAAAAGTACTATTTTTTTTCTTTAATTTTAAATAAAAATTTAAAGGATCTTCTTGTAATTGTTTTATTCCTAGAGATATTCTTTCTCTTTCAGGATCTACTTGAAGTACAATTGCTGTAATTTCTTCTCCTTTTTTATATTTTTTTATAGTTTCTTCTCCAGAAGAATTCCAGTCAATATCGGATAAATGTACTAGACCATCTATTCCACCCGGAAGACCAATGAATATTCCAAAATCAGTAATAGATTTTATTTTTCCTATTACTTGAGTTCCTTTTTTGTGAATTTCTGAAAAATTTTTCCATGGATTTTTTTTACACTGTTTTATTCCTAGAGATATTCTTCTTCTTTCTTCATCTATATCTAGTACCATGATTTCTACAATATCATTTACATTAACTACTTTAGAAGGATGTATATTTTTATTAGTCCAATCCATTTCAGAAACGTGAACTAATCCTTCAATTCCTTCTTCTATTTCAACAAAACATCCGTAATCTGTTAAATTTGTCACTCTTCCTTTTAGGATAGTTTTTTCTGGATAACGATTAGAAATAGCTATCCATGGATCCTCTCCTAGTTGTTTTAGTCCTAATGAAACACGAGTTTTTTCACGATCAAATTTTAGAATTTTTACTGATATTTCGTCTCCAATACTAACTATTTCGTTAGGATGTTTAACTCTTTTCCAAGCCATATCCGTGATATGAAGTAGTCCATCAACTCCTCCTAAATCTACAAAAGCGCCATATTCAGTTAAATTTTTTACTATTCCTTTTATTTTTAGTCCTTCTTGTAGTTTTTCTAACAACTGATTTCTTTCAGCACTATTTTCGTATTCAATGACTGCTCTTCTAGAAACTACTACATTATTCCGTTTTTTATCTAGTTTTATTACTTTAAAGTCTAAATTTTTTCCTTCTAAGTGCATTGTATCTCTTACTGGTCTTACATCAACTAAAGAACCTGGTAAAAAAGCTCTGATTTCATCTAGAGAAACTGTAAATCCGCCTTTTACTTTTCCATCTATTGTTCCATTAATAGTTTTTTTTTCTTTAAAAGATTGTTCTAGCAACAACCAAGATTCATGTCTTTTAGCTTTTTCTCTAGATAGTATTGTTTCTCCAAATCCATCTTCTATTGTATCTAGCGAAACTTCGGTTAAATCTCCTATAGAGATATCTAATTCTCCTTTTTTATTTTTAAATTGTTCGATTGGAATAGATGATTCAGATTTTAATCCAGCATCTACTATTACGGAATCTTTACCTATAGATATAATTATTCCTTTTAGTATTGATCCTGGAGCGGTTTTTATTTTTTGAAAAGATTCTTCAAGTAATTGAGAAAATGTTTCGGTCATATTTTATATATATATATATATTATTTAATCTTTTTAATTTCCATATTTTTGTTAAGATATAGTACATTTTTCTAAAATTTTCCATTTTTTAGGGCTATTTTTCTAATTTAGAATAAATTAAATTTAGATTTAATATATTTCATTGAAATATTAAACATTTCAGTTGTATTAATATAACTGGTATCTAATATTATAGCATTTTTTGATGGTTTTAAAGGAGATATTTTTCTAAAAATATCAAGATTGTCTCTTTTTTGAATTTCAGAATATGTTTTTTTAAAATTAGTAATTATTCCTCTTTTTTTCAATTGAAGCATTCTTCTATAAGAACGAATTTTTAAATTTGATATTAAAAAAAATTTAAGTTTAGAATCAGGAAAAACTACAGTACCCATATCTCTTCCATTAGCTACTAAGCCAGGATTTAATCGGAATGATTTTTGAATATTTAACAATATATTCCGTATTTCTGGAATTTGTGATATTTTAGAGGCAAGCATAGAAGTTTTTTCTGTAAAAACATTATTTGTAATGTCTTTTTTGTTATAAATTACTTTAAATTTTTTTTTTTTTATAAATAAAAAGCAATTTAAATTTTTTGCAATAAAAACAACTTTTTTTGGTATAATAACAGATGAATATTGTAAATAAATAAGAGCAACAGCTCTGTATATAAAACCAGATTCTAGTGAAAACCATCCTATTTTTTTAGATATTTTTTTACATAAAGTACTTTTTCCTGAAGCGCTCGTTCCATCAATAGTAATTACTGGAATATTCATAATATTTGAATAGAATAAATTTTTAATTAAAAGATTATTGTTATTTTTTTAAATATAAATATATGTTATACATATACATACAAATACATTAAATTATTTAAAAATAGTATCTGGTTTTTATTAGATAACTAAAATTAATTAATTTTATTTTTATTTTTAATAAAAATCTATTTCTATAGAAATTTTTTATTTTAAATATAAAATATTATTTATATATATATATATTAATAATACAAATCTTATTTTTAAGATATTTATATAAGATATAGACATACGAAAATTTTTTGTAAAATGCACTATATTTAATTATAGAAGCTTATGCTATTAAAAGCAGAGAAATAATTTGGAAATGTTTTTGCTACACAATCTGGATTTATTATGTTAACTGATTTTTCTGATAAAGGTATAAGAGAAAAACACATTGCCATTCTATGATCGTTGTATGTATTAATAGAAGATGGAATAAATTTTTTAGGAGGAGTAATAGAAATATAATCTTCACCTTCTACTATTATAGCACCAACTTTTTTTAATTCAGTAGACATTGCATGCAATCTATCTGTTTCTTTAACTCTCCAATTATATATGTTTCTAATAGTTGTTGTTCCATGAGAAAATAATGCTACTATAGCAATAGTCATGGCTGCATCAGGAATATCATTCATATCCATATCAATTCCATGTAATTTTCCTTTGGAACATTTTACAAAATTTTCTCCCCAAAATATTATAGCACCCATTTTTTGAAGTATATGAATAAATCTAATATCTCCTTGTATGCTATTTTTATATATATTATTTAAAACAATATTTTTACCTTTAATAGCTGCTGCTGCTAAAAAATAAGTAGCTGAAGATAGATCGCTTTCTATATAGTAAAGTCTTGGACTAAGATAAGTTTGTTGTCCTGTAATATAAAATTTTTTATAATTTTCATGTTTTATTTTTATTCCAAAATGTTGAATGATTTTTAGTGTCATTCTTATATAGGGAATTGACACTAATTTATTTGTTACTGTAATAGTAGTATCATTTATAGCTAATGGAGATGCTATTAAAAGTGCTGATAAAAATTGGCTAGAAATATTTCCACGTATTGAAATGTTTCCTCCAATAAATCCTCCTTTGGTATGTATTGGTGGGAAGCCTTCTTTTTTCATATATTTAATTTTAGCTCCTCCTTGTTTTAGACAGTCAATTAAATCTCCTATAGGACGTTCTTGCATTCTTTTATCACCAGTAATAATAAAATCATTATTAACTAAAGATAAAACTGCTACTAAAGATCTTATAGCTGTTCCTGCGTTTCCTAAGAATATAGAGGATTTTTTATTATTTTTAAAATTTATTCCGTTTCCATACATATGACAAATAGATTTATTTTTTTCTAAAACATAATGTATACCTAAGTCTTTTAAAGCTAGAAGCATGTATTGGGTATCATAACTATCTAATAAATTTATTAGACTAGTTTTTCCGTGAGCAAGTGCAGACATAAGAAGTACTCTATTAGAAATACTTTTTGAACCAGGTAAATCTATTTTCCCTTGAACATAAGAAATAGGTTTTATAGTTAAAGATTTATTCATATATTGAAGTTCCTAAAAGAAAAAATTTTTTTATATTTTAAATATTGTTTACCATTTAAATAATAATTAACTAAATTATCCATATTTTTTTTCAAAATATTTCATATATTGAGATAGCTTTTTTACTCCATTAAAAGTCATAGCATTATAAATAGAAGCTCGCATACCACCTATTGAAGAATGCCCTTTTAAAAATAAAAGACCATTTTTATGTGTTTTTTTTAAAAACAGTTCATTTAATCTTTCATCTTTTAAGAAAAATGAAACATTCATAGATGATCTATTCTTTTTTGCAATTGAATTAGTATATAGTGAACTATCATCTATTGTTTTGTATAATAGATTTGATTTTTTTTCGTTTATTTTTTCAATTTCTTTAATTCCTCCCATTTTTTTTATCCATTCAAATACTAAACTTGCTACGTATAAAGAAAAAGTAACTGGAGTATTAAACATAGATTTATTTTTTAAAATAGTTTGATAATTTAAAATAGATGGACAATGTTTATTACATGTTTTGATTAAATCTTCACGAATGATAACTATTGTTACACCAGACGGTCCTATATTTTTTTGAGCACTAGCATATATTATTCCGTAATCTTTAATATTTATTTTTCTAGATAATATACTTGAAGAAAAGTCAGCTATTACTGCAATTGATTTATTAAAATTTGGTCTTTCATATATAGAAATACCTTCTATTGTTTCGTTTTGACAATAATGAATATAGGATGTTTTATTATTTATTTTCCAGTCTTGCATCGGTAAAATGGAATGTTTTCCATCTTTTATTCTACGCACATTTATTAATTTAGAAGAGCATAAACGTTGAGATTCTATAAATGCGCTTTTAGACCAGTAACCACTGTTAATATAGTTTGCTGTGTGAGTTGTATTTAATAAATTCATAGGAACAGCGTAAAATTGAGCTCTAGCTCCTCCAGAACAAAACAATATTTTATAGTTTTCAGGTATATTCATTATTTTTTTTAGATTTTTTTTTGCTGTTTCAAACATATCAATAAAATCTTTAAAACGATGACTTATTTCAATAATAGAAACTCCTAAATTATTCCAGTTTTTAATATTTTTAGAAATAATATTTAAGACTTTTTTTGGAATCATAGCTGGTCCAGCACTAAAATTATAAATTTCACTATTCATTTTTTTCTCATCTAGTATTTAAATTATAAAAATTATTAATATAATATGTTTTTGAAAAATTAAATATTAATTTAATCAATTTTTATTGTATAAATTTTAATCCATTCATATATTTTTTTTGTAAAATAGTAGGAATTTCTATTTTACCATCAGCATGTTGATAATTTTCTATAATGGCAGCTAGTGTTCTTCCAACAGCTAATCCAGATGCGTTTAGTGTATGTAAAAATTTATTTTTATGATTTTTTTTTCTAGAATATTTTAGATTAATTCTTCTTGATTGAAAATCTAACATATTAGAACAAGAAGATACTTCTATATATTTATCCATAGATGGGAACCAAACTTCTAAATCATAAGTTTTAGAAGCAGAAAATCCTAAATCTTGTGAGCATAAGAGAACTTTTCTATATGGTAATTTTAATAGTTTTAATACTTTTTCCGCATGATGAGTTATGTTTTCTAAAGCTAAAGACGATTTTTTTGGGTGAACAATTTGTATAATTTCTACTTTTTCGAATTGATGGGTTCGAATTAATCCTTTTGTATTTTGTCCATAGGAATAATTTTCTGATCGAAAACAAGGAGAATAAGCTGTTAGTAGGATAGGTAGATCATTTTTATTAATTAATTTGTTTTTAAATAAGTTTATTAGTGGTACTTCTGAAGTTGGTATTAAAGAATACTCTAAATTTTTTTTATTTTTAGAATAAATATGAAAAAGTTCTTCTTTGAATTTTGGTAATTGTCCTGTTCCATATAAGCAGTCTGAATTTACTATATAAGGAATATATGTTTCTGAATATCCATGTTTTATTGTATGTAAATCCAACATAAATTGACCAAGTGCTCTATGAAGCAAAGCAATTTTATTTTTCATGATAATAAACTGAGAACCAGATATATTTAAATTTGGATTAGAATCGAATCCGAAAACATTATTTCCAAGTTGAATGTGGTTTTTAAATAGTATATTGGTTTTTTTATATTTATCCCCCCATTTGGATATTTCGTGATTATTTGTATTGTTTTTTCCTATTGGAGTATCTTTATGAGGTATGTTAGGTATATTGAGGTAAAACTGTAAAATCATTCTTTTTAATAGAGATAAGTTTTTTTTATTATGTTGAATATTATTGTTAATATTTACTACTTTTTTTTTCAAATGCGAATTTTTTTTAGATAGTAATTTAAATTTTCCAATTAATTTTGATATATGATTTCGGTTTTTTTGAAGGTTTTCAGTGTATAATTGAAGAATTTTTCTTTTAGATTCTAACGTGTTTATTCTATGTATGTCTAAATTAAATCCACGAGTTTTTAGTTTTTTTTTTATTAATTCAGGTTGAATACGAAATAAGATTGGATCTAACATTTTTTTTTACAAAAAGAAGGTGAGTGTAGTTTGCGTTAAGTTTTAATTATTTGATTTCAATAATAAAAAAACGCAAACATGATTTTAAATGTTATAAAAAATTTTATTAATAATTAACTATTACTTGAATTGCTTAGTCTCAGATCATTAACTTCAGTTCTTTCTGGAATTACAAAATTAAATTTATCTGGTTCTACATCCCATTTGTTTTGGCTTCGGAACTCAAATATAATTCTTTCACCAGTATCATCTATGAACTCAGCTCTTTTAATAATTCCTTCTTCTGTGATATTTATATTAATTTTCTTATAAGGTAAAAATTTTTCACTTAGAATCATATTAAATGCGTTGTTTTTATGTTTGTTTACTATTGCTTTTAGAAATGATGGATCATTTAGCATAGATAGAATTTGTACATTCTTTTTCATATGTTCAAATGGAAGAACAGTTACAGAACGATCTTTTATATTAAAATGCCATACAGTTTTTCCATTAGATATGACTTTTACAGGACTAGGAGAATCTATATGAATATAAAAAGTAGTTTTGTCTTTAATCCAAAGTTTTCCTTGAGCATCAAAAATTTGTTTTCCATCTTTATCTATTATTTTTTGTTTAAATTCTAAAAATATATTTTTTAAATGATTTAATCGATTTTCTAGATCTAATTGTTTATCGAATGCTATTGAAGATACTGATAATAATACTGCAAAGATAAATAAGAATATTTTATTCATTTTTTGTCCTAGAATCAGTTTAAAAAAAGATATGACGTTTTCACATTTATATGAGTTTATATTGAATATTTTTATTTAGAATAAATATATAGTTTATATTAGGATTTTAAATATGTATAGAAGATAAACTCATTTATTTGCGTTTAATTAGAATAACATATAAAATAATACTTATATTAGAATTAATTTAAATAATAATATTATATATTAAAAATTATTTTTTTATATTTAAAATTTATAGTATATAAAATTTTGAAAATAAATAAAGTATTAAAAATAAATAAATTTTAAATTAGTTAAATAAATGTATTTATAAAATAAAAATGGAAACTAAAAATACCTCACTTTTGATACTAGGATCCGGTCCAGCTGGTTACACTGCTGCAATTTATTCATCTAGAGCTAATTTATTTCCAATATTAATTACGGGAAATATGGTAGGAGGACAATTAACTACAACGTATAGTATTGAAAACTGGCCAGGAGATATTTCAGCTTTAAGTGGAATAGACTTAATGGATAGAATGCATAATCATGCAAAAAAATTTAAAGTTGATATAATAAATGATGAAATCCTAGAAGTGGATTTTTTAACAAAACCATTTTATCTAATAGGTCGTACATTTTGTTATAAAACTGATGCATTGATTATAGCAACTGGTGCTTCTCCTAGGTATTTGGGGATAAGTTCAGAAAATAAGTTTAAAGGAAAAGGAGTATCCACATGTGCTATTTGTGATGGATTTTTTTATATAAACAAAGATGTAGTAGTTATAGGTGGAGGTAATACTGCTGTAGAAGAAGCTCTGTTTTTATCAAAAATAGCTAGAAAAGTTTTTATAGTTCATAGAAATAAAATTTTTAGTGCAGAGAGAGTGTTGATCCATCAGTTAGAAGAAAAGGTGAAAAAAGAAAAAATAATATTGTTTACAAATTTTATAGTTGATGAAATTTTAGGAGAAAAAGAAGGAGTTACTGGAATTAGAATAAAATCTAATATAAATAATAATAAATTTATTACTATAAGTATTTCAGCAGTTTTTATAGCTATAGGACATATTCCTAATACAAAAATTTTTAAAGATCAGCTAAAGATGAAAAATGAATATATTTCTGTTAAATTTGGAATACATAGCGGATTTACTAAAACTAGTATTGAAGGAATTTTTGCAGCAGGGGATGTAATTGATCATGTATATAGACAAGCTATTACTTCTTCAGCTACTGGATGTATGGCGGCTTTAGATGCCGAAAAGTATTTAAATAAAAAAAAATGAAATAATATTATTGACATGATTAAATTTAAATTGTAAACAAATTTCCATTTTTTACTAAAAATTTAGTATATATTGTGTATATGAAATGTAAAGTAAAAATTCTATAAAAATAGTTTAATTTTAAATTTTTTATATCTTTGTCATTTATAAGAAATTTATATTCATTTAAAAATAATAGAGAACAAGTAAATTATGCATAAAGAAGATAATGTAGAAATGCAAGGAACTGTAATTGATACTTTACCTAATACTATGTTCCGAGTAAAACTAGAAAATGGGCATATTATTATTGCTCATATATCAGGAAAAATGAGAAAAAATTACATTAGAATTCTTACTGGAGACAAAGTTACTGTAGAATTGACTCCATATGATATTTCTAAAGGAAGAATAATTTTTAGAAGTAGATAAATGGATTAAATATTAATTATATTTTACATAATATATATAATGTGTTCTAACGTGTAATGTTTATATTTTAAATAAAAAAAAATTTTGTAATTTTATTAATAAAAAATTAAAAATATTAATTTAAAAAAAAGATTTATTTTTTTTATATAACAAAAAAAATTTATACGCTATTTTTACAGAATATGATTTATTTTTATTAACGTATTACATATATTTATATGTTATCTCTCGAAGAGAAGTTATATGCGTACAAAATATTGTGGAGATCTATGTTTAACAGATATAGATACATCAGTTATCTTATGTGGATGGGTTGATAAAATTAGAAATTTTGGAAGTTTTTTATTTTTAGATTTAAGGGACAATAGAGGAATAGTTCAAATTTTTATAGATAAGAAAAATAAAAATTTATATAAAGAATTTTCTATTTTAAAAAATGAATATTGTATTAAAGTTCATGGTATTGTTAAAAAAAGATTAGATAAAAACATTAATTTAAATTTAAATACTGGAAAAGTAGAAGTATTAGCAAAAAAAATATACTTATTTAATAAATCTCAGTCATTTCCTTTAGATTATAATCATACACATAGCGAAGAAACACGATTTTTATTTCGGTATTTAGATTTAAGAAATAAAAAAAATATTAATATTTTTAAAATTAGAAGTAAAATAGTATTTATACTACACTATTTTTTACAAAGAAATAAATTTATAAATGTAGAAACGCCTATTTTGACAAAAGTAATGACTGAAGGATCAAGAAACTATTTAGTGGCTAGTAGAATACATATTGATAAATTTTATGCCTTATCACAATCTCCTCAGATATATAAACAACTTCTTATGATATCAGGTTTTGATCGTTATTATCAGATAACTAAATGTTTTAGAGATGAAGATTTACGTTCAGATCGTCAACCAGAATTTACTCAATTAGATGTAGAAATGTCATTTATGGACATTAAAAAAGTTCGTTTAATTATGGAAAAAATGATTCGGAATTTATGGAAAAAAGTTTTAAAAATTCGGTTAGACAAATTTCCGGTGATAACTTTTAATAGTGCAATAGAAAAATACGGTTCTGATAAACCAGATTTAAGAAATCCATTATTATTAATAAATTTAACTTTTTTATTAAAAAAAAATAAAAAATTTCGTTTATTTTTTAATATAAAAGAGGTAAAAAATTATAAAATAGTTGGACTTTGTGTTTCACATGAAAAATATTTTAGTAGAAAAAGAATAGAAAAATATAATTTATTAGTTGCTAAATTTACTAAATCACAATTAATTTATATACAAATCATTAATATAAAATTAGGATTAAATGGCATTAAAAGTTCTCATAAGAATTTACTAGATATTGTAATTTTACAAAAGATAATTAATGAAACAAAGGCAAAAAATGGAGATATTGTATTTTTAATGATAGAGCAATGTGCTTTAGTTAGTTCTATTTTTGGAATTTTAAGAAAACAAATTGGTGAAGAGTTAAATTTAATAGATAAAAAAGATTGGAAGCCAGTTTGGATTATAGATTTTCCATTATTTAACAAAGATGTTGAAAATAATTTAGTTCCTACACATCATCCATTTACTTCTTTTAAAAATACTAAAAAAAATTTAGAATTATTAGATTCTTGTCCTGAAAAAGTTATTTCTGAAGCTTATGATTTAGTAATAAATGGATATGAAGCTGGAGGTGGTTCTGTTAGAATAAATAGTGCGTATATACAAGATAAAATCTTTAATCTTATAGGAATGTCAAGAAAAATAAAAAAAGAACAATTTGGGTTTTTTTTAAAAGCTTTAGATTTCGGAACACCTCCTCATGCAGGAATGGCTTTTGGTTTAGATAGAATTATAATGTTGATGACAAAATCAAAAAATATAAAAGATGTTATTGCATTTCCTAAGACAACTTCTTCTTATTGTTTAACAACAGGTGCACCTAATAAAATCATTTAGTTACTCAGTAAAGTTAAATCAATTCAAGTATATTGAATTTCTTGAAAAGTAATTATCAGTTGATAATATAATTAAAAATTAACAATATGTAATTATATTTAATTATATTAAGTAATTTAATATATTAATTTTATTTTATTTTATTTTATTTTTAATATATATCATAAAAAATGATATTTGAAGCATAAATAAAAAATATCAGTTAATATATTGATATTTTATTTTTTAAATAAAAATATTATTTAGGATATACTTTTTATTATGATCAATTATCAATTAATAAGAAACATATTGTTATTGTTAAAATGATAGGATAAAACATAACGTATATATAACAATTATAGTGTATACAAAAAAACAAAAAAAAATTTTTGTTTATTTAATAGTTTAAAATGTATGTAAACAATTTTACATATAATTAAATTTAATTTGTATTTAATAAATATATTTATATATACTTATTATAAAGTATAATACGTAGTTATTGTTTGCTTTTCTTGTTTAAAGTGTGTTTTTCAATAATTAGTATTAAATTTATTTTTTTTTACATATTAATAATTTTGAAAATTTCTATTTTTTTATTGTTAATAAAAAATTTTTATATATAGAATTATTATTGATGTATGTTTTACTATATTAAATGAAAAATAAAGTATCTAAATAAAAAAATTTAGGCGTTAAATATAATAATTTTTACTTTATTTTTTAAAATATAAAAGTTAAATTTTTTTTAAAAAACATTAATATTTTTCTTTCTAATCATTTAAAATAAGCAATTTTTAGTAAAGAAGTTATAAATAGTATTTATAACTAATAATTTTTAGATTATTTAATTTAATTAAGTAGTATTATGTCTTAGTTTTTACTAAGTAGATTTAATGTAAATAAAATATTTATTAAATTAAATATTAATTAAATGTAAATAAAATTTTATTAAATATAAATATTTGAAATTTTTAAATTTTTTAAAATAGAATATTTTTAATTTTTTATATTAAAAAAAATATATATAAATATAAAATATATTAATAAATCGCATAGATTAATTGTTTTCTATATAAAGGATTTACATATATTTTATATTTACGCTTATTAATATAATTAATTTGAATTTTAAAAAAATATTGTTATAAATATTTTTTTATATTGATACTTTTACAATTTTAGAATAATAAATTTTTTTAAAATTATTGTTTTTTTCTAATGCAATAATAACTACTAGACTTCCTGTAACTATTAGATTTTTAGATAGTAAAAATGCAATGGCTTGATTTTCTTCATTTACTTCATTATTTATTTTTTTAAAAAATATGGGAATAACACCTCTATATAATGCCATTAAATTTAAATCTCGTACTTTATTAGTTAACGAAAAGATAGGCAATTTAGACGTTATTCTAGAAGCTATGATAGCTATTTTTTTTGAATGTGTAAGATTAATAATAGACGATACTCCTGTTAAGTGACTAGCAGTATACATTGATGACATAGCTATAGCTTCTTTTATAGAATTAAATTTCGTATTTAAACGATGTTTTGAAGTGTTTAAAACAGGTATTTTTTCTGCTCCTTGACATATTTTAGACATAGAAATTACAGTTTCTACTGGATTCTTTCCAGAAGCAGTTTCAGCTGATAACATGACTGCGTCAGTTCCATCTAAGACTGCGTTAGCCACATCCATTACTTCTGCTCTTGTAGGAACAGAATTGGTAATCATGGATTCCATCATTTGGGTAGCTGTAATCACAATTTTGTTTAATTGACGAGTTCTTTTTATTAGTTTTTTTTGTACTCCTGCTAATTCTGGATCGCTGATTTCTACACCTAAATCTCCTCGAGCTACCATAATAGCATCCGAGTTATTTATTATTTCATCTATGATATTTTGGTTAAAAACTACTTCTGCTCTTTCTATTTTTGCGATAACTTTTGCACGACTTCCTGCTTTTTTTAGTAATAATTTTGTGCGTAAAAGATCTTCAGAACATCTAGGGAAAGAAATTGCTAAATAATCTACTCCTAAGTTAGCCGCTAATATAATATCTTTTTCATCTTTTTTTGTCAGACAATCAGCGGATAATCCGCCTCCTAGTTTATTAATTCCTTTTTTGTTAGAGAGAACTCCACCTATTAATACTTCGGTAAATACTTTAGATAATTCTGTATTTAATACTTTTAACTTTATTTTTCCATCGTCCAATAAAAGGATATCATTTTTTTTCACTTCTTCAGATAATTTAGAGTATTCAACTTGAACTATTTTTTCATTCCCATTATATTTTGAATAATTATAATCTAAAATAAAGTTATTTCCTTTTTTTAAAAAAATTTTGTTATTTTCAAATATTCCTATTCTAATTTTTGGACCTTGTAAGTCACCTAATATTGATAAATAACATCCCATTTCTTGCATAATTAATTTAGCTTGTTTTACTCTATATTGATGTTCTTTACTATTACCATGGGAAAAGTTTAAACGTAATACATTAACACCACTTTTAATAATTTTTTTCAAATTATCTTTTTTATCTGTAGAAGGACCTAATGTTGCGACAATTTTTGTTCTTCTAATACATTTCATAATAATAAAAGCCTATTGTTTATAAAAGATAAAATATAAGGTTTAAAATTCTTAATATATATACAATATTCATACTGAAAAGAATTTTTTTATTCAAAACTATTTTTATAATACCTTTATTTTTTGTTTTTTTAAAGTTACTAATATTATGATATTAACTAAAGATTAATTTATAGGGAATCTTTTTAAGATTTAGTGAATACTTACAAATTTTTAAAAGATATGTTAAAATTTATTGTAATAATTGATTAAATTAACTTAATTTATATGTGTATAATTAGTAAAACACGTTTAAGGTTTTAATTTTTTAATATTATAAATAGTACATAAAAATAAAATAAAACAGATAAATATTTTTTAAAAAAATATTTTTATACTTACCAATTTTAATACTACAATGTCTAGTATTTTTAATAATTTTTGAAATATGATAATATTTTATATTAAGATAATCTAATTTTTTACATGTATTTTTTTTTAAATAAAAATAAAATTGTTTTTTTAAAAGTTACATTTTAAATATTTTCTATTTTATAAAGAAAATAATACAAATATTGCAAGTTAATTGTATTTATCAGGATAAATTTCATGGTTTACAGTCCAATAGAATTATATGATATTGTTATTTTTGGAGCTAAAGGTGATTTAGTTAGAAGAAAATTAATTCCTGCATTATACAATTTAGAATCTAAACAACATATACATGAAAATACTCGAATTATTGCTGTAGGAAGAGCAAAATGGAGCAGTCGTGAATATTGTGATATGATATTAAAAAATTTAATAACTTTTTTATCGAAAAAAATAGACTATTCAATATTTAATAAATTTAAATCTAGATTTGTTTTTTGTAATTTAGATGTTTCTGATCATGCTAAATTTTTTTATTTAAAAGATATAATAAAAAAAAAAAATAGTAGATGTATTTATTATTTAGCTATGCCACATTATACGTTTAGTAACGTTTGTTTAGGATTAAAAAAGTTTAATCTTAATGATTGTAATTCTAGAGTTGTAGTTGAAAAACCTATAGGAATTTCTTTAGAAACATCTAAGCTAATAAATAATGTATTAGGAACATATTTTAGAGAAAATCAAATTTTTAGAATAGATCATTATCTTGGAAAGGAAACTGTTTTAAACCTACTTTCTTTTAGATTTGCAAATCTTTTTATTTACAATAACTGGAATAAATCAGCGATTGATAGTGTGCAAGTTACCTTATCAGAAGAAATTGGATTAGAGGGAAGGGTTGACTTTTTTAATAGCACTGGTCAAACACGTGATATGGTTCAAAGTCATTTACTTCAGTTATTAACTCTTATCACTATGTCTAAACCATATGCTGTAAATGCAGATATAATTAGAGATGAAAAAGTAAAAATATTAAAAAGTTTAAAACCAATTACTAAAAATAACGTTAAAGATAATATTGTTCTTGGACAATATCATTCTGGTTTCATCAATAAAAAACCGGTTAAATCATATTTAAATGATTTAGGGAATGACAATATTGTTAGTGATACTGAAACATTTATTGCAATAAAAGTAGAAGTTGATAATGAACAATGGAATGGAGTACCGTTTTATATTAGAACAGGAAAAAGATTATTAAAAAAATGTTCGGAAATAATAGTCAACTTTAAAAATGATTCTAATAATATTTTCAATAAGATACTATCTAGTAGATCTAGTAATCAATTAATTATTACTTTACAACCTAATGAAGGATTAAAAATTAATATTTTTAATAGAAAACCAGGTGTATATGATTCAAACAATTTAGTCACTAACTCTTTAAATTTTAGTTATAAAAAAAGTAATGAAACATTTTTAAACGATTATGAAAGGTTATTTTTAGAAGTTATAAGAGGAAATCAATCTTTGTTTGTACGTCGAGATGAAGTAGAATTAGCATGGAATTGGATAGATTCCATGATGTACGCATGGAAAGATGTAAATATGAAACCAATTTTATATCAATCAGGAACTTGGGGTCCTGATAATTCTGATCTATTATTAAATAAAGATGGTAGATATTGGTATAATAATTAATTTTAAAAAATAAATTATTAATATAAGATACTTATTTTTTATTTAAAAAATTTAAATAAACATTAATTATTTTAAATAATATAAAAAATTAATTATAGTTAATAAATTTTAATATTTTTTAATAAAATTGTTAAAGAAAAATTTTTATTAAACAATATTTAAAACTAAATATTATTAATTTTAGAAAAGTGAATGTTTATATCACGATATATTTAATAATATTTATTTTGAGTGTTTCATGTGTATGTAAAATATAGTATATAAATATACAAAAATTAATTTAGCTAAAAAAGTGTTTTTATGTTTTTAACGATTTTAAAATCATAAGAGGAATATGTATTTTATGATGAGAATCATGCTTTTTTTATTAACTAATATATCAGTTATGTTAGTGTTTGGATTTTTATTATTTATAGTAGGAATAAAACAAAATAGTATCGAATCGTTAATGATAATGTCAGTATTATGTGGTTTTGGAGGTTCTTTTTTATCTTTAATATTTTCTAAGTGGATAGCATTACAAGCTGTTAACGGAGTTTTAGTAAAACAAGCAAAAACCGAGCAAGAAGAATGGTTAATTAAAACAATTAAAAAATATTCTGAAATAGTAGGAATAACACCTCCAGAAATATCTATTTACCCATCATTAGAAATAAATGCTTTTGCAACAGGAGCTAGACGTAATTCTGCATTGATTGCTGTAACAACTGGATTGTTACAAAATATGAATAAAAGTGAAGCAGAAGCTGTTATTGCTCATGAAATTAGTCACATTGCTAATGGTGATATGGTCACTATGACTTTAATACAAGGAACAGTAAATACTTTTGTAATTTTTTTTTCAAGAATAGTGGCAACTATAGTTACTAATTTTATTTCTTCAAAAAAAAATGAAGATAATATAAATAATAGTAATTATCCAATATTTTATTTTTTAGTTTCTATGTTTACTGAAATGGTATTTGGTGGAATAGCTACTATCATTATTATGTGGTTTTCTCGAAATCGTGAATTTTATGCAGATGCTGGTGCCGCTAAAATAGTTGGAGTAGATAAAATGGTAGCTGCATTAAAGAAATTACAAATGCAAAATGACCAAATGAACAAAGGAATTTCTTCTGTAACTGCACTATGCATACATGGACAAGAAAGTTTTCATTTAGCAAAAATGTTTATGTCTCATCCACCATTAAAAAAAAGAATAGAAGCTTTATATAATAGAGATTATTTATAAAATAAAGGATTTAATCAGTCAAATACAATAAATTTGACTGATTAAATTTGTTTGTAATTATTTTTAAAAAAAAATAAAAATTTAATCAAACCTACTATTTTAAATGTTAGATATATAAAATATTTAAACATTACAATAATATATTTTACATAAAATTTTATATTTAATAATTAAAAATTAAATTCTAATTTTTTTTATGAATTAAAATTCAGTTTTTTTTAGTATATGTACAGAATGTTTATTTTCAATAATAGTAGCTATTTTTTATATATATATTTATTTTTAATAGTGTAATATTTAATATTTTGCCCTATTTAATATGGAGTTTTTAATGTATCTGTTTTTAGACTCGTCAAATTGGGCTGCTTTATTAATGTTAATTGTATTAGAAATAGTTTTAGGAATTGACAATTTAATATTTATTTCTATTTTAGTAAAAAAGTTATCTCCTTCACAAAGAGATAAAGCTCGAATACTAGGTTTAACCATTACTTTAGTAATGCGAATAACGTTATTATATTTTATGTCTTGGATAATCACTTTAGATCATCCATTATTAGTATTTAAATATTTTTATTTTTCTGGAAGAGATTTAGTATTATTGTTTGGTGGATCTTTTCTTTTATTTAAGGCAATTATGGAGTTACATGATAAGTTAGATTTTGCTAAAAAAAAGAAAAATAAAAAAAGAATTTATTCTAATTTTTGGATTACTGTATTTCAAATATCTATTTTAGACGCTATTTTTTCTTTAGATTCAATTATAACAGCAGTTGGAATGGTAAATAAACTATTAATTATGGTAATTGCTATAGTTATAGCAACAGCTTTCATGTTATTAGCTTCTAAAATATTAGTCACTTTTATAAATCTCCATCCTACTATAACTATTTTATGTTTGAGTTTTTTAATTATGATTGGTGTAAGTTTGGTATCAGAATCTTTTAGATTTTATATACCTAAAGGATATTTATACGGAGCTATAGTATTTTCTGTATTTATAGAATGTTTAAATCAGATAGATAAAAACAATCTTATAAAATATCAATCGCTTCGTCCTGTAAGAATTAGAGCTTCAGAAGCTATTTCTAATCTAATAATAAAAGATAAAAAAATAGAGTCTATATCTAATATTTCTAAAAAAAATAAGCATTCTTTAACTATATTAGAAAATAATAAATATAAAAATTATTTTAGAGAAGAAGAAAAGTATATGATCAATGGAGTTTTAACATTAGAAGGTAGATCTATTAAAAGTATTATGACTCCT
The DNA here is from genome assembly GCF_005080765.1 of Buchnera aphidicola (Anoecia oenotherae). Classification (NCBI taxonomy): domain Bacteria; kingdom Pseudomonadati; phylum Pseudomonadota; class Gammaproteobacteria; order Enterobacterales; family Erwiniaceae; genus Buchnera; species Buchnera aphidicola. Next base: position 320,197 of record NZ_CP033012.1, read on the forward strand.
AGAAGAGAGATATCATGGATTAATATAGAAGATTCAGTGATTAATATACAAAAAAAATTATTAGATACGCCTCATAATTTATTTCCTGTTTGTGATGGAGAATTAGATAAGATCATAGGAGTAGTTAGAGCTAAAGAAATTTTAGTGATTCTTGATAATAAGTTTGATATAATTAAGTTCGCATCGAATAGACCTCCGGTAGTTATACCAGATACACTAAATCCTATTAATTTATTAGGAGTATTAAGGAACGCTAAAGGAATTTTAGTTATTGTAACTAATGAATTTGGAGTAGTTCAAGGGTTAATAACTCCACTTGATGTGTTGGAAGCAATAGCAGGGGAATTTCCAGACGATGATGAGACTCCAGATATAGTAGAAAGTGAAAAAGGTATTTGGATTATAAAAGGAGGAACTGATTTGCATACGTTAGAACGATCATTAAATATTGCAATTAATACGAAAAATAGAAATCAGAATGCTTCTTTAGCAGGATTATTAATTTCTGAAAAAGGAAATGTACCTATTCCAGGAGATATAGTAAAAATTCCACCTATTGAATGTCATATATTAGAATCAAATCAATATAGAATAGATTTAGTTAAAGTTGTGATCGTTAAAAAATTTACTTAAGAAGAAGTTTCTTCTTAATGAAAATAATAATTAAAATAGAAAAATTTTCTTATAGTTTTAAATAAATTTTTTTTATAAATTATTGAAAATAAAAGTTTTTTTTAAAAAATATATTAATAATGTAGTTCATTTAGGTTTTTTATTGATTATTTAAGGGTTTTTATTTAAATAATATTTGATATGGTTTATTAGTATGTGTTTAAATATTTTAGCAATTGATATGACATTTAGTTATGCTTCAATAGCATTATTAAAAAATAAAAATATTCATACTATTTCTTCATTTAATATTAGAAAAAAAGATATTAATGTTTATAATTGTATAAATAGTCTATTAGCATCCAAAGGTATTCAGGTTCATGATTTAGATTATATTTCTTTTTCTAAAGGACCTGGAAATTTTACAGGATTAAGAATGTCTTGTAACATTGCTCAAGGTCTTTCGTTAGGTTTAAAGATTCCAATATTATGTGTTTCTACGTTTATATTAATGGCGGAAGAAGTTTTTAAAAAAAAAAATTTTAATAAAGTAATAGTAGCAATGCAAGCTACAAAAGAAAAATTTTATTGGGGTAAATATAAAAGAAATAAAAATGGGTTTTGGTTTGGAGAAAAAACGGAATCATTATTAGATAAAGAAGACATTTTAAAAAAGATAAAGATGATAAATAGCGAATACATTTCTGTAGGATCAGCATGGTCTAAAATACCTAATAAAAATCGATGTATAAAAAATATTAAAGAAATAACGTATCCTAATATACGTTATATTTTTCCATCTTCATTGTTGCATATTCAAAAAAATCTTACTTTTTCTGCTGATAAAATAGAACCAGTTTATTTAGGTAGATATACATTTTAAATAAAAATATTTTTATAAAACTAAAAATTAAAGTATTTTTTAGTTTTATTATTTTTATGTTACTAGATTAAATTTAAATACTATATAGTTAATAAATAAAATCTATATTTTTTATTGTTCTATGAAAGTTATGTTAAGTTCTAATATAGAAATTTTATTTTCTTTATATTCTATTTGAATATTAGTAGTTTTAGGATCTAATTTTATATATTTACATATAACTTTAATAATATCTAATTTAATTTGAGGTAAATAATGGTTTAATTTTTTATTTTTTCTTTCTTCTTCTATAATAATTTTTAATCGATTTTTTGCAATTTTAGCTGTTTTTTTTTTTTTTCTAGAAAAGAAAAAATTAAGTAAAGACATATGTTATCTCCAAAAAAATCGTTGAAAAAAATTTCTTTTTTTGTCTTTAATAAATCGAAAAGGACATTTTTTTCCTATTAATCTATTAGTTGCATCAGAATAAGCTTGTCCTGCTTCTGAAGATTTATTTAAAATAACAGGTTTTCCTTGATTAGAAGATTTTAATACTGATAAATCTTCTGGAATTACTCCTAACAAAGGTATACATAATATATTATTTATATCATCAATACTCAGCATTTCTCCTTTTTTAACTCTTTCAATATTATATCTAGTTATGAGTAAATGTTCTTGGATAGGTTTTTGATTTTTTTCAGCTCTTTGTGATTTTGAAGAAATAATACCTAAAATTCGATCAGCATCTCGAATAGAAGAAACTTCTGGATTAGTAACTATTATAGCTTCATCAGAAAAATATATAGGTATAATAGCTCCAGATTCTATACCAGCTGGAGAATCACAAATAATAAAATCAAAACTCATAGTTTTCAGTTTTTTTAAAAGATTTTTTATTCCTGTTTTATGTAGTGAATTTTTATCTCGTGTTTGAGAAGCGGGTAGAATGAATAAATTTTTTGTATTTTTATCTTTTATTAAAGCTTGATTAAGCTCTATGTTACCTTGTAATACATTTATTAGATCATAGACAACTCTTCTTTCGCATCCCATAATTAGATCTAAGTTTCTTAATCCAATATCAAAATCAATAACTACAGTTTTTTTTCCAAGTCTAGCTAGCCCAGTAGCAATAGATGCACTTGAAGTAGTTTTTCCTACTCCACCTTTTCCGGATGTAACTACGATGATGCGTGTCATACTTTTTCCCGTAGAAATAGTAATTTAGTTAAAAAAATTATAATTTATATTTTTAATAATTTTATAACCCCATTTTGTATATAACATTGAACGGATTTTCCAATTAATTCAGATGGAATCTGATCTAATAGTAAAAATTGACCACAAATGGAAATAATTTCAGCAAATAATTCTGTACAAAAAATATAGCATTTTGTGTTACCTTGAATTCCTGCTAATGCTTTACCTTTTAGTTTTCCATATATGTGAATATTTCCATCAGAGATAATTTCAGATCCTTCATTAACATTATTTATTATAATAATGTTACTATTACTTGAATATATTTGTTGTCCAGATCGTATTGGTTTTTTTATAACTTTATTTTTAAAAAAAAGATTTGATTTTAAGTCAATAGTTTTTTTTTTTTTTTGAATATGGATAGAATGTTTAAAGTTATTTTTTTTTAAGAAAACAGGAATACCTGAATCAAGGATAGTTTTATTCAACTTTTTATTTTCACATTTTATAAAACCTATAATTTTTAATTTTAATGATTGAATAATATATTTAATTGAACTCCAATCGATTTTACAAGATAATTGTGAAATATTTAAAATAACAGGTGCATTTTTAAAGAAAGAAGGTGATTCTTGTATTTTTTTTTGTAAAGCATATTTTATTTTTTTTGTTGAATCATTTTGTAAATAAAGGACTAATAGTGTAAAATTATTGCTTTTTAATTTTATAACTTGATTAAACATATCTATTTCGCTTTTTATTTTTTTAAAGCATGGAATTAAATATAACAAATATATTATTTGTTATATAAATATAACATTAATATATTTTTATTTTAATAATCATTAATTGATAAAATGTTAGCAAAGATTGTATTTTAAGTACAGATACTTTATTTTTAAAGTAAAAATATAAGTTTGTTTATGTAAAATATATATCTATTAATTTTTTATATATGATGTAAACATTTTTACATATTTATGATTATAAATCATATGTATAATTTTTATAATTTTTTTGAATTGGAGTGTACAAAAAATATGACTAACTTTAGTTCCACCGGTATGATTATTTATAATCTTTCTTATCTATTAAAAAAAAAAATTTTATTTTCTGGAAATATTCAAGATGATTTGCCAGTAAAGTTAGAGTCTATTTTTTCTATTATACATACTGTAAAATATAGTAAATGGGAAAGATTAAAAAGTATAACAAAAAAAAAATTTTTTTTGGAGTATTTATTCCTGAAAATTTTTCAAAAATATGTAATACAATAGTGTATTTTTGGCCAAAAAATAAACAGGAAGCTATTTTTCAAATGAAATATTTATTTTCTATATTTTCTATTTCGACAGAAGTATTTATTATAGGAAAAAATAGAAGCGGAGTAAAAAGTGCTGAAAACATGTTAGAAGAATGGATTAATTTAAAAAAAATTCAAGGAAAAGATCGTTGTACATTATTTTATGGAAAAATAAAAAAAAAATATATATTTATATTAAATAATTTTATAAAAAGTTATTTTTGGAATAAAATACATATTTCTTGTTTACCAGGAGTATTTGGATATTCAGGAATAGATTCTGGTACTTTATTATTGCTATCAACGCTGGATTTTAAAATTTATGGAGATATATTAGATATTGGATGTGGATCAGGTATTATATCTATTCAAATTTTGAAATTATTAAATAAAAATAATATAACTGTAAATCTTTTAGATGAATGTGCTTTATCTTTATATTCTAGCAAATTAAATATTGAAAATAATAATTTAAAAGCATCTGTATTTGAGAGTAATATTTTTTCTAGGATTGATCAAAAGTTTAATTTAATTATTTCTAATCCTCCTATACATAATGATTTGAAGCAAGACTTCTTTGTTTTAAAAAATATCATAAAACAGTCTAAAAATTTTTTAAAAAAAAATGGAGAATTAAGGATTGTAATAAATTCATCTTGTTCTTTTGAAAAATATTTTAAAAGACATTTTAAAAAAATTATTATTTTAAAAAAAAATAAAAATTATAAAGTTTATCAAGGATTGAAATAAAAATAAGTTTAATTTTATTAAAGTAAGAAATTTTTTTAGTTAATAATTATTTCTAAATTATTAAAGTAAAAGTATATAAATTGTGGTACCCGGAGCGGGAATTGAACCCGCAAAGCATTTATAGCCGAGGGATTTTAAGTCCCTTGTGTTTACCAATTTCACCATCCGGGCATTTACAGATTTAAATAAATAGATAATTTTATATATATATTTTTATAGGCGCGTCCCGGAATCGAACCGAGTTTTCCGGATTTGCAGTCCGTTACATAACCGATCTGTCAACGCGCCTATAGATAATATAACTATATTTAAATTATATTAAAAACAATAATTTTGTTTATATAATACAAATATATATATATAGAAACTAATCAAAGTATATCAGAATAAATAAAAAAAATAAAACGTTTTATTATCTATAAAACAGTAAAAATGCTTGCATTAAGTACATGATATATGATATATATTTCATATTATTTAATTTAATACAGATAAGATTTATTTAAAAATATGGAGGGGTGGCCGAGTGGTTTAAGGCAGCGGTCTTGAAAACCGCCGATGACTAACATCATCCGAGAGTTCGAATCTCTCTTCCTCCGAAGATTTAAAAAAAATATATGTTTAACTAAAATAATTATTTATAAAATTTTTTAAATATCAAAGTAGTTTTTTATTATCAAATATATAGTAATTTAATATATTAAATGTAATTAAATATGTTATCCAAGATATTAATATTGTTCCAGTTATGCGGAAAATTCTAAAAATCATAGATCCATATCTCCAATCACATATATTATATAAAATTATGCTAATAACATATTTCATTACTAATATAGAAATAAATAATTTTAATAAAAATTGCCACCATTCAGATGAAAAAGATAATTTTTGAAAAGAGTGTAAATTCTTATACAACAAAAAAGTGTTAATCCAAGATGATATTGATACAGAAATTGCAAGTCCTACATGTTTAAAAAAATATATAAAAAATATGTTTATTATCGTATTGATAATGATGGTTAATAATGAACATTTCATTGGTGTAGTGAAGTCTTTTAAAGCAAAAAAACTAGAAGATAGTATTTTTACTAAAATTAAACCAATAATTCCTATTGAATATGATTCAACAGTATTTTTTGTCATAAAAGTATCAAAATCATTAAAATTTCCATATTGAAATAAAGAAATTACTAAAGGTTTTGCTAAAAAATATAATAGCAAACTGCTTGGTAATCCTAATATAAAAGATAATCTTAATCCCCAATCTAAATTTTTCTTATAATCTAAAAAATTATTTTTTACAACATTTTTCGTTAAAACAGGTAATAAAATAGTTCCTAAAGATATTCCTAATACACTAGTTGGAAATTCTAATAGTCTATCAGCATAATAAATCCAAGAAATAGATCCAGCATCTAAAATAGAAGAAAAGAAAATATTTATTATTGTAGATAATTGAGAAAAAGCTACTCCAAAAATAGCTGGAATGATACCTTTTAACATTTTAGTTAATTTTTTATTTTTTATATTTATAACTGGATATGGCAGCATATGGATTTGTTGTATTTTTGGTAGTTGGTATAAAAATTGTATTATTCCTCCTATAAGAACACCCCATGCTAAACAAAAAATATTTTCTTTAAAATACGAGTGTAGAAAAATTACAAAAAAAATAATACTAAAATTTAGAAAAATAGGAGATATTGCTGGTAAAAAAAAATAATTCCATACATTTAAAATAGAAGAAGCCATGCAAGCTAAGGATACAAAAAAAACATATGGAAACATAATTCTTAATAGAACAACAGCAGTATGAAAAAGCTCTGGATTATTGTAAAATTTAGGAGATGTAATAAAAATTATTTCTGGAGAGAATATTATTCCTACTAGGATAATTACTACTAACATTAAACTCAACATTCCAGAAACATAAGATATAAAAAATCTAGTTTTTTTAAACTTTTTTTTATTTTTGTACTCTGTTAGCATGGGTATAAATGTTTGAGAAAAAGCTCCTTCTGCAAAAATTTTGCGCAATATATTAGGTATTTTAAATGCTACAAAAAAAGCATCTGTTTCTATAATAGCTCCAAACGTTGTAGCGATTAACATATCTCTTATAAAACTTAAAATTCTAGAAAACAAAATAATAGTGCTATTTATAAAAAAAGGTTTAAAAAGATTCATATATTATTTCCTCCTATATGGTTTAGAGAAATATTTGAATCAAAAATATATTTCAATTATTTAACGTTAAAAACAATTGGTACATTTTTTAAAAAAAGCAAACAAAAATAAACAATGTACATAAATATGATATATACAATGATAATAAATCTGTTTTATACTAAACGAAATTTATTTTTTATAATTTAAAGGCATTTTAATAAATGTTTTTTAACAAATTAATTTTAGTAAAATAAACGTGTTGAGTTAACAATAATAATTTTTATTTTTAAAAAAAAGTTTTTTAGTTACAATATAGTTATTAACTATAAATAAGATAACTTTTAAAATTTATTATTTAAAAATTAAATAATATACATAGTTGCAAAAAATATTTTTATGTTTTAAGTATATTCATAATAACAATCTGACATTTCCATCGTTATTAAGTTGACCTGTAACTATGTTACCTGAATATAAAATAACTTTAACTTTATCGCCTATACAAGTATTATTTAGAGCTATACCGAGAGTTGATATATAAATATTTAAAAACTCAAAAAAAACTTTAATTTTATCATTTTTTTTTATAACAAATGTAGGTTTTAAAGTAGAACTAGTTATTATTTGATGGGAATACATCGCTTGATTTATTATTTTATTAAGTATTAAATTTTTATTTAGAATAGCGTCTTGTGGTAAGCAATCGAAATTTCCAAATTTAGATATAAAATTATTTTTATTTAAAACAGAATATTTTTTTAGTTTCTTATTAGTTAAAAAGTAATATCCAATAATTTTAATATAGATATTTATTTGCATCGTTTTTTCTGCGGTTACCATTAATATTTTTGTATTTCCCCATTTTTTATAATGATAAGGAAGAATAAATCGGGGTGTATAGGGTGTATTGCACAATTTTTTTTTAGTTAGTATTTTTAAATCAATATGGTTTAAATAGATAGGGTTATTTCTTTTTAAAAAATTTATAATTTTTTTTGATAATTCTGAAGAAAATGCGTTATTTACGCTAATAAAAAATATAATTATGCATACGAAAGATTTTATTTTATAATTATTCATAGATTTTTTAATATATTTGTTGATCTTAATTAGTAATTATAATAAAAAGTATAAATGTTTAATATTAATTAAAAATTTGTAATTTAATAATATAATTAAGGAATTTTATGATTTCTAAATTAGATTTATATTTTAAAGATGATTCTATAATGTTAGAGTTGTTAACATTAAAAGAAAATAGTATAGCTAGTAATATAGCTAATATTAATACTCCTAATTATAAAAAAATAGATGTAAATTTTTTAGATGAATTTAAAAAAAAAATAAAAAATTTAATATATATAAAAAAAAATAATTCTATTATAAATAGTAAAAAAAAAACATTTGTTAATAATTGCAAAAAAAACTTAAAAAAAAATATAGTAGTAGATAAAACTGTTGATAAAAATTTTATTTTTAATGAAAGTAATTTATATTCTAACATACATAATTCGTTGTTTAATGACATTAAAAATAGTATTAAAAGTATTGATGAAAAGAACAATTTATTATATCAAGAAATAACTAATTCTATGCTTCAAAATATAATTGAATCAGATAGTTGTAAATTAAACGTTACGGATGATAGTAATGATAGCAATGAAATTGATTTAACACATGAGAGAATTAATTTTGTTGAAACAGAACTAGAACATAAAAAAGAATTAGCTATTATAAAAAATAAAATAGATAATATACTAACAGTTTTAGATTAATAGTATTTTTAAATAAAAGATAAGGAGAAGTAAATATGGATGTATTTGACACATATAAAATATTAGGTTCTGCCGTAGAATCGCAAGAACATAGTATGAATTTTTATGCTAAAAAAATGTCAAATTTAGAATCTTATTCGTATAAAAGAAAAAATAATATTTTAAATAAACAAAAAAAAGCTGTTTTTAAATTTGATCCTATCAAAAATAGTAATTCTTATAAAATAGGTGGTGTTAAATTAATAATTGAAAACAATAAAACTGATGATAGTATTGTAAGTAAAAGTTTTAAAAAAAGTGAATTTAGTAATGAACAGTATAATTCAATATCAGATATTAATTTTATTGACAATTATATAGGATTTATAAAATCTTCTAATCAGTATAAAATTGATTTGTCTATGTTGAGTTCGAACAAATCTATTATATTAAATACTTTGTCTATTATCGAGAAATGATATATAATATATTTTTTATAATAATAAAAAATAAAATATTTAAAAAATAAATAATTTTATTATTTACATAAATTATATTAAAAAAATGAATTATTTTCTATAAAATAATAGTATACTAAATATTAAGTAATTTAAAAAATATTTGTACTAAAAAAATAAAGAAGTAATTAGATTTAAAAACAGTAATATATATTACAAACCATTTCAAACAATAAAAAACTAAAAATATTATTAAGGAGAGTTTTTATATGTCTTTAGAATCTCTTGAAAACTCAGTTCAAAAATTTCATAATTCTATACAATCACTACAATCAACAATGTTACAATGCAATAAAAAAAATGAAGTAGTTTCACAATATGACGATGAATCAAACTTTCAATACGAAAATATAAATAACAGTCCATATAATAGCGAAACTAACTTCGGTTTTGAACAGGTAGACGAAAACGGAAGTTGTTTGTCTTTAAATAAAGTGGATAAGCATGCAAACCGAAATTTGTATACTAATATTAGTCCTAACGCTTATTTTAGGTTATCGGATAATAATAATTATATCTTATATTCAAAAAATGGACATTTTTTAATAAATGAACATGGAGATGTAATAACAGAACAAGGTTACCGGTTAACGGGATATAATATTAAAGGATGCAAAAAAGCATCGGAATTTATAGATCATTCTTTGCCTAAAAATTTAAATCTTTCTAATGCATACAGAATAGATTATAAACCAACTACTAGGTTAGCATTATTTTCATATTTAAATATGAACGCTCCTGTTTTTGCTAATAATCCTTATGATTATGCAAATAAATCAACATGCAGTAATAATATAAAAACAGTAATTTATAACAAAGATGGAAAAGAGTGTATTGTAGATTTAAATATATTAAAAACGGGTGATAGAGAATGGACTGTATCAACTTCTATTCACGATGATAGTCAACTAGCATCTGACGCTCCTAATATTTTTAAAGATGAAAATTATTATCAAGGAAGCGATGAAAAAACAATTGTATGTGATCCTTTTACTTTTAAATGTGATGACAATGGCAATATTATAAATTCAAAAAAACTAATAAATATCACTTCTTCAGATAAAAGGTATGTTACTCCTTTAGCTATAAATTTACAAAGCGTAAGAATAAGCAACGATGATAATTTTCCTAGAGATTATACTCATGTACAAGCAAATGGATTTCCTGAAGGTACTTTAAATAAATTTATAACAGATAATGAAGGGTTAATAACAGGATATTATTCTAATGGGAAAAGACTGCAATTAGCACAAATGTCCATTTTAGAAGTTAACGATCCAAGTGATTTATCAACAGTACCTGCTCAAAATATTGTATCTAGTATTACAAAACAAGAAAATGAAAACAATCAAGATAGAAACATTGCTATTAATTATGATTATGATCATCAGTTAAATAATCAAGAAATGTCTAATTTAAAGTTAGATAATCATGAAGAAAATAATTCTAAATTAGATATAATTACTGTTGATAAAAATAATAATATACTAAGTATATTAACGAGCTAAGTTAAATATAGATTTTTATATTAGAAAATATACTAGTTAATTAAATTTAGTTAAATATTTAAATATGTTTAATACAATAAGAAAAAAATAAATGAATTCTGGAATAAATGCAGTATTAGAAGCTGCTAAAAATACCGTAATTAAACATGAAATAGTATTAAATAATTTATCTAATATTGATACGACCGGGTTTAGAGAACAATTTTTTTCTTTAACTATAAATAAAAGAAAGAATAATGTTCTTAACAATAAAGAACTCTATTTAAAACCTGTAGTTTTTTATAGTGATAAACCTGGAAGTATACAAGAAACTAATAGATCATTAGATATTGCTCCTCTTCAAAATTATTGGATAACTCTTAAAAATCCTATTTCGAATAAAGAAATGTATACTCGAAATGGTCATATGAGTATTGATTCAAAAAATAGACTAACTGTAAATAAACATTTAGTTTTAGGAGAAAACGGTTATATTTTAATTCCTAATTATGAAAATATAAACTTTTTAGAAGATGGGACTATTGTATCTACCTCAAAAGGGAAAAATAAATATTTAGGAAAATTAAAGTTAACGTGGTTAAGAAGCAAAGATTTAAAAAAAAGTAATTATAGTTTTTGTTATGATGCATGTGATAAAATAATGGAAGACAGTAAAAGAAAAAACCATAATTTATTAACAAATGAAAAGAAAATAAAGTCAAAATCATTAGAAACTAGTAATGTAGATTTAACAAAAAATTTACTACAATCCATTGATTGTTGTAGAAAGTTTGATTTTTACACCAATATTGTTGAACATGATATAGAAAATGACAATCTTTTAAACAAATTCGTAGATACTAATAGTTAAAATATAGGAAAAAAAGATATGTTCGCTTCTTTATGGATTGCAAAGACTGGATTGGATGCTCAGCAATTAAATATGAATGTTGTTTCTAACAATTTAGCTAATGCTAATACAAATGGATTTAAACGTTCTAGAACTATGTTTGAAGATTTAATGTATCAAAATATAAGATCTCCTGGTGAATTGTCTTCTCAAAATTCTAATTTTCCTTCTAACTTACAAATTGGTACAGGTGTTAGACCTATTTCTACAGAAATTATTGATACGCAGGGAAATTTAACTCCTACTAATTCATTTAAAGATTTAGCAATCGATGGAAATGGGTTTTTTCAAGTAGTTTTACCTAATGGAAAGTTGGCCTATACAAGAGATGGTTCATTTAATATAAATCAAGATAATCAATTAGTTACTAATTCAGGATTTCCTGTACAGCAAGAATCTGGAATAATTTTCCCAAATAATTTAGTTAATGATCCTACTATAGGATTAGATGGTTCTGTAACAGTAAATTCGTCTTCTGGAGACAATAGTACTCTTGAACATATAGGACAAATAAATTTATTTCATTTTTCTAATACTTCTGGATTATCTAATATTGGAAATAATTTATTTGTTGAAACACCTTCTTCTGGAAGTGCGATAGAAAGCAAACCGGGAAGCGAAGGAATTGGAAGCATAAAATCACATTTTTTAGAATCTTCTAATGTAAATATAGCTGAAGAATTAGTAAATTTAATACAGATACAAAGAGCATATGAAATTAACGGAAAAGCAATATCTAGTGCAGATCAAATGTTACAAAAATTATCTCAATTGTAATATATTTTTATATATTATTAATTATAATATATAGTCTTAATATTAAAAAAGGTATATTTCATTGTTCAGATCATTATTTAAAACACCTAAATGGTTTTTTTTAGTTACAGCTATTTTAGCATTGAATGGTTTTTCTTTATATACTAGTGAAAATTATATAGATCCAGTAATTAAAAATTATAAAAAAGACAATCAAATTTTATTAAAAGATTTTGATAATTCAGTATTGTCTGAAGATTTAAAAAACAAAATAAGCAGTTTATCTAATCCTTTCTTAAATGAAAAAAAAATATATAAAATAGGAGAAACTATTACGTTGTTACTAGAAGAAAATATTAGTGCAAGTAATAGTTCCGTGTCTTCTTTAATAAGAAATGGTAATAGTAGAGTAAATATTAATTCTTTTCCAAATCCATTAGATTTTTTGTTAAAATCAAAAACAAATAGATCTAGAGCGGAAATAAATAGTGAATCTAAAAATAATTTTTCTGGAAAAGGAAATACATTTTCAAAAAATACTTTTACAGGCATTATAACTGTTACTATAACTGATATATGCAAGAATGGAAATTTAAAAATATTTGGTCAAAAACAAATATCTATTAATCAAGAATCAGAATTTATTCGTTTTTCTGGAGTAATAAATCCTGAAAACATTAGTATAAATAATGTAGTAAAGTCACATGATGTAGCAAATGAAAAAATAGAATATTACAATAATGGAAGCGTTAGTCAGAATAGTAAAACTAATTGGATGCAAAAGTTGTTTTTTTATTTTTTCCCAGGTTAGAGTAACATTTAAAAAAATGATAAATGTTACATAAACAATTTTTTTTATTATAATAATTAAAATTGTTAATTTTTTAAATTCTATTAAATATGAAAAAAATATATTTTAAAACATTATAACTTATCTAATAGATTTTTTTAAAAAAAGGTTTTATATGTACAAAAAATCATTTTTTTCAACTTTTTTTATAGTTATTTTTTTTGTTTTATTTTCTTGTTCTTATGCTCAAACAATTAATAAATTAACTACTATTGAAGGTGTTAGAGAAAACGAATTAATTGGATATGGTTTAGTAGTTGGGTTGCCAGGTACAGGTGATTCTGTAAAACAATCTCCTTTTACTTTTCAAGCGCTATATAATTTACTACATAAATTAGGAATAAATATACCTGAAAAAAATAAATGTTTAGATTCTAAAAATACAGCTTCGGTAGTAGTTACTGCTAAATTACCTCCTTTTGCTAGATCTGGACAAAAAATCAATGTAGAAGTTTCATCTGTTGGAAATAGTACCAGTTTATCTGGAGGTACTTTATTATTAACTCCTCTTTTAGGATTAGATAATAAAATATATGCTATAGCTCAAGGAAGTATTCCGTTTTTTAATGAAAAAAAAATAAGCAATATTATTAGTCATCGTTATTTTATTTTTAATTCACGTAATAACAATGTAGCAATTTTAAAAAACAGTGCTATTATTGAAAAATCAGTAGATAGTAAATTTGGAAATAAAAACACTATTAATTTTCAACTAAACAAACCTGATATTATTATTGCACAAAAAATAAGCGATCGTATTAATTTTTCTTACAAAAATGCATCTTTTGTATTAAATCCGAATATTATTCAACTCAACATTAACAAAAAAAGTTATAAAAATATTATAAATATGATTTCTGATATAGAAAAGATGTTTATAAACATCAATGTAAATGAACCAAAAATTATTGTAAATAATAGAACGGGACTAGTAATATCAAATGCAGACATCAAGGTAGGATCATGTACTATTGTAAGTAAACATTTTTCATTACTCATAAAAATTAATAAAAATGATCTTTCAGGTTGTTCTGATCAACAAAAATTCGATTTTTTATCTAAAAAATTTGATAATAAAAAAATTTACCATAATAACAAACTTAATACAGTATTGATAAAGAATGCTGTTGATATACATGTTATATTATCTATTTTAAATAAATTTCATATAACTCCAGATGAAATAGTATCTATTCTTACGTCTATGAAAGACGTTGGAGCACTTCCAGCTACTTTAGATATAAGAAAACAATGAAAATTCAAAATAATAGTATAGATTTAATTTATAATAATTATGAAAATAATAAATTAAATATAAATTCTTTAATACAAACTAATGATTTAAAAAAAAAAATAAACATAAAAAATAAAAATTCTATCATAAAATCTATAGAAACAATATTTATAAACATGGTTTTATCTAATAAAAATACATTATGTAGTGAAAATACTTTTTTTAACTCAGATCAAATAAAAATGTTAAATAGTATGTATACTTATCAATTGTCAAGTGTTTTGTCAACAAAGGGATTTGGAATAGGTAATTTGTTATGTGAAAAAATAAGTTCAAAAAAAAATAAAAACACATAAATTTTATTTTAAAAATAGTTTTATTTTATATTTAAAAAATTAAATTTATAAAAAATTTTATTAAAAATAGAAATTATATTGTTTTACTTTTCTTATTATTGTTAAAAAATTTAAATGTGTAATCATTTTTCTATTAAACAACAAATTCTATTTTGCTATTAGTAAAAAATGTAAATAAAAATTAAATTTTATCTGTTATTTAATAGATAAAAATATTTTTTAAAAAAAATATAATTAATTTTTATCAATTCTAATGGTTTAAAATTGTTTTTTATTTTAATTTCAATAAAAATTAGTCAATTATTATTGAAAAATATTTTAGAATCATTATTTTTATATTTTATTAGTAATAAAAATTTAGACGATATTAAAAAAACAAAAAATAAAAATATTTTTATATAAATAATATTTATTAATACTAAAATTAGTGGTTTTTTTTAATAAAAAGGATTAAATTATTAATTTAATAATTACATTTAATTTAAATAAAAAATATTTTTTTTGTAAAAATTATTTTTATTATTTTTATTAGAGAATTTACTTTATAACACAACTAAACGATCTAAAAAAATATTTTAGAGAAATACAATATGGAGTTTAAAAAATTAATATGTAAAACAATAGTTATTGATCAAAATATGATAAATAGAAGAATAGATAATGTTATTTTTAACTTATATAAAAATGTTCCTAAAAGTATGATTTATCGGTTAATAAGAACTGGAAAGATTAGAATAAATATACAAAAAATAAAGCCATTTTATAAATTAAAAAAAGGGGATATAGTACATATTCCTCCAATTAATACAATAAATAAAGTAGAAAAAAAAATAATTTTATGTAAAACTATAAAAAAAACTATCATATCTAGTATAATGTATGAAGATGAATTTCTTCTTATAATTAATAAACCCGCAGGAATAGCTGTTCATGGAGGTAGTGGAGTAAAATTTGGTATAATTGAAATTTTTAGACATATTAGACCAAAAAATAAATATCTTGAATTAGTTCATAGATTAGATCGTGAAACTTCTGGAACGTTAATAATAGCTAAAAAATATTCATCTTTGAAAAAATTGCATGAACAATGGATTAATAATAAAATAAAAAAAAAATATATTAGTATAGTTCATGGACATTGGCCTAAGAATCAAATAAGCATTACTCAACCATTGTTAAAAACGTTTCAGTCTAATAAAAAACGGATGGTTGTTATAAGTGATAAAGGAAAATTTGCAAAAACGTTTTTTTTAGTAAAAAAATATAATACTAGTACTACTTCTATAGAAGTAACACCTGTTACTGGAAGAACTCATCAGATTAGAGTACATAGTTCTTTTCTAGGATTCCCGATAATATTTGATAAACGGTACGGTAATACTAAATTAGATAAAATTTTGTTAAAAAAAAATAAGAATGTTTCTTTATTTCTTCATGCTTCTAGTATACAGTTTAAACATCCTGAAAATAAAAAAGATTTTTTTATAAGCGCTCCATTATCAAAAACGTGGATAGATTATGAAAAAAGTTTATAATTAATTAAATTAAATTTAAAATAATTAAACGTATTTTTATTAATATATAATAATTACATATTAATATTTTTTTAATTATTTCGATAACATTAAATATTTTTTAAAAATAAAGGAAAAGTATGGCAGTTCAAAAAAATAAACCTTCTCGTTCTAAGCGTGGAATGCGTAGATTACATGATAAAATTTTTTCTCCTTCTATATCTAAAGATAAAAATTCAAACGAGTTGCATATAAGACATAATATTACTGCAACAGGAAATTATAAAGGCAGAAAAGTGATTTTTAAAAAATAAAAAATATTTACAATTTTTAATAAATGATTTAAAGCTACAAACATAATATTACTGATCATTTTAAAGTAAAAAAACTCATATAATTAAAACATGTAGTTTTTAATTTTATTGTTTATTACTGATGGTAAAAGTAAAAATTTATTGTTATAAAAATAACTTTATTATTTTTAATATAAGATTTATATCAATAGAGATATGGAATATATAATGTATATATTTTTTAATTTTATTAAATATTACTAATTTTATAGATGTAAAAAATTGTACATGTACAGTATTATTTAGAATATAGAAGGTAATATGTTGTTTGCAATGATTTTTCCCGGACAAGGTTCTCTTAACGTACATAATACATTTAAGTGTTTAAACTCAAGCAGCTTAAAAATTGTAAAAAATACGTTTGAGGAAGCTTCTGAAATTATCAAATTGAATTTGTGGGATATTTTTTTTTATTCTAAAAATAAAAACCATTCTTACATACAAATAGTAATATTAACAATATCTGTAGCTATATATAGAATGTGGATGACTATTACAGGAATTAAACCAACAATAATGGCAGGACATAGTTTAGGAGAGTATTCAGCTTTAGTATGTTGTAATATTTTGAGTTTTTCAGAAGCAGTAAAAATTATACATGCAAGAGAAAAAATAATGACTTTTGCGTGTAAAAATTTTGAAGGTAGCATGTTAACAATAAAAGGATTAAAACTAGAAAATATAAAAAAATTAATTATATTAAATTTTCCTAACCCAGCAATTTCTATAGCATGTATAAATTCTAGAACAAATATAGTTGTTTCAGGAAAGATAAAATATATAAAAAAAATGCAACTACTATGTGAAAAATATGGAGCGAAGTTTACAAAAATACTTCCAATTCATATTGCTGCGCATTCTTATTTAATGAAACCAGCAGCTAAACGTCTATATAAATTAATCAAAAAAGTTAAATTTCATAATCCTGTATGTCCAATAGTTAATAATACTTCGATAAAATGTGAAACGTCTTCTATTTTTATAAAAAAATCTTTAATTCAACAATTATATAAACCAGTTAGATGGATAGAAGTGATGCAATATATTTTTTCTAAAAAAATAAAATTGTTTTTAGAGATTGGATCTTCTTCTATTTTAACTCATCTTAATAAAGATATAAATGGTATTACTAGTATTTCATTATATAAAATGAGCAATTTTTTAAAAGCATTTAAAATTT
The DNA here is from genome assembly GCF_005080765.1 of Buchnera aphidicola (Anoecia oenotherae). Taxonomy (NCBI): domain Bacteria; kingdom Pseudomonadati; phylum Pseudomonadota; class Gammaproteobacteria; order Enterobacterales; family Erwiniaceae; genus Buchnera; species Buchnera aphidicola. The sequence continues at coordinate 338,014 of NZ_CP033012.1, forward strand.
TAAGTAAAAAATCATGACTTTTTTAGGTAAAATAGCAATAGTTACAGGTGCTAGTAGAGGAATAGGAAAATCAACAGCAATTATGCTAGCAAATAAAGGAGCTACAGTTATAGGAACTTCTACTACTGAGACAGGTGCTAAGAGTATAAAAAAATATTTAAGAAAAATGTCTGGAGACGGAGTTATACTAGAAATAACTAATATTTATTCAATAAAAAAATTAATTAAATATATTTTAAAACATTTTCATCGTATTGATATTTTAATAAATAATGCCGGAATTGTAGAAGATAATTTGTTATGCAAAATGACATTTTTGCAGTGGGAAAAAGTATTAAGAGTTAATTTAAGTTCTGCATTTTATATTTCTAAATTAGTAGTTCCATTAATGAAAAAACAAAAATATGGAAGAATTGTTACAGTAAGTTCAATAGTAGGATTTATCGGCAATGTTGGACAAATTAATTATGCTTCTTCTAAATCCGGATTAATTGGTTTTAATAAATCTATGGCTTTAGAATTATCTTTTAGAAATATAACTGTTAATATTGTAGCTCCAGGTTATATAAAAACAGATATGACTTCAAGAATTAAAAAAAAAATATTAAATAAAATACCAATGAAAAAATTCGGAACTAAAGAAGATGTTGCTAATGCTATCATTTTTTTATCTTCAGATTGTGCAAAGTATATTACTGGTCAAACATTACATGTAAACGGTGGATTATTTATGAATTAACAAGTGAAAGATAAACTTTTTAATATACATTTAGGATATACAATAATGAAAGACATAGAAGAAGAAATGAAACAAATTGTTTCAGAACAACTTGACATAAAAAAAGATAAATTATCTAAAACATCTTTTTTTTCAAAAGATTTAGGAGCAGATTCTTTGGATATAATAGAACTTATTATGTCTATAGAAGAAAAGTTTGGTGTTAACATTTCAGATGAAGAAGCAGAAAAAATTACTACTTTACAACATGCTATTGATTTTGTTAAAAAGTATAAATCTTCTTTAAATGATTAGATTGCTATTTTTTATTAATAAAAATTATTCTCGTATAATTATACGATAATCATGAAAACTTCTCTTTATAAGAAGTAAATACATTTATTCTTATAATAAATATTAAAAATATATTATTTATTTATAATAAAATATATTTTTACAAAAAATTATATGAATATTTTTTGAATCTAGAAATCAATTCTTATACAAATTGTATATTATTTATTTTTTTCGTTAGTTGTTCATGTTAATAATCTTTTTTTTGAATGTTAAGAAAAGTAAAATTATGAATGTTGTTTTGTTTATCGCACATTCATATTTTGCGTTCAAATAATGTTTTTTAGTTCAGTATATGTGCTTTTATTTTATAAAAAGAAAATAGATATGATTAGAAATAAATTTATAGTAGTGGAAGGTATAGAAGGAGCTGGAAAAACTACAGCATCAATTTATATAAAAAATATTTTAAGAGATATTGGTATTAGAAATGTTATTTCTGTAAGGGAACCAGGTAGTACTGAATTAGCAGAAGAAATAAGGTATTTAGTAAAAAAAAATTTTAGTCATGATTTAATTACTATTAATACAGAATTATTATTAATGTATGCAGCAAGAACTCAATTAATTGAGAGTATTGTTAAACCACAATTAAAAAAAGGATATTGGATTATAGGAGATAGACATTATTTTTCTTCGTATGCTTATCAAGGAATATTTTCAAAAAGTATTAAGAAAAAAATTTCTGTTTTACAATCTATTTTTTTTGGATCTTTTAAACCTGGTCTAACTTTTTTTTTAGATATATCTCCATGTACTAGCATAAAAAGAATAAAAAAGCGAAAAGTATTAGATAGAATAGAAATGAAAAATATTAAATTTTTTTCTAAAGTTAGACTAGAATATTTAAAGTTAGTAAATAAATATAGTAACTGTATTACTATTAATGCTGAAAGAAAAAAAGATGAGGTTCATAAAGAAATAAAAACTAAATTATATACATGGATTAAAAATTATGAATAATAAGTATCCGTGGATAGTTGGTTTATATAATCAGGTAATTAATCAATATAGACAAGGTTATAATAATAAATCTATTGTAATTAATTCCATGATAGGTACTGCATGTTCTGTTTTAATATGGAATATTATTAAATGGATATTATGTGAAAGAAAAAAAAATATATATAGTTGTAACCAATGTGTTTCATGTATTTTAATGAACTTAAAAAATCATCCAGATTTTTATTTTATAGATTTAAAAAAAGAAAAATCTGATTCTTACATAGAAAAAGCTATTGATCTAGTAAAAAAAATTATTGCTAGTACATCTCATCAGAATAGTGCAAAAATTATTTTTTTTTCTAATAGTAATAATATACCTGTTTCTTTTATTGATTTTTTATTAAAGATAGTAGAAGATTCTTATTCTAATACTTTTCTTTTTATAAAAAACTATTTTTCTGACATGTTACCAACAATATTTATTGGTCGTTGTATTACATATAATTTGTTTTTTTCTGTACGGGATAAAAAAAATATTTTATGGTTACAAAAAGCAACTAATTCTTCGTTAAAGTTGTGTATGATTATGCTAAAATTGAGTAATGGATCACCATTAGTTGCATGTTATATGTTGAAACATACACTCTTAAAAAAAAGAGAATCATTTTACAAACAATTTAATTCTTGTCTAAGAAAAAAAAATTTTTTTTTATTGTTTCCTTTTTTTGAAGAGATAAATTTTAGTTTAATTATTTTGTGGATTTATTCTATTTTAATAGATGCCATTAAAATAAAGTATTTAGATGAATCCTATTTAATTAATTTAGATCAAAAATTATTAATTTTAAAAATTTCTTTTAAATATTCATTTAAAAAGTTAAGTTTAAGTATACATTCTTGGTTTAAATGTAGATTTAATTTAATAAACATTATTGGAATAGATCAAAATGTATTAATTACAAGTGAATTACTAAAATTTGAAAAAATTTTTTTTCATATTTAACATTTATTTAATTAAAGAGATAAAACATATGTTCTTAGTAGATTCTCATTGTCATATAGATGATTTAGATTATAAAAAATTACATATTAATATAAATGATGTTTTAGATAAAGCAAAAAAAAAAATGTTCATGCAATTTTAGCAGTTTCAATTTCGTTAGAAAAATTTAAAAAATTTTTTTTAGGAGAAGATTTGCGTTCAAAAGTTTGGTATTCGTGTGGAATACATCCTTTGTATTGTAGTAATAATAGTTCTCTTCTAGAATTAGAAAAACTTGCTAATAACCGAAAAGTAATAGCAGTAGGAGAAACAGGATTAGATTATTATCATAATAAAAAAAATATTAATCTTCAAAAAAAATTTTTTAGACAACATATTAGAACTGCTATTAATCTTAATAAACCATTGATAGTTCATATGAGAAGTTCTAGTTTAGATGTTTTAAAAATATTAAAAGAAGAAAAAGCATATATTTGTAAAGGAGTTATACATTCTTTTACAGAAAGTAAGTTAATAGTTAAAAAAATTTTAGATATGAATTTTTTTATTTCTTTTTCCGGAATTACAACATTTAAAAATGCACAACATTTAGTAGAAGTTGTTAAATATGTTCCAATAGAAAGAATGTTAATAGAAACAGATTCTCCTTATTTAAGTCCTGTTCCATATCGTGGAAGAGAAAATCAGCCTGCTTATTTGTATAATATAGCAAAATGTTTATCTAAAATAAAAAATATGGATTTAAACGTTTTTTCAGCAATTACAACAAAAAATTTTTATAAATTATTTTTTAAGCGTAATTAGTAATGTTTTAAAAAAATATTATTTTTTACGAGTTTACTAAGTCAATTTTTAATATTTAAAATAATTTAATTATTATTTTTCATATATTAGTTATATTTTTATGTATAGTTATAGAGGATAATATAATTTATGTTACAAAATGCATTTTCAAGTTTTCAAAAAATTGGAAAATCTTTAATGTTACCAGTTTCTGTACTTCCAATTGCAGGTCTTTTTTTAGGTTTAGGATCTGCAAACTTTCATTATATTCCAGCGGTTATTTCTAAAGTGATGATTGAAGCAGGAAGTTCTGTATTTTCTAATATGTCAGTTATTTTTTCTATAGGAGTGGCATTAGGTTTTACTAAAAATGATGGAGTAGCTGCATTATCAGCAGTTATTTCTTATGGAATTATGAAAAAAACAATGTTTGTTTTTACTCCATTTTTTTTAAATCAATCATTAAATAATGTATCTTTAAATTATTTTTCTGATACAGGCATATTAGGTGGTATTCTTGTTGGAGGAATGACTGCATATTTATTTAATATTTTTTCTAAAATTGAGCTTCCAGAATACTTAGGATTTTTTTCTGGAAAAAGATTTATTCCTATGATTACAGGTATTTTTTCTGTTTTTTTAGGAATATTACTTTCTATGGTTTGGCCTTCAGTAGGACAAATAATTCAAAATTTTTCTTTATGGGCGGCTTATCAAAGTCCAGGAATAGCATTTGGAATTTATGGTTTAGTAGAGAGAATACTTGTTCCTTTTGGATTACACCATATATGGAATGTTCCTTTTCAAATGCAAATTGGAGAATACATAAATTCTTCTGGCAAAGTTTTTCATGGAGATATAGCTAGATATATGGCTGGAGATACTACTGCTGGAAGATTATCTGGCGGTTTTTTGTTCAAAATGTACGGATTACCAGGTGCTGCTATAGCTATTTGGCACACAGCTAAAACAAAATACAAAAAAAAAGTGGCAGGGATTATGATTTCAGCTGCTTTAACTGCTTTTGTAACTGGAATTACAGAACCAATTGAGTTTTCTTTTATATTAGTAGCTCCTATATTATATGTAATTCATTCAATTTTATCTGGATTAGCTTTTACTATATGTGTTTTATTAGATATGAGAGCTGGAACTAGTTTTTCACATGGAATTTTAGATTTTTTAATATTAAGTGGAAACAGTCATAATCTGTGGTTATTTCCGATTGTTGGAGTACTATATGCTATAGTTTATTATATTATTTTCTATTCTTTCATAATAATTTTTGATTTAAAAACTCCTGGAAGAGAATATTTTTCAGAATCATTAAAATCTAAAAATATAGAAAAAATAGTTTCTAAAATAGTAGATGCTTTTGGAGGAGTTGAAAATATCGTTAGTATAGATGCTTGTATAACTCGTTTAAGAGTATCAGTTAAAGATAATACTAAAGTTAATCAAATACAATTAAAAAAAATTGGTGCTTTAGGAGTAATAATTTCGGGATCTGGAATACAAGCTGTTTTTGGAACAAAGTCAGATAATATTAAAACGGCTATTGACGAATATATAAAAAATTATAAAATTACAAAAAAATAAATTTTTTCTATATAGATATACATATTATAGTAATTTAATATAGAATTAATTTCGCGTGTTTTTTATTCACTAAAACAGTATTATTTTTTTATATGAGGATTATATGGATACAAGTAATGAAAAAAAATCTATTATTTTTAAAAATATAATATTACGCAAATGTTTTGCAATAATTGAATATCAAGATGAATTAATAACAGCTTTTGAAGATAAAAATAAGTTAGCTCCAATACATATTTTGATTGTTCCTAATAATTATATACAATCTATGGCTTATGTTAAGTCTAAAAACAAGTTATTACTTGGTCATATGTTATATGTGGCTACAAAATTAGCTAAAAAATTTAATATATCTAAAAATGGATATAGAATAATTATTAATTGCAATAAACATGGAGGTCAAGAAATTCCTTATCTACATATTCATTTATTAGGGGGTAAAAAATTAAGTAATCATTTTTGTTAAAATAATGGTGAAAATTTAATTTTATAGATTTATTTTAATGAAAGTATTTATGTTTAGTTTAAGAAATTTAATTTTAAACAATCATTTTTAACAGTATGTAAAATTAGTTAATAATTTTGAATTATATAACAATGAATTGATGTATTAAAATAAAGAATATATATAAAGTTATTGTACAATGCGTTAAGTATTAGTGTTTAGATATATATATAGGAATAGTTTTTTATTAAAAACTAGAATTTTTTACTGTTCTTGGAAATGGAATTAAGTCTTTTACGTTAGACATTCCAGTAACATACGACATTAATCTTTCAAATCCTAATCCAAATCCAGAATGAGGAACTGTTCCATAATATCTTAAATCTCTATACCATTTATAGTCTTTTTTATTTAAACCACATTCATTGATACGTTGGTCTAAAATTTTAATTCTTTCTTCTCTTTGTGATCCTCCTATAATTTCACCTATTTCAGGAAAGAGTATATCCATAGCAGCTACTGTTTTTTTATCTTTATTTATTCTCATGTAAAAAGGTTTTAACAATTTTGGATAATTAGTTATTATTACTGGATTGTTAAAATGATTTTCTACTAAATATTTTTCATGAAGAGAAGATAGATCTATTCCAAAACATATGTTATCTGTTTTAAATTGATTGGATTTTTTTAATATTTCAATTGCATCTATATAGTCAATTTGAAGAAAATGATTTTCTATACAATATGTTAATTTTTTAAATAAATTTTTTTTTGAAAATTTTTCTAAGAAATAAATATCGTCAGCATTATTTTCTAATACTTTTTTAATAATATATTTAATTATATTTTCAGATAATTTTATAATGTCATTTAAATTGGAAAAAGATTGTTCGACTTCTACCATCCAAAACTCTGATAAATGACGACTAGTATTAGAATTTTCTGCTCTGAAAGTAGGTCCAAAAGTGTAAGCTTTTGATATAGCACAAGCGTATGATTCTAAAGTTAATTGTCCTGATACAGTTAAAAAAGATTCTTTTCCAAAAAAGTCTTCCTTAAAGTTTACATTTTTGTGTACATCTTTAGGAATATTTTTAAAGTCTAGTGTAGATACGCGAAACATAGCTCCGCTACCTTCTGTATCTATACTCGTAATAATAGGAGTTGGAATCCAATAATATTCGTTTTTAAAAAAAAAATTATGTAATTCAAATGAAAGAGTATTTCTAATTCTACAAATTGATCCAATAACATTAGTTCTAGCTCTTAAATGAGATACTTCTCTTAAATATTGAGTAGTATGATTCTTAGAAGAAATAGGATATTTTTTTGGATTATTAACCCATCCTAGAACAGTAATAGATTGTGCTTCAATCTCATATTTTTGTGATTTTCCTTTTGATAAAACTAATATACCAATTATTGATATAGAACAACCAGCAGTTAAACACAATACATCTGTAGAATAATTTTTTATAGAAGAATGAGCTATTACTTGAATAGTATGTATACAAGATCCATCATATATATTAAGAAAAGAAATTCCTATTTTTGAACTTCTTCGGGTTCGAATCCATCCTTGTATTTTTATTTTTTTATTAACTTTTATTTTTTCCATGAATATAAGTTTAATCGGGATTACCATGAAATTTTGTTTTCCTAAATGAAAAATAAAAAATTTAAATGTTTTCACTTTATACTAACATAGCTTTAATTTTATGAAAATTTATATTTACAAAAGTATAATATATTTTATATGTATTTATGAATAAAAATTATTTTATTAATAAGAATTATTGACATAAAATTTAAGATAAATTATTTAATTTTTAATTTTAAAAAATTAAAAATTAAAATCATTTATTATCTATCATAAAAATTAAAAATAGTATTAAATAATTGTTTTTGTTAATAAAAACACGCATAAAAAAATAAAAAAAGACTGTTTTATAAATGTTTTATATTAGAATTGTAGTATATAAATATTGGAATATTAAAATGTATTGCATATAAATAAGTACATATAAAATGTATAAAAATAAAAAAATGTATATAATTTCAAATTTTTTATGTTTAATTTTATAAATTAATCAGGAATATTTTTTCAAAAAAATAAAAAGTAATATAATTTTTGAAAAATATCTTTTTATTTATAAATCAAAAAAATAAATAAATATTAAAAAAATAATTATTTTAAATAAACTTAATATATATACATATATATATACGCTGTTTTTATTAATTTTACTTAAAGAATTCTTTATTATGATTATTCATACAAATTAAAGAACAATATGATTTTAATTGATTAGCACATAGATCGCATTGAATAAATAATTTATGACAAAAATTATTTATACAGTTTTTGTATTTATCACTAGATTTTTTACAATTATAACAATAAGATAAAACTTGTTGAGTAATTTTTTCTATCATACGATCATCAAATACAAAGTTAGATCCTAAAAAATTAATTTTGCAATTTTTTTTATTTGAATCGTTCACATATCTTATAATTCCTCCTAAAATATGATAAATTTTTTTAAATCCATTAAATAACATCCAAGATGTTGCTATTTCGCAACGAATTCCTCCTGTGCAATACATAACTATATTTTTTTTTTTAAATTTATTTAAAAAAGAGACAGAGTTATTTATTTGTTGTTTAAACGTATCTCCTGGAATTCGTACAGATCCTTTAAAATGACCTACTTTATATTCATAGTTATTTCTAACGTCTACAAATATAGTATTAGGATCGTTTATGCGTTTATTTACTTGCATAAAATTTAAATATATTCCTTTTTTTTGATTGTTAAAATTAGGAATATAAATTCCATCTGATACTAATTTTTTACGTACTTTTATTTTTAACATCCAGAAGGATAAATTTTTGTTATCTATAGCTATATTTAGATATATGTTTTTTAAATTTCTATGTAAATTGTAAATAAAGTGTTTTACTTTAACAAAATTACGATAAGGAACGCTTATTTGTGCATTTACTCCTTCAGTAGATATGTATATTCTTCCAAAAACATTATATTTAAAAAAATATAAATATAATTCATTTCTAACTTGAACTGGATTATTTATGTAAAAATATTTATAAAATGAGATAGTAATTCTATTATGTTGAAGATATGTTGCTTTTTTTTTTAAATCTTTTTTACAAAATGTATTATTTAGTTTAGAATTCATTGTTTACCTTATAACTTTAAATACAAAATTTTACACTTAAAATATTTTATATATATAAACATAGCAATTTACATTGGTTCATCGTTATTTTTTTAAAATGAAATGTACGAATGATTTTTTTACACAATTTAATTTAACAATTCATTTTTCTTATTTTTTAATTTTGATAAATAAATTTTTTCTTTTAATAAAATAGTTTTTGGGGCTTTTTTTAAAAAATCTTTATTAGATAATTTTTTTTTGCTAATTTCAATTTTTAAATTGATTTTATGTAATTTTTTTATTAATAAATTATTTTTATATATAATTTTTTCTTTATATTTTATAGGAATATAAAAAATTATATTGTTTATTATTCTTTGTATATAGTTTGTTTTATTATTTTCATTGTTTAAATTTGTTATACAAGTTAAATTAGATAGTTTGCATAAATATTTAGAATATTTTGTAATTATTTCTTCTCCTATACTATCATTTAATTGAACACATATAGATATTTTTATAAATTTTTTTATATTAAGTTCTAATCGAAGTTTTCTAACAGACGTAATAATTGTTTTTAACCATTTCATTTCTATGAAACATTTTTTATCTACTAATAATGAATTAAATTTTGGGAATGGTTGTAACATAATAGATGTAAATGGCATTTTTTTTGCAATACTAATCTCTTTCCAAATTATTTCTGTAATAAATGGAATAATAGGATGGGATAGTATTAAAAAGTTTTCTAATATATTTAAAGAAGTATATTCTATTTCTAACTTTTTTTTATCATTAAAAAAATTTTTATTTATAAAAAGTTTAGAGCATTCTAAATACCAATCACAAAAATTATTCCATAAAAAATTATATAGAGCTTGAGAAGCTATATCAAATCTAAAGTTATTTAAATTATTTTCATAATCTTTAATTAAATCGTTGAATTTTATATTAATCCATTTATTTAAAATACATCTTGTTTCTATATTTTTTTGATATATATTTAATTTAGATATATTAATTTTGTTTATAACAAAACGACTTGCATTCCATAATTTATTACAAAAATTTCTATATCCTTTTAATTTATTCATATCCCAATTAATAAATCTATTATTAGATGCTATAGAAGAAAAAGTAAATCTTAAAGCATCTGTACCCATAGCTTCAATTCCATATGGAAATTGTTTTTTTGTAAGATTTATGACAGTGTTCAATGTATTAGATTTAATTAAATTACTAGTTCGTTTTTTAATTAAATCTGGTAAATTAATTCCATCAATCATATCTAAAGGATCTATTACATTTCCTTTTGATTTTGACATTTTTAATCCTTGTTCATCTTTAATTAATCCAGTAATATACAATTTTTTAAACGGAACTTGAGGATTTCCATGTTTATCTTTTATAAAGTATAAAGTTAACATGATCATTCTAGCTATCCAGAAAAATATAATGTCAAATCCACTTATTAATACATTGGTAGAATGGAAAGTTTTTAATTCGTCTGTTTTTTTAGGCCAACCTAAAGTTGAAAAAGTCCACAAAGCTGAAGAAAACCAAGTATCTAATACATCTTTTTCTTGCATTAAAACAACAGATTTATCAATCAAATATTTTTTCCTTATATCTTTTTCGTTTTTTCCAACATATATTTTCTTTTCTTTATCGTACCAAATAGGTATACGATGTCCCCACCATAATTGGCGAGATATACACCAGTCTTGAATATTATTCATCCAAGAAAAATACATATTTACATATTGTTTAGGGAATATTTTAATAGAATTATTTTTTACAGCTAAAATAGCTTTTTTTGATAGAGAATTAGTTTTTAAATACCATTGAGTTTTTAACATTGGTTCTATGATAGAACCGCTTCTATCACTATATGCTTCTTTTCCTATTATACTAGTAGTATTTTTTAATAATCCTAATTTTTTTATTTCTAGTATTATTTTTTTTCTTGCTTCAAAAATAGTTAAATGTTGAAATATGATAGGAGTTTTTAAATGTTTCATATTTATTTTTCTTCCGCAATAATCATATGATTTTAATATATTTAAAATAGTTCCAGAAGAAGAAAAAATACTAATAATAGGTAGTTTGTTTTTTACTGCTATAGAATAGTCTATAAAATTATGACCTGGAGTTATTTTTACACATCCACTTCCTTTATTTATCTTAATTGAAGAATCTCCAATTATAGGAATAATGCGATTTATTATTGGAATGATTGCTTTTTTTCCAATAAAATGATTATTTTTAGTATCTAATGGATTAACAGCTATAGCTACATCTCCTAATAATGTTTCAGGACGTGTGGTAGCTATTTCAATAAAATTAGTTGAAGATTCGTCATGTGATTTTTTTTTATAGATAGGATATTTTATATACCAAAACGTTTTATTAATTTCACGGTATTCTATTTCTAAATCTGATATAACTGTTTTTACCGTTGTATCCCAATTTACTAGACGTTTTTTTTTATAAATTAATTTATTGTGGTATAATTTTATAAATGCTTTTTGCACAGCTTTTGAAATTTTAGGATCTAAAGTAAAACGTTCTCTTGTCCAATCTACTGAACAGCCTAATCTTTTTATTTGATTGTTTATAGTTTTTTTTGTTTTTTTTATCCATCCCCATGCAATTTTGGTTAATTTTTCTCTTGTATAATTTTTCGGAAATACACCTTTTTCTTTGATTATTTTTTTTTGAATAATAATTTGAGTAGCAATACCAGCATGATCAGTTCCCGTTTGCCATAGAGTATTTTTTCCTTTCATTCTATTATAACGTACTAGAATATCCATTAAGGTTTGTTGGAAAGCATGTCCCATGTGTAAGTTACCAGTTACATTTGGAGGAGGCATCATAATACAAAAACTTTTTTTATCTTTATTATTATTAGGTTTAAAAAAATTATTTTTTTCCCAAAAAGAATATATTTTTTGTTCAACTAAATTTGGATTGTATTTATTTTTCATAGTAATTTATTTGTAATATTATTATTAAACAATTTTGATATGTAAATTATATTATAATATAAAGTTTATTTATTGAAATTTATAAATTTATAAATTTATAAATTTAAAATTAAAAAATACAAAAAATATAAATTTGTTAAAAATTAATTAAATTATAATATAAAGTTTTATTGTATTCAGAATATAGATACAATAAATTTATATTATTATTGAGATAATTTGCATTTATTTAATAGAAATTGCAATATTAAATTTATAGGACGTCCAGTAGCACTTTTTTCTGTTCCGGAAGTCCATGCTGTTCCTGCAATATCTAGATGAGCCCAACGATATTTTTTTGCAAAATAAGATAAAAAACAAGCTGCAGTTATAGCACCAGCTGTTCCATTTCCAATATTTTTTAAATCTGCAATGTTTGATTTTAATTCTTTGTAGTATTCTTTAAACATAGGAAGCTTCCATATTTTATCATTTGTTTGATTAGAAGCTGTTATCAGTTCTTTAGACAGTAATTTATCTTGGGTCATAAAACCACTAACGTTTTTTCCTAATGCTATTATGCATGCTCCTGTTAATGTAGCAATATCTATTACTATCTCAGGATCATATTTTTCTAGATAAGTAAGTGTATCGCATAACAATAACCGTCCTTCTGCATCTGTATTAATTATTTCTACTGTTTTTCCAGACATGGTTTTTATGATGTCACCTGGACGAAATGAATTTCCATCTGGCATATTTTCACTACCAGCTAACACTCCAATTATATTAATAGGTAAATTTAATTGAGCTATAGATGACATGATTCCATATACTGCTGCTGCTCCGCACATATCGTATTTCATTTCGTCCATTGCGTATGAAGATTTTATGGAAATACCTCCAGAATCAAAAGTAATACCTTTTCCTAGAAAAATAATTGGTTTTTCATTTATAATATGATTTGTAGATTTATATTTTATAATAGAAATATAAGGTTTATTTTTAGATCCTTTTCCGACTGATAAATATGCATTCATTCCTAAATTTTTTATTTTTTTAGCATTTAAAATACTAATATTAATTGTATTTTTATATTTATGTTTTAATTGTTTAGCGCAAGATACTAAATAAGCTGGATTACAAACATTAGGAGGACAATTAGCTAAATTTTTAGCGTAACTTTTTCCTATAGATATTGCTATACTGTGTTTAATGGCTTTTTCACCGATTTCTTGTTCTTTTTTTGAAGTAGAAGAAAAATAAATTTTTTTTAAATTAAAATATTTATTACTTTTTTTATATTTGTTAAAAATGTAAAAAGAATCGTATATAATATCTATAAATGTTCTTATTTTCCAATATAAATTATGTTTTTTAACATTTAAATCTAATAATGAAAAAAAAACAGTTGGTGCAATAATAGTTTTTAATATATTTATACTTTTATTTATAAATTTTATATAATTTTCATAAGTTATAGTATCTTCGTTTCCACATCCAACTAATATTACTTTTTTAAAATTAATATTAGGAATATTATATAAAAAAACTCCATTTCCCGGTTTACTCAATTGTGGTTCTGATTTTATTAAACTAGAAATATATCCTTTGCTTTTTATATCTATTTTTTTTGCAAAATGAGATAGCTTGTTATGTTCAAATACTCCTACAATAATGCATTCTATATTTGGTACATTTAATATTTTATCTTTAATAAAGCACTTCATATCAGTCCCATATATTATTTAATAAAGAAATTATATATTGTTTTTTAAAATTTTTTAATAAAAACGTATTTAGTAGTATAATACATTAAAGATGATTCATACGATGATTATTTATATATGTTTAAAATATTTGTATTAAATTTTGAATATAAATTTATTTATAACAAATTATGGTTTGTTCTTAATAAAAAAAGCATTTATATCATATACATATGATTTTTAATATATAAATATATAAAAATTTTTTTTTTGAAGTGTAGATGTTGGTTTTAATGAATTATGTATAGTATGAAATGTTAAATTTATATATCAAATATGTTTCTTTAAAAAAACTAGAAGATCAATTATATGAATAAAATATACAAAAAAAATTTTTTAAGAATATTAGATTTTAATAAAGCAGAAATAGATGAATTATTACATTTAGCACAAAAATTAAAAGTAGAGAAAAAAAAAAATAATGAAAAAAAATATTTAAAGGGAAAAAATATTGCATTAATTTTTGAAAAAGAATCTACACGTACAAAATGTTCAATAGAAATTGCTGCTTTTGATCAAGGAGCAAATACTACATATTTAGAATCTAAAAATTCACACATAGGATATAAAGAATCAATTAGAGATACAGCTAGAACTTTAACATCAATATATGATGGAATATTTTTCAGAGGAGTAGATCATAATAATATCGATGAATTAGCATTATTTTCTTATATTCCTGTGTGGAATGCATTAACGAAACAGTATCATCCCACTCAAATGTTAGCAGATATGTTAACTATAAAAGAAGACCTTCATGATTTTAAATCATTATCTGATATTAAATTAGCCTATATAGGAGATTCTAACAACAACATTTCAAATAGTTTAATAGAAATATCTACATTATATAAATTTGATTTTCGTATAATATCTCCAAAAAAATATTTAAGAAAAACAATAAAAGAAAATAAATATATAAATAATTTAATAGAAAAGAATAAAAATATTTTGTTTACTGATAATATTGATTTAGGATTAAAAAATGTAGATTACGTATATACGGACGTATGGTTATCTATGGGTGATGATAATAATCAGTGGACAAAGACTATTGATTGTTTATATAAATATCAAGTAAATGAAGAATTATTAACATTAACTAATAATAAAAATGTAAAAGTATTACATTGTCTTCCTGCTTTACACGATAAAAAAACGGTTTTATCTAAAAATATAAATTCTTCGTATAATTTAAACAATGGTATAGAAATTACAAATAGCGTTTTTGAAAAAAATAAAGAAATTATTTTTAGACAATCGGAAAATAAATTGCATACTATTAAATCTTTATTAATACTGAGTTTAAATAAAACGATAAATTAAAATTAAATTAATATATAAATAAAAAAAGTAATAAGTAATTATTTAGAAATAAAGCTTTTTAAATAAAAAGAATATATATATTTATGTAGTTGAAAATTACTTTTTAAAGTTATTATATATATAATTTTTTTTTAAATTCTTATAATAAGGATTATTTATGTTTAAAGTAATACAAACAAATAAAGTAGCAAGTCCATTAGGACCATACGTTCAAGGATCTATATTTAATAATATAATGTTTATATCTGGACAAATTGGATTAAATAAAAAATATAATTTTTTAAATAAAAATATAACTGAAGAAACAATGTTCATTTTAAACAATATAAACCACATTTTACAAGAAGGAGAATTTAAGGTTAATAATATTATTAAAACCACAGTATATGTTACTGATATACATGATTTAAAAAAAATAAATATAGCATATGAAAATTTTTTTTTAAATCATAATTCTAAATTTCCTACAAGATCTTGTGTTCAAGTAGTAAATTTACCATATGGTGCTAATTTAGAAATAGAAGCTATTGCAATGAAAAATTTATAAGTACAAATATAAAAATATTTATGTAATATAATAATATATGCCACGATGTGGCATAAACTATATATTTGAACTTGAAAGAATAAAAGTTGTTAATTTTGTGAAGTTCTACGTCGATTTACTTTTTTTCGTTCAGGAACATATTTTAAAAAAGTTTTTTTATTAAAAAAACGAGCTTTTTCATTATATTTTTTTAACTTATAATTTTTATTATTTGAAATAAGTCTTATATTAATTAATTTATTTAAAATTCGTGTTTTAGAAAAAAAATTTAATGTTTTTGCAGGTAAAGATACAGGTAATTCAATTGTAGAATAAATAGGAAAAAGTCTTACGTTTCCTATATCTTTACTACTTAAATTTCCTTCATTTGCAATTGCGCCTACTATATGTCGTACTTCTACTCCATCGTTTCTTCCAACATCAATTTTGTATATATTCATTAAGATATTTTTATCTTTTCTGAATTTATTTTTCTTAAAATTATTAAATGGTTTTGTGCTATTTTTTGATATTATAAATTTGTTGGTTTTGTATGACGGTTCGGACTTAATAATTAGTGATCTTTTTCCCTGAGCCATTTTAAGTAGAGCTGCAGCTAACTTTTCAATAGCAATATGTTCAAAACATTTTAACTTTTTTAAAATTAATTGATAATCAACTAAATCTTTACTATTTAGCTGTTTTTCTATTTTTAAATTAATTTTTTTCAATCGTTTTTCTGTTAATAATGAGTTATTAGGCAACTTTGTTTCGAAAATTTTTGATTTTGTTATTCTTTCAATATTTCTTAACAGTCTTTTTTCTCTATATTCTACAAAAAGTAAAGCTTTTCCAGTTCTTCCTGCTCTTCCGGTACGTCCTATTCGATGTACATATGATTCTACGTCCATAGGAATATCATAGTTTATTACTAGAGTTAATCGATCTACATCTAAACCTCTAGCTGCTACATCTGTAGCAATTAATATGTCGAGTTTACCAGTTCTTAATTTTTCTAGAGTTTGTTCTCGAAGAGCTTGATTCATATCACCGTTTAATGCTGCACTATTATATCCATGTTTTTCAAGAGATTCGGAAACTTCTAGAGTTGCACTTTTAGTTCTAACAAATATTAGAGCAGATAAAAAATCTTCTACTTCTAAAAATCGAATAAGTCCTTCTGTTTTTCTTATATTAACAATCCAATAGCTTTGTTCTATATCAGGTTTATTAGTAATATTAGATTTTATGCATATTTCTTTTGGATTTTTCATAAATCTTTTAGAAATTTTCCGAATGGCGTCAGGCATAGTTGCAGAAAACAAAGCAGTTTGATGGTTTTTTGGAATTTTTGCCATAATATTTTCTACATCTTCAATGAATCCCATTCTTAACATTTCATCAGCTTCGTCTAGAACTAAACTTTTTAATCTTGATAAATTAAGAGTTCCTCGCTTTAGATGATCTAACAGTCTTCCTGGTGTTCCTACTACTATATGAGGGCCTTTTTTTAAAGATCTTAACTGATTTTCATATTTTTGACCTCCATATAAAGCTAGTATTTGTACTCCTTTAATATATTTTGAAAATACTAAAAATGCTTCTGATACCTGAACTGCTAATTCTCTAGTTGGGGCTAAAACTAAAACTTGAGGAAGTTTTAGAAGTAAATCTAGATTTTGTAATAGTGGTAAAGAAAAAGCAGCAGTTTTCCCGCTTCCAGTTTGAGCCATTCCTAAAACGTCATAGTTTTTTAATAAATAAGGGATGCAAGAAAATTGAATAGGAGAAGGTTTTGTATATCCCATTTCATGTAAAGATTTAGTTAAATTAATGTTTAAACCAAGTTTTAAAAATGATGTTTCGATATGAGTCATGTAATACTTATGCCTCTTTATTTACGGCGGCTAGCTTACATAAATCATCAAAATAAAATTTTTTATTTTTCATTGAATAATGTGAACCAGCTTTAATTAAATAATGCTAACTGACAAAAAATGATATTACTAATATTATTAATTCTAAATTTTTAGTAATAAAATCTGGTTTTTTATAAAAATATATTTCCAATATTAACATATTAAAAATAGTAATAATATATAATAAAATAAATATTTTATTGATTTTATAGTAAATCTTAAATGTAAAATTGTTTTTTTTCTTTAATTCTAAATCTTAATATGAATTTATTAAACAAAAATTTTTCTTATTACTATTAAAGATAATAAATTAAAAATTTAATTTTATTTAAATATTTGATAATTTAAATAAATTACTTTCAGTTAATATTGATAACATATAATTATTTTTTTTTAAAAAACATAGTTTTGTTAACATTTAAACAGAATATATATTGATATATATCAATATATAGATTTTATATATGTTTTTATATATCATTATTTGCAGCTTTAATACTTAGTCGTAATCTACCTTGTTTGTCAAGTTCTAATACTTTGACTTGAACTATTTGATTTAAATGAAGATGATCAGAAACTTTTTCTACATGATTTTTATCTATTTGTGATATATGTACTAACCCTTCTTTTCCTATTCCGATAGATACAAAAGCTCCGAAATCTACGATACGTATAACTTTTCCAGGGTAAATTTTTCCAACTATAATTTCGGCTGTGATTTCTTTAATTCTACGAATAGCATGAATAGCTTTTTCTTGAAAAGCTGAAGATATTTTTATCATCCCGTTATCTTCTATTTCTATAGTTGTACCCGTTTCTTCTGTTAACATTCTAATAATTGAACCTCCTTTTCCAATAACATCTTTTATTTTCTCAGGATTAATTTTAATTGTATAAATTCTAGGAGCATAAATAGATATTTCTTTTTTTGGAATACTTATTGATTCATCCATTTTTTTTAAAATTTTTAATCGAGCTTCTTTTGCCTGATATAATGTTTCTTCAATAATTTTTTGGTTTATTCCATTAATTTTTATATCCATTTGTAATGCTGTTATTCCTATATAATTTCCAGATATTTTAAAATCCATATCTCCAAAAAAATCTTCTTCTCCAATAATGTCTGAAAGTATAATATATTTATTTTTTTCTTTTATAAGTCCCATAGCTATGCCTGCTATTCCTGATTTTATTGGTACACCAGCATTCATTAATGCTAAAGAAGCACCGCATACTGAAGCCATTGAAGATGAACCATCAGATTCAGTAATTTCAGAAACAACTCTAATAGTATATGGAAATTTGTTTATTTTAGGCATTACGGAGAGTAAACTTCGTTTAGCTAGTTTTCCATGTCCAATTTCTCTTCTTTTTGGAGATCCTATTACTCCTATTTCTCCAACTGAATAAGGAGGGAAATTATAATGAAATAAGAAATTATCGGTCCGATCTCCAATTAATTCGTCTATATTTTGTGCATCACGAGATGTTCCTAAAGTAATAGATACTAAAGCTTGAGTATTTCCTCTAGTAAATAAAGCTGATCCGTGAACCCTTGGTAACAATCCAGTTTTAATACTTATTTTTCGAATAGATTTTTTTGATCTTCCATCAGTTCTTACTTTTTCTTTTAAAATTTTTTTTCGAATAGTTTTTTTTAAAATATCTACATATATATTTTCAATAATTACATCTTCAAATATTAATTCTTTATTTTTTAAAATTTTTAATAAATTACATTTTAATGTATTTAGTTTTTCTATTTTTTCATTTTTTTTTGATTTAAAAAAAATATTTTTAATCGGTATTTCTATTATTTTTTTTATTGTCGAATATAAAACTTGATCATATTCATATAACGAATGAGTTTTATAATTTTTAATTATTTTATGTTTTTTTACAAAAATTAAAATATTTTTAATTAATGTTTTTTGTTTTTCAAATCCAAATTTAATAGCGTTTAGAATTTTTTTTTCAGATAGCATATTTGATTTAGATTCAATCATAACTACAGATTCATTAGTTGCAGAAATAATTAAATCTAGTTCGCTTGATTTTATTGCTGTAGTTGAAGGATTTAGTACATATTCATTATTAACAAGTCCTATTCTTGCAATTCCGATAGGTCCTTGAAAAGGAATATTAGATAGAGTAAGAGCAGTAGAAGTTCCAATTATAGCTACTAAATCAGGATTTACTTCTGGATTTAGAGATAAAACTGTGGCAATTATTTGAATTTCATTAGAAAAACCTTTATTAAATAAAGGACGAATTGGTCTATCAATTAAACGGGCGATTAATATTTCATTTTCACTTGGTCTCCCTTCTCTTCTAAAAAAACCTCCTGGTATACGACCTGCAGCATATGTTCTTTCTTGATAGTTTACTGATAAAGGAATAAAATTTTTATCTGTTGGTGTAGAGGATTCTTTTTCTACTATAGTAACTAATACAACAGTATCATCCATATTTATTAAAACAGAAGAAGTAGCTTGTCGAGCAATTAATCCTGTTTCTAAACTAATAATATGTTGTCCATATTGAAACTTATGGAAAATTGGATTTAGCAAAACTGGTATCCTTAATATTGAGTAACATTGAATATATATTTTAATTTAAATTATAAAAACATATGTTGTATTATATAATTCATTATAAACATATAAATAATTTTATTAAAATTAAAAAAGGGCTATTTTGAGCCCTTTTAAAGGAGTATTTAATTTAAAAACGTTCATGTTGTTTAGTGACGCAGAGATAATTTATTAATTATTAGATGATATTGATCTAAATAGTTTATCTTTAAATATTTAAGTAATTTTCTACGATAAGATATAATTTTTATTAGACCTCTTCTTCCAGAATGGTCTTTTTTATGTAAAGAAAAATGATTTTGTAGTTGATTTATTCTTTCTGTTAATAAAGCTACTTGAACTGTTGAACGTCCACTATCTTTTTCATTTTTTCCAAATTTTATGATAATTTGTTTTTTTTTTTTAGATGTTATTGACATATATAAAATTTCCATACTTAATAATTAAATTCACATTTAACTAAAATATTCAATATAAAAAAAAATAATTTTAAATTAAATATTTTTAATTTTATTAAATTTATAAAATTAGAATATTATTCTTTTTGGAAACAGAACAGTTTTATTTTTTATAAATCCAATACCTATTAACGTTTTTTTTTTTTTTGATTTTACTCTTATTATTCCATTGACAAGATTATTTTTTTTCAAAAGAACATTATTTCCATTCTTGAACAAAATTTCTTCTTCGTAATTCAAAATAATTTCATTTAGATGGGATAAAACAGTATCTATTGAAATTAGGAATTGATCTATTTTTTTATAAAATACAGAAGGAGAAACAAAATTTTTAAAATTATTTTTCAATGTTTGTATTGAATTAAAATTTATTAAATCAGACTCTGTATAATGTGCTATTTTTAATCTTCTCAAAAAGATTATATGAGCTCCACATTTTAACTTTTCTCCTATATCGTGAATTAAAGAACGGATATAAGTTCCTTTAGAACAACTTATTTTTAATTCTATAAGATTATTTTTATAATTTATATATTGAATATTACTAATATGTATTAATCTTTTTTTTCTATTTATAACAATATTTTTTCGTGCGTAAAAATATAATGGTTTACCATTATATTTTATAGCTGAATACATTGGTGGAATCTGGTAAGTATATCCAGTAAACTGATCTAAAACTTTTTTTATTTTTTGATCATTTACGTTGATTTTTCTTATTAATAATACTTTTCCTTCAGAATCAAATGTTGATGTGCTTTGACCTAGTTTAAAAATTACATGATAAGTTTTATTTGAATTTAGTAAATATTGTGCAATTTTTGTAGCTTCTCCAAAACAAATAGGTAACATTCCTGAAGCGATTGGATCTAAAGATCCAGTATGACCAGCTTTTTTAGCACAAAAAATTTTTTTTACTTTTTGTAAAATATTATTTGATGAATATCCACATGGTTTATCTAAAAGTAATATTCCGTTTACAGCTCGATATATTATTAAAGTAGACATTAAATACCTTATGAATATTTTTAATGAATTATATTAATTATTTTTTATTTGATTTATTATATTACTAATGTAATTACCCGTTGAAAAAGAAGTATCGTGTTTAAAGTTCAATATTGGAGTAATTCTTAATTGTATTTTTTTTGATAACAGTGATCTAATATATCCTGCACAATTTTGAACTATTTTAATAGTTTTATTACAAATATCTTTGTTATTTTCTGTCATAAATCCAATATATATATTGGCATTAGATAAATCTTTTGATAGTTTTATATCTAAAACAGTTAACATAGATTTAATGATTCGTGGATCGTTAATTTTTTTTAAAAAAATATAAGAAATTTCTTTTTTTAGGACTTCTGAAATACGTATTGAACGGTAATATTTTTCATTCATAATTTTATTAAATTACAGTTATATAACTATTTTTATTTAAATATATAAATAATAATTTATTGTCATAAATTATATGATATGTTTTGTATGATATAAATATATTTAAAAAAATCAAAGATTTACAGATTTTTTTCTGTTAATTTAAATACTTCTATTATATCATTAACACGAATATCGTTATAGTTTTTTACACCAATTCCACATTCTACTCCATTTCTTACCTCAGCAACATCATCTTTAAATCTTCTAAGCGATTCTAATTCTCCTGTATATATCACTTTACTATCTCTTAATATATGTATAGAACAATGTCTTTTTATTGTTCCGCTTGTAACCATGCATCCTGCAATTATGCCAAATTTTGGAGATTTAAAGATGTTTCTTACAGTAGCTAATCCAATAATTTTTTGAACTTTTTTTGGTATTAATAGTTCATTGACGGAAATTTTTATAGCATCTAGTAAATCATAAATAACAGAATAATACCTGATATCTACTTTTTCTAATTGAATTAATTTTTTAGATGAGGAATTTGCTCTAACATTAAATCCTATAATAATAGATTTAGAAGCTATAGCTAAAGATACATCTGTTTCTGTTATTCCGCCTATTCCGGATCCTATAATTTTTATTTTTGTAGTTTCAGTAGAAACTTTTTGTAATGCAGTTTTAATTGCTTCCAAAGAACCTTGTGTATCTGATTTTAAAACTATATTTAATTCTAAATTAGTTTTTTTATTTAAATTATTAAAGATAGTATCTAATGTTAACATTTTTTCTTTAGATAGTTTGTACTCATGTATTCTTTTTTGTCTATATACAGCAATTTCTCTAGCTTGTTTCTCATTTTCAACAATATTGATTTTGTCTCCAGATATAGGTATATCGGATAAACCAAATATTTGAACTGGAATAGAAGGTTTAGCATGTTTGACTAATCGACCTACTTCGTTTTTTATAACTTTTATTTTCCCATAAGTACAACCACACAACACAATATCTCCTTTTTTTAACATTCCTTCTTTTATTAAAATAGTAGCTACTGGACCTAATCCTTTATCTAAAAAAGATTCTAAAACTATTCCTTCAGTTAATCCGGAGGATGACACTTTTAGTTCTAACATTTCAGCTTGAAGTAGAATAGAATCTAATAAATTTGGTATACCTTCTCCTGTTTTAGAAGAGATTTTAACAAACATGGTTTCTCCACCCCATTTTTCTGAAACAATGTTATATTTTATTAGTTCTTTTTGTATTTTTTTTGGATTAGAATCAGATTTGTCAATTTTATTTATAGCTATAATAATAGGTGATTTTGCTGCCTTTGCATGTTGAATAGCTTCTATTGTTTGAGGTTTTACTCCATCATCAGCAGCAACTATTAAAACCACTATATCTGTTACGTTAGCACCTCTAGCTCGCATAGCTGTAAATGCTGCATGTCCAGGAGTATCTAGGAAAGTTATAGTATTTGTTTTATTAACTTTTACATTATAGGCTCCAATACGTTGAGTAATTCCTCCCGCTTCTTTATCAACAGTATTAATTTTTCTTATACTATCTAAAAGAGTTGTTTTACCATGATCTACATGTCCCATAATTGTTACTATAGGAGGTCTGATTATTAATTTTTGATTTTTGAAATTTTTTTTATTTAATAATGATTCTTCTAAATAGTTTGTGTTTTTTATTATTACTTTATGTCCCATTTCTTCAGCAATTAATTGAGCTGTATCTTGATCAATTATTTCATTATTTTTAAATGAAATACCTAATTCCTTTGCTGTTTGTATTACTTTGTTTTTTTTTGTTGCCATTTTATTAGATAATTCATGTATGGTAATTTTCTCTCTTATTATAATATTTTTCTTGATAATTTTTAATGGTTTTTTAAAACCATGTAACGGTATTAAATGTTCTTTTTCATCTTTATTTTTAGAAAAGAATTGAGTATTCTTTTTATTTTCATTTTTATTTTCTATATTATTTAGATTTTTTTTGTTTTTTTTAGATGTAAATAACTTTTTTTTTATTTTAGTACTATTTTTAGTAATGTTGTTTTCATCTAGATTAATATTAAATTTATTGATATTTAATAAAGATTTTGAATTATTATTTTTTTCTATTTTATTTTTTTTTATTTTATTAATTTTATCGTCAATGTTTTTTTTTCTTGTTATAATGCTAGATTTATTAATCTTAAAGTTTTTTTTTGAACATTTTTGTAGTTTTTTTAAATCTTTTTCATCAGAAATAAAAATGTTTTCAGTTTTTTTAGTATTGTTTTTTTTATTATTTATTATTTTCTTAGAAATGATTATATCATTTTGATTTTTTTTAGAATCTAAAATAATTCTTTTTTTAAAAGATTTTTTTTCATTTTTTGTAATATTATTAGTGTTTTTTTCATCAAAAACGTTTTGCTTTCTTCTAAATTCTATGTTTACAGATTTTATTTTACCATTATTGTTAGAAATATTTAATATACTATGAACTTTTCTTTTCAATGTAAAAGTGTTTTTTTGATTCACTAGTTCGTTTTTAATAAATTTTAAAAAAATTATTTTTTCTTCATAATCGATATGATCTTTATTATTTTTAACAATTCCTATTTTTTTAAAAATTTGAATTATACGATCTATTGATAAATTGACTTCTTGTGAAAATGTATTTAAAGTAATTTTATTCATATTTTCTCTTAT